>MUNB01000001.1 GCA_002154345.1 Streptomyces griseus
AGCGGGGGGTACGTACCCCCCCTCGGGAGGGGGTACCTCTGAGCTGCCGGGACGGGTGCCCCGGGCGTGTTCCTGCATCGAGACCGGCGCGGGCTGGTCGGCGTGGTGGGCAGCGTGCCACTCCGACGCCTGGAGGTACCCGGTGAAGCCCTCCGGCGGGTGCACCTTCAAGGTGATGACGTACCGGCGCCCCTTGCCGCCGGTCTTCGTCACGCGGCGCACGTGGATGCCGCCGCCCGCTTCCAACTCCCGCATGTACGGGGTCACCTTGTCGCCCCGGGACAGGCCCATCATCCCGGCGAGGTCATCCAGCGTCGGCCACACGATCAGGTCGCCCCGGTCGCGGTTGACGTGCGCGTTGTAGAGGTCGTAAAGCCTGTTCGCCGACGCGGAGAAGCCGAACGTCACCCAGTGCGGCTTGATCCCGAACGGGGGCAGCTCGGACTGGACGGCCTGTGGGATATCGGGGGACCAGTCGGTCATCGTGCACCCGCCTGGGGGGCTCGGACACCCAGCAGCGCAGAAGCGGCTACGGCCGCCCTGGTCACTGCTTCCTGGCTCATGGTGTCTCTTCTCGGTCGCGCATCGGATGAGGGGAGTTGGGCACTGTAAGTCGTCGGTGACGAACACTCACCGTGCGTAACTTGTTGCTACGAACCTAGCCCACTTGTTGCCACAAAGACAACTGTCCGCGTGTCGCCTTTGTTGCTACGACGCGGGGCCGTCCGGGCTTGCTCTTGTGGCAACAGGCCCGTATGCTCCCGGCCATGCCCGCGCCCGAAGATTCGCCGTACGACGCCCCCCAGCGATTCCGTGTGCCGCTCCCCGACTGGGTCGCGTTCCTCGACGCCACGCGGCAGCAGCACCCGTCAGGGCGCAGCCCTCGGGGCCAGGTCCTCCGCGAGTTCATGGCCTGGTACATGCGCCGCCCCGGTGCCAAGATGCCCACCAGGCCCCCGGCCGGCCCGTGGTCCGAGCCCGCCGAGGAACCGGCCGAGCCGAAGGCTGGCTGACTCCGCACCACGACAGGCCGCCCCACACCGGGGCGGCCTTCTTCGTGCGCTCCGGTGCTGGTCACGGGCGTTCTCGAGTCCGCCGGAAAGCCGACAGGTCCGTCACCCCGGCCGGGAGGACCGCCGGCGTGGCCTCGGCACGCTTCCGCGCGGGGCACGACGCGACGTGCGGCATGTGGAGCTTCTCCCACGGGGCCTTCGGCAGCTCCTCGGTCGGCCGCCGCGACCTGGTCACGCCGAGCCCGTCTCGGTGGACCGCGGTGTTCCCGGCCGGGTCCGGTGCGGGGTCGACGGCGAGCTGCCTGCCCGCGTCGGTCCGTGTCCAGAGCACGGGCCGCTGGCAGCTCGCGCACAGGGTCCGGCGCATCCGTGTGTCCTTCCGTGAAGCGCCCGTGCCGCCCCACCCCGAAGGGTGAGGCGGCCGGGCCCGAGGGGCTGGTGGTCAGTAGCAGGCGTTCAGGGACTGCGGGCTGTTCCGGGGCCGCATCTGGACCCCGCCGGCGCGAAGGAGCCGCTGGACCGTCCCGTACGCGAGGCCGTGGGAGGCGACCAGGTCGCGGATCGTGGCGCCCTTCTCGTACCGCTCGGACACGTCGAGGACGAGGTCGAGGCGCCCCTCGGTCATCGGGTTCGGCTTGCGGTGCGGGACCGGCGGCGGCCACCGGTGGCCCGGGACCTGGTTGGTCCCCTTCGGCCGGATCTCCGCCCCGCCCTCACGGAGGAGCGTCTGCGTCAGCCCGAGCGACAGCCCGTGCCGTACGGCCAACTGTCGGGCCGACGCGTTGGCGTAGCCCTTCACGAGTGCCGCAGCCATTTCCTCGCGCTCCGCGCCCTTGAGCCGCACCCGGCTCTTCACCGCGCTCACGGGAGGAGTTCCAGGATCAGCTCGCCGAACCACACGAAGATCGCGACGATCAGGCCGACCGCCCACCACCACGGCTGATCCTGCGTGATGGCGTACGTGATGCCGGAGGCGAGGATGCCGCACGCGGCACCGAGGAGAAGACGGGCGAGGGGATCCATGTGCTGCTGCTCCTTGCTGGTCAGTCGTCGCAGAGGTCGAGGTGACGGCGCGTCTGCGTCGCGCTCGGGGAAGGGCTCGCGGTCGGCTGGGCGGCCGAACCCGGGACGTCCGGGACGGCGGCGCGCGGACCGCGCCGCTGCGGGGCCGGTGCGGCGGGCTCCTTCTGGAGCGACGGCACCTTCTGCACCGGAGCCGGGGCCGGCGGGCGCGGTGCCGGACCCGGCCCGGCCGCCACGCTGAGAGCGATCCGGTCGCGCCGCTCGCACGGCCGCTTCTCGTCCGGCTTCGAGCAGCCGACCACCAGCGCACCGGCCACGGCCGCCACCAGCAGCCCACCCACAACGGACTGAGCGATCCGCTCGTGCTCGTTCACGGCTTCCACACCCTCTTGGCAGCCGGGGGGCGTGTGCCGCGCTTCGTCCGCAGCGTGACTTCCTCATCGAGGAGCAGCTGCCGGGCATGGCCGTACGAGACGTTGTACAGCTTCGCGACAGCGCGGATCGTCAACTTGTCTTCCAGGTACGACTTCGCCATGTCCGCCCGCAGCGCGGCCCGCTCCTCGTCGTCCCGCTTCGGCCGACGCTTCTGCGGGCCACGGGCCCCCCGCTTGATCTCCTGCTCGGTCATCACTCGGTCCCTTCAGTTCGGTAGTGGGCGGCCTGGGCGTGACACCCGGCCGCGTAGGTCATCAGCGACCGAAGCGACTGGACTCGCTCGGCCTCGGAGGCAACGGCCATCGCCGCGACAAGCGCGGTGACCCCGTCGCTGTCCCGGTTCGCATGCGCGGTGACCAGGCGCACGGCGAACAGCTGGTCGGCGGTGGTGCCCTCGGCCGACGCGAGGACCCACCGCTGCCCCCGGGTCAGGTCCGGCGGGGTGTGCAGCACCGCCAGGGCGCGGACCGCGACGTCGGCGACGCACCGGCACACCGCGACCAGGTCGAGGAAGCCGCCCTCGGCGGCGACCCGGGCGGCGACCTCGACGGCCAGGCCGTCATCACCGGACCTCGCCGCCTCCGCCCCCGTGCGCGACCAGAACGCGACGACCCCGGGGCTCATCGACCACGCCGGGCCCGTCACAACAGCCCCTGGGCGGCCTGCGCCTGGACGACCCGGCCGACCTCGGCAAGCTGCGCCTCCGCACAGACCTTGTCCGCCGGACGCCCCCGGTCGTCCCGCAGGTGCGTCAGGCACCCGCAGTACCGGCACGGGAGCTGCACCCGACCGTCCCAGTGCCCCGGCGACCCCCAGTTCAGGAGGACCCCGCCCGTGGGCAGCACCCGGGGCTCAGGGCGGGCGGCCGTCACCGCGGCGGCCCTACGACGCGGCACCGCTGGACTCCTTCTCGCGCTGCTTCGCCGCGAGACGGCGGGCGTCCGCGATCAGCGCACGCCGCTCCTTCTCGTCGAAGCCCCCGAACACCCCGAAGGTCTCGGGCCACTCCAGGGCGTGAGTCAGGCACTCGGTCCGGACCGGGCACCGCCAGCAGATCGACTTCGCGTACGCCGTCGACTCGCCTTGCTTCGGGTACCACAGGTTGGTGACATCGCCCTTGCACTCGGCGTCAGCCGACCAGTGACGAGGCCGGTCGAGGTTGTCCGGGGCGCGCTCTGCCGGGCGCGGGAACGGTGGCAAGGGTGGCTCCTTTCGTCGGGTGTCCGGACACGGGTCCGGACGATGTCCGTGCAGATCAGAGGGGGTGAGGGGGAGGGCTACACCTGGTGGCCCGGACGGTGTCCGGACACTGTCCGGACACGGTCCGGGTGGGGGCCGGTCACCCCGGCTCCATGCCGGTCCGGCGACGCATGACCGTCTTGTCCGACAGGCCGAGACGCCGCCCGATCGCGACGTCCGACATGCCGCGCCCGGCCATCACGCGCAGCGCTTCCAGGACCTCGTCCGGCTGGAGCTCCGGGCACTCGCCCCGGAGCGACGCGGCACGCTCCACGGCGACCAGGTCGACGTCATCGACACACAGGTCTCCGTACACGCCGTCACCGGCCTTTCCGGCCGCGCGGGCGCTTCGCCGCTACGTCGGACCGGTCCATCGTCGACACGTGCCGGGCGACGACCAGCACCGTCCGGGGGTTCTGCCGGTCCAGCTCGATTACCGGGTACGACGCGGTGATCTGCGCGTCGTCGTGCCACGCGATGCCGTTCCCCGCGTCGAGGACGTGCTTGAGGAGGTTGTCCCCGTCGATCCGCTGCCGGTTCGGCCGGAAGAACACCGCGCCGACGGCGAGGTTCCCGCCCCACGGCTGCCGGAACGCGCGCCGCAGGTACAGGGCGGTCGCCGCCTCTTTGTCCCCGTCGGCCTTGTACGTGTGCCCGTCCTGCGTGTGCCTCGGCCGCAGCTTCCCCGGTGGAGTCCTCGGGATGATCACCGTCTTCACCGACAGGGCCCCCGGAGCGAGCGCACGAGCGAGCCGCCGAGCCCGCTCCTGGTCCAACTCCGGGCCCCCGGTCGGCATCAGCGTGGACGCCATCTGCTGCACCGTCGGCGTCCCCCCGGGCTGCGCCGGGATCGACGGGGCGATCTGGAGACCCGGCCACTCCAGCCGCTCCCCGGCCGTGTCCGAGTTCCCCGGCGGGGCGGTGAGGTCCAGCTCGGCCATGAACGCCATGCCGGCCAGCTCACCGTGCGGCACCCCGGCCGCCCGTACGTACGGCACAGCGCTCGTCAGGAACGCCCGGCGCGGGGACCACGCCTCGACCCGCACCCACGCGTGCGCAGGAGCACCGCAGCAGTCCTTGCGGCCGCAGTCCGTCGCGGCCAGCACCCGCACCACCGTCCAGCTCAGCCCCGTCACAACACGTCACCGCCCACGGCCGCCCACTTCGGGGCCATCGGGCTCATCGGACGGAACGCGGTCAGCACCAGGTCGTCGACGCTCGGGGCCTCGACGTTGGCGTCGGCCTCCAGCCAGCGCAGGGTCAGCCCCTCCGGGGGGATGCCCGTGTCGGTGGTCAGCTGGTCCAGGAGGACCGGCACCCGCTCATCCGCCCGCCACTCCGACACCTCGACCAGCGCCAGGCGCCGCTTCGTGTTGACGTCGACCACGCGGATCGGCGACGGCTTCCGCACCGCGTCCACGGCCGCCAGGTACTTACGGCCCCGCACGGTCACCCGGGGCGTCTCGTCGACGATCTCGGCCAAGTTCCGCACCGTGAGCTGCTGCACGGTGTCCGCCGACGCCATGACCGCGCCACCGGCCACCAGGTCCCGCAGGAGCGCCATGGCGTCCTCACGGACCGGGGCCTCCCGGGCGAGGCGCGTGATCCGCACCTGCTCCAGCATCCAAGCCGCAGTACGGACCGTCGACGCCGACGAGCACACGCACTCGGCGACCGTCGCCTGCATCGCGTCACCCACGTGACCGGCGCACCCTCGCAGGCTGTGTCGGCCGCGCTCGCACAGCGCCGCCGTACAGCACAAGCAGTCCGGGCACGGCTGCTGTGCGGGCCGCACGTACACCGGCTCGAAGGGCTCAACCAATCCCATGTGACATCTCCTTCGTGGTCGTCTTGCAGGACCGGCAGCGACGCGATCCGGCGTCCTGCTGGTGGGGCGTCGTGCGGGCCTCAGCCGGGCACCACGCCCAGAACGGGCCGACCCGGAACACGGGGTCGGCCGGGGACCGCCACCGGCGGCGCGGGAACACCCGCGCCGCCAGGGCGAGAAGACGAACCGTCACCGACGTCGACCCTTGCGGGACTTCCGGGTCGACCGCTGGGGCTGCACTCGCTTCTTCCGGGGCAGCGGCCGGGCCCGGGTCTCCTCCGGGTCCTGCGACTCCTCGGCCCGCTCGTGCGCCTCCTCCGCCTCGACGAGGAGCGCCCGCTCCTCGACCGGGGCGTGGATGACCTGGACCTGACCCGCGTCACCGGCGTCGTCGGCCTTGAGCAGCGCCACCAGCTCCGCACTCATGGGGACGACCTTGTGGAGCCGCCGCAGCGCGCTCTTGCGCCACATCGCCACGAAGTCGGTGTGCCAGAACGAGTCATTCGTCCCGGACTCCTGCGCCCGCTGGTACGCCTGGCTGTACTCGTCGCGGATCTCCTCCGCGTCCTCCCGCGTCAGCACGATCACCTGCGACCGGGCACCATTCGCCATCCACGCGAAGGCGTACGCCAGGATCGGCGCACCCCGCTCCTTCTTCGAGACCGTCAGCGCGGGCTTGTGCGTGAAGTCCAGCGGGGCCGGAGCGGTCGGCTCGTAGGCCCACTCGTCGCCCTCGTGGATCATCCCGACGTGGACCGACCCGACCCGACCGGACCGGTACATCAGCTCCACGTAGCCCTGGGCCATCGGCACGAACACCGCCGTCTTGCCCTCACGCTTGATGACCGCGTGACGACCGTCCGGGATGAGCCCGAACCTCGCGCAGGTCAGGAGCGCCTGGAGCAGTGACGCCGGCGTGCACCGCACCAGGCCCGGCAGGATCGCCCGCACGGCGGTGAAGTACGCCGCGGTGTCGACGTGCGACGGCAGCGCCTTCGTGAACTCGCCCTGGTACTGCTCCAGCCACGTCAGCGCGGTGTCGGCGAGCTTCCCGCCCTCACCCTTCGCCGCCGCGTGCAGCTGCTCACGAGCGGACTCCGCCGGGACGGCCTCCGAGCCGGTGACGGTCTCCTCGACCGTCGGCAGGTCGGTGGTCGGGGCGGCAACCGCGCGCACGCGGTCCTTGAGAGACGACAGAGCCATGATCAGATTCCCTTCGCGGGGATACGCAGGACACGGGCGCGGTACGCGGCGTACTTCTCGGGCTGCTCGTCCTTGAGCCGGTCGACGTCGATCGCGGGCACCATGTGCGTGTACTCGGCGGCCAGTTCCGGCTCGTCCTCGGCGAACTTCTTCTGGGCGAAAGTCCCGTTGGCCTTCCACGACCAGGCCGCCTTGCCGTCGGCCTTGGCGACCTCGTTCGCGCCGGTCAGGAGACGGATCTCGTTCTCCACCGTCCGCAGGTCCTCGGCAACGTCCTTGGCCCGCGCCTTGAGGTCGAGGGCCCGCGCCCGCAGCGCCTTGGCCTTCGCCACGTCGACCTCAAGGACCGACTCCGCCTTGACCGACCACAGCTTCGACAGCAGCTCGGTCGTCGACTCCAGGCCGTCAGCGTCGGGCTCGAACCCCTCGACGACGTGCCGCTGGAACCACTTCCCGCAGAAGTCGAGGAGGTAGGCGACCATCTCCTCATCACGCTCCAGCCGATGCCAGATCAGCCGGTTCCCGCCGACGAGCGCAGCCACGTACCCGTGCGTCCAGCCGCCCACGGCCATGCCCCAGTGCGTCTGGAGAGCGGGGGCGTCAGGGACGCCGTCCTCCCAGTCGTCCAGCTGGTACGCGGAGCGGTTCTTGCACTCCAAGAGGCCGGTCACGGCCCCGTCGGCGTCGCAGGTGTACCGGTCGACGTTGACGCGCGCCCAGTCGTGCTCGGCGTGCACCAGCGTGCCCGGCGGCATCGCGATCGGGACGCCGGACCGCTTGCTGAACAGCCCGGCGATGAACCCCTCGATCTCCGTGCCGATCTCGGCGGCCTCGTTGCCCTTGAAGGTGGGCCTGCCGTGCTTGTCCTCGTACACGTGGCGGGGGCCGCGGTACTTGTCCAGGCCGAGGATCGCGGCGACGTCCGACCCACCGATACCGGCGGCGCGGGCCGCGTGCCACTGCTCCTCGGGGGCGTCCGCCGGGAGCAGGAGCCGGGCGGTCGGGGCCTCAGCGAGCGTGGCGCCCACCTGGGACGGGACGTCGAACAGAACAGGCTCGGTGACAGTGCTCATCGGGGGGTGTCCTTACGGAAGGCGGAGAGGCGGCGCAGACCGGCCAGGGCCTCGATCTCGGCGGCGAGCTGAATGGGGTCGGAGGCGTCCCACGCGGCGGCGGTGACGTCCTCGCCCTGCCGCACCTGGGTCAGCGTGTGCTGGAGGCGCGTCACGAAGCGGGCCGGCTGGTCACTGCACCGGGTGCGCTTCTGGGCGACCTCGGCGACGGGCCGCTTGTCGACGACGACGAGCGCCTGGAGCCGGGCGCCCTCAGCGCCCACATAGCGGACCCACAGCACCGGGCCCTCGTCCTCCTCGGCGACGGTGGCCTGGTAGTAACCGGCCGGTTCGTACGCCGAGAGCCCCCCGTCGCGGGCGTGACTGGCGGTCGCCTCTGCACCACGGGCGGTCTTGTACGCACCGGCGCGGATCCACTCGCCGGGCCGGGTGCTCGCCGCCAGGGCGACGGCGGCGTGGTCGACGTAGATCCGGTCGGTTCGGCGCGCGGTCATCAGAAACCCGTCCGGGTCTGCGACATCAGGCCGGAGGAAAGGCCCTTGCGCGTCTTGGAGTTGGCCGGGTGGCGCAGGAAAGCGCACAGGCGGCATGTCTTCGGATTGTGCTTGGGGCTACAGTTCGGTCTCACGGTTCCTCGATTCGATGAGTGGTTGAGGTGACCGGCGACGCTGGGGGCGGCGACCAAGGCCAGGCACGGCCCGTCGTCCCCCGGCAGCGTCGTCAGGCGCTGCGCTGCTGGACCGGAGCGGCCTCGACCAGCGGGCGAACCGCCGTCATGCGGCTGATCTCGCGGATGTCCAGGCCGGTGAAGGTGATCCGGCCACCCCCGCCGTTGAACGGGATCTCCCGCGCGTACGCCTTCCGCTTGAGCTGGAGCGCGGACCACGGCAGGAACCGGGCCGCCTCCTCGGGCGTGTAGTGGAAGACCTCGCCCTCGGCGGTGCCCGGGTAGGGCACCTCCCGCTCGACGGCGGGCTTCTTCGCCCGCCTCTTCGCGACCGCGTCGGCCTGAGCCGGGATCGCGGGAAGGTCTTCGTCGGTGCCCCGCACCGGGGCCACCGCATCCTCGGTCGACATGGATGCTCCTCTGGTGATGTCGTCCACGGGCACGTCCAGCACGGCAGCCAGCCGGAAGATCAGCTCCTCGCGAGCACCAGCGAGCCCACGCTCAATACGTGAAAGCTGACTGGCGGAGGTCTGCGCTAGACGTGCCAGGTCGCGGAGGCTCAGGGATCGAACCTTCCGCAAGGCTTCGATTGCCGTGCCGTTCGGTGTCACGTCCAGAGACTAAACATACGCTGCACACGCGTGCAACACGTCTGGCGTACTTCTGCGTACGATTTCTGAACATTCACTCGTACGGCGTCAATGCCTCCATGCACACTTTTGACACGCAATCTGCAACGTGTGCGCCCATTTGCGCTGCTTGTGCGCCCTTGTTGTTGCAGTGATGTGCGGCATGATGGGGCCCATGACCAGAGATTGGGCACGCCTCGGCGAAGCGCTGAAGAGCGCCCGGGTCGCGCGCGGCATTGAACAGCAGGAAGTCGCGCAGACGATCGGTGTGAAGCGTGGAGCCCTCAACAACATCGAGCACGGCCGCATCGCCAGGGTGACGACCACCGTCCTGGCGTACGCGCGCCTCGTCGGGTGGACGGGCAAGTCCATCGATCTGGTCCTCGGTGGCGGCGACCCCGTACTCGCGGACGACCCGACCCCCGCGCCGGTGGCGTCAGCAGAGACGTTTACGCGGGAGTCAGCAGTCGACCCCGTCGCGTCGGATCTCTCGCTCCTCGTGCAGCAGGCGCTCCGCGAAGGCCCGCTCCTCGACTCCCGAGTCACCGAGCTGACCACACCCGCCGGCCGCGTCCGCGCCACCATCGTCATCCGAGGGGAGGAGGGCCTGCCGGAGGAGGAGCTGCTGGCCGCGCTCCGCTCACTCAAGATCGATGTGACCAGCGACGGCGAATAGAACGCGCTGGCGTATTGGTCACTAATGGGTGCTTCTGGGGCACTTATTAGTGACTTTTTAACGACATTTGCCGCTGACGGGTTAAATATGCCAGACGGGTGACGACGTCACCGAACTCGGTCGGGAGTGTGATGACTACACAGCCTTTCCACCGAGCGCGCCGCGTCTCCGGAGCCCCGTACGGTGTCGTCGCCTGGGTCGACCACGAACACCACGCTGAGCTCCTCTGCCTCAACGCGGACCGCTTCACCACACAACAGGAACAGAGACTGAACGCCTTACTGGCGATGGACAGCATCAGCGCCAGTGAGGTGCTCGGAGCCATCGCCTCACCAGGGGGATGAGGGCATGGCGTACGCAGAGAAGCGCACGGCCAGAGGCAAGACGTACTTCCGGGCCTGCTACCAGCGCCCGGACCGCAAAGCGCAAGGCGTCGTCGTGGACGCGGACGGCCGAGCCGTCCGCTACCCCACCAAGACGACCGCAGAGAAGGCGGCCCGGAAAGCCGAGGTCGAGGCGTACGAAGAGGCCAAGCGTGGCCGGTACGTCCCGCCCGAGCAGGAGGCCGCCACCGCCCGGGTCACGTTCGCCCAGTACGCCAACGAGTGGATCAAGGGCGTCGACCTCGCCGCGTCGACCATGCAGAACTACCCCAGGTCCCTCGCGCACCTTCTGCGCTACTTCGGCGACATACCGCTCCGCGACATCACCACCACCACGGTCAGCGCCTGGGAGACCCACCAGCGGACCATGTCCGCCGTCAGCAGCGTCCGCACCTACCGGTCCCTGCTGCACCTCATCCTGGGCGACGCCGTCGAGGCCGACCTGATCGACAAGAACCCCGCCGAGCGCCGCCGGGGCCGAGGTCGGCGGCACGGCCGCAGCCGCAAGCGCGGCCCCGAGAAGGCCATCACCTCCATGCTCGGCACCCTCCTCATCGCCGAGCGGGCCTCACTCCTCACCGGCCGCGACGACGAGTTCGTTGCCCACATCGACAAGTCGTACACCGGCAAGCGATGGGGCGAAGTCGTCGGCATGGAAACGAAGTTCGCCCGACCCGAGTCCCGCACCCACCGCATCGAATGGCAGCTCTACGAGCTGGACAGCGGGCAGTTCGAGCGCTGCCCGCCGAAGGACGACAGCTACCGCAACGTCGACTCCCCGCCCTTCCTCTGCGACCTCATCAGCGGCCACATCGCCCGCACCAACCCCCAGCCCTGCAACTGCCACGGGCAGACCTACCTCTACAGCGGACGCGGCACCACCGCCCGCCGGGGCGGCCCCACCCTCCGCGAGGTCGCCCAGCTCGCCGGCGTCTCCACCGGCACCGTCTCCAACGTCCTCAACCGGCCTGACACCGTCGCCGCGAAGACCCGCGACCGCGTAGAGAAGGCCGTCGCGGAAGTCGGCTTCGTCCGCCAGATCGGCCCCTCCCGGGAAGCCGCCCACTGGCGGCGCTCCGGCCACGCCACGTGGATCTTCACCCCGGCCGCCACGGGCTGGTACCCGAAGAAGGCCCCCCAGGACGCCCACCCCGTCCCCGTGACCGCCGGACCCTGGCCCGGCATCCCCGTGAGAGGCCGCGGGGCGTCCGGCCGCGCCGAAGCCTGCTGGGTACCCATCAAGGACGAGCTGACCCGCCACGGCATCCGCCACGGCCACCGCACGCTCATGGAGGAGCTGGGCACGCCCAAGGTCCTCATGGACGACCGTATGGGCCACGAGGACGGCTCGGTCAGCGCAGGCTACTCCCACGTGACCGACACCATGCGCGCCCGGCTGATGGAACAGCTCACCGAGGTCTGGTTCGCCTCTCTCGACGAGCGCCTGGAGCTCCACCCGCGATCCGCGGTGCCGGTCCTCGACCGACTGTTGCAGCAGCGGGCCAACGACGCCTGAGCCCGTTTCAAGATCACACCCAGTTGACACCCAAACACCCTGGCACAACGCAATCAGGGCCGGTCTTCCCGAAGGAAAACCGGCCCTGACCTGCTGTTACGAAGTCGGGGTGGCGGGATTTGAACCCACGACCTCTTCGTCCCGAACGAAGCGCGCTGCCAAGCTGCGCTACACCCCGATGTCTACCGGTCTCCCGGCGACATCGATTACTTTAGCCCACCGGCGGCCGGAGGCGAAATCCGGTTTCTGCGGTGCTGGAACCACCCCGCCACGTTCGGCCGGAGGTGGTCCACGGCGGTGATCAGGACGCCCAGGGCGGTGAAGAGGAGGCCGAGGGCCAGGGACTGGGTGAGGACGCCGGCGTAGCCGTACGTGCCGACGTCGAGGAACGGGTACGGGTAGCGGGCCGGGGCGTCGGGGGAGAGCAGGGCTCCGCGGGTCAGGGTGAGGGCCAGGTAGGCCGCGGGGGGCGTCAGCCAGAGCGGGATGTGGGCCAGGCGCAGGGTCCGGGGGGCGGTCAGCAGGAGCCAGTCCGCGGCGACGGCCAGCGGGGTCACCGTGTGGAGCAGGAGGGTCGCGGCGGTGGGCCGGTCCGTTGGCGGGGGCGGGTTGCCGCCGTAGTTCGCCAGCACCAGGTGGTACATCAGGCCGGTGATCGCGGCGAGCAGGAGCACCCCGCCCGACAGGCGCGGCGACAGCGGTGGGCCGCCTCGCCAGGTACGTACGGCCGACCAGCCGAATGCGCCCGCGATCAGGAGGTTCGCCAGGACCGTGAAGCGGATCAGCGTCGGTGGCGCGTAGCCGGTCGCCTGGGCGATGACCGGGCCCGCGGCCGCGACCGCGCACGCCGCGGCGCGCAGGGCCGCGGCCCAGGGGCGTCGGCGGGACCCGGTGGGGTCCGCGAGCGCCTCTGCCGCCCGGGGGCGGGGGAGCAGGGCGGTCCGGGGCGCGGTCATGATTCGTACCGTAAGCGGGCGGGAAGACCCCCGCGATTCGTCACCCGCCGCGCGGATGGCGCCCCGCCCCGCGCGAAGGCGACCCGCTCCGCGCCTGCCGCGTCCGCCGCGCGAAAGCGACAGCCGCGCCCCGGTCAGACCTTCGGGGCCAGGGTCAGCAGCGTGGCCTCGGGCGGGCAGGCGAAGCGGACCGGGGTGTAGCGGTTGGTGCCGCAGCCGGCGGAGACGTGGAGGTAGGAGCGGTGGCCGCCCGCCGTGTGGGTGGACAGGCCCTTCACCCGGTCCGTGTCCAGGTCGCAGTTGGTGACCAGCGCCCCGTAGAACGGGATGCACAGCTGGCCGCCGTGCGTGTGACCGGCCAGGATCAGCGGGTAGCCGTCGGCCGTGAAGGCGTCCAGGGAGCGCAGGTACGGGGCGTGGACCACGCCGATGGAGAGGTCGGCGCCGGTCTCGGGGCCGCCCTGGACCTCGGCGTACCGGTCGCGCTTGATGTGCGGGTCGTCCAGGCCGGTGAACGCCAGCTCCAGGCCGTCGAGCTTCAGGCGGCCCCGGGTGTTCGACAGGTCCAGCCAGCCCGCCTCGTCGAAGGCGTCGCGCATCGGCTCCCACGGGTTGTGGACGACGCCGACCGCGGGCTCGTTGCCGTTGAGGCCGTGCTTGCCCTGGACCTTCTCCAGGAGGTAGCGGGCCGGGTTGCGGAGCTTGGGGCCGTAGTAGTCGTTGGAGCCGAAGACGTACACCCCCGGGTACTCCATCAGCGGGCCGAGCGCGTCGAGCACCTCGGGCACCGCGTCCGGGTCGGAGAGGTTGTCGCCGGTGTTGACCACGAAGTCCGGGCGCAGGCCCGCCAGCGACTGGAGCCAGGCGCGCTTCTTGCGCTGACCGCTCACCATGTGGATGTCGGAGACCTGGAGCACGCGCAACGGGCGTGCCCCGTGCGGGAGTACGGGAACGGTGACCCGTCGCAGGCGGAACGAGCGGGCCTCGAATCCGGCGGCGTAGGCGAGCCCGGCGGCGCCGACCGCCGCGCCGACTGCCGTGACTTTCAGGGGTACTCCGTAGCGTGCGCGCATGCGCCCATCGTCGCAGAAGCGGAACCGTGAGCGGAAAACCGGTGAGGCCGACGGGAAAACCGGTGGGCGGACGGAAAACCGGTGGGCGGCCCACGCCCCGTACCTGTCACAATCGCGGCATGACCACGCTCAAGTCCAAGCTCAAGGAAGACCTCCACACGGCCATGAAGGCGCGTGACGAGCTGACCTCGTCCACCCTTCGGCTCACCCTCACCGCGATCACCAAGGAAGAGGTCAGCGGCAAGTCGGCGCGCGAGCTCTCCGACGACGAGGTGCAGAAGGTGATCGCCAAGGAGGCGAAGAAGCGCCGTGAGGCGGCCGAGGCCTTCGCCCAGGGCGGCCGGACCGAGCAGGCCGAGCGGGAGAAGGCGGAGGGCGAGCTGCTCGACGGCTATCTGCCGAAGCAGCTCTCCGACGACGAGCTGAACGCGATCGTGGCGTCCGCCGTCGAGGAGGCGAAGGCCGCCGGGGCCGAGGGGCCGCGTGCGATGGGCGCCGTCATGAAGATCGTCAACCCGAAGGTCGCCGGGCTCGCCGAGGGCGGCCGGGTCGCCGCCGCGGTGAAGAAGCTCCTCGCCGGCTGAGAGAAGCAAGAGAAACAAGAGAAGCAAAAGGGTGGGCGGCCCGGTCGATCGAGACCGGGCCGCCCACCCTTTTTTGTTTACCTGTACGGGTGCGCGTACGGGTCAGGGGCCGTTCTGGCCGCCGCCCTGACCTCGCCCGCCGCCACCGCCACCGCCGCCGATCACACCGTCCGGGAGCTCGACGCCCGGGAACCGGTTGCCGTCGTTGTCGCCGGGCTTGCCGTCCTCGCGGTCCTCATCGCCGCGGTCACGGTCCCGGTCGCCCTTCTCCTTGTCCTTGTCCTTCTTCTCCTTGCCCCGGGGGACGGAGACCGGGTTGAAGCCGGGGGTCTCGGCCGCGTCCAGCGCTCCGGTCATCGCGATGCGCCAGATCGGGCCGGGCAGGCAGCCGCCGCAGACCTTGTCGTAGTACTGGCCGCCGATGGTGACGTTGAACATCGAGCTCTTCTCGCCGATGTCGTCGCCGACCCACACCGCGGTGGAGAGGTTCGGCGTGTACCCGACGAACCAGGCGTCCTTGCGGTCGTTGGTCGTACCGGTCTTGCCCGCGTTGTCCCGGTCGCTGAGTCCGGCCTGCGTACCGGTGCCGTCCTCCACGACGCCCTTGAGCATCTGGTTGATCGTGTCCGCGGTCTTCTCGCTCATCGCGCGTGAGCAGGACGTCTTCGGCACGGGGATCTTCTTGCCCTGCGGGTCCTTGATGGACGCGATGGCGATCGGCGTGCAGTACGTGCCCCGGTTGGCGAACGCCGCGTACGCGCCGGCCATGGAGAGCGGGGTGCTCACCTCACCGCCGAGGGTGATCGAGGGGTACTCGCCGATCTTCTTGCCGTCGCCGCGCTCGTAGCCGACCTTCTTGGCCATCTCCACGGTCTCGCAGAGGCCGGCCTTCTGCTCCAGCATCGCGAAGTAGGTGTTGATGGACTTGCCGAGCGCGCTCGTCATGTCCCAGCTGCCCTTCTCGGACTCCAGCTCGTTCTGGAGTTCCCAGGGCGCGTAGCCGGCCGGGGAGCCGGAGCAGTTGCGGAAGTCCCGCTCCTGGAGCGTCATCTTCCAGTCCGAGGAGAACGACGTCGCCGGGCTGATGCCCTTCTCCAGCGCCGCCGCCGCGGTGAACGGCTTGAAGGTCGAGCCGACCTGGAAGCCGTACGTGGAGCCGCCCATCTTGTTGCTGACGGCGAGGTTGAGCACGGTCTCGTTCTGCTTCTGGTCCAGGCCGTAGGGGCGGGACTGGCCCATGGAGAGGATCTCGCCGTTGCCCGGCCGGACCTGCACCACGGACGCCGCGAACTTGTCGTCCTTGTTGACCTTCGCGGTGGCGGCCTCGTTGGCCGCCTTCTGGGCGCGCGGGTCCAGCGTGGTGCGGATGGTCAGACCGCCGAGGTTCCAGAGCTTGGCCCGGTCCTCGTCGGTCTTGCCGAAGGCGGGGTCGGTGAGGATCGTCTTGCGGACGTAGTCGCAGAAGAAGCCGGAGCCGCTGACGGCGGTGATGCAGCCGTTCTTCGGCCGGGACACCTTCAGCTTGATGGGCGTCTCCATGGCCTTGTCGGCCTCGGCCTGCGAGATGGTCTTGACCGCGGCCATCCGCGCCAGCACGGTGTTGCGACGCTTGGTCGCCTCCTCCGTGTCGTTGACCGGGTCGTAGCGGCTCGGCGACTGGACGATGCCGGCGAGCAGCGCGGCCTCCTCCAGCTTGAGGTCCTTGGCGTGCTTGGAGAAGTAGCGCTGGGACGCGGCCTCGATGCCGTACGCCTGCTGTCCGAAGAACGTGATGTTGAGGTAGTTCTCCAGGATCTTCTTCTTGCCGAGTTCCTCCTCGACCTGGATCGCGTACTTCAGCTCGCGGACCTTGCGGCCGAGCGTCTGCTGCGTGGCCTGGGCGACCTTCTCCGGGTCGTCGCCGGCCTCCTCGACGAAGACGTTCTTCACGTACTGCTGGGTGAGGGTCGACGCGCCCTGCGCCGCCCCGCCCGCCTGCACGTTGCGGTTCATCGCGCGGAGGATGCCCTTGAGGTCGACCGCGCCGTGCTCGTAGAAGCGGGAGTCCTCGATCGCGATGATCGCGTCCTGCATGTACGGCGAGATGTCCTTGAGCGGGACGACCGTGCGGTCGCGGGAGTACACCGTGGCGATGGTGCCGCCGTCGCGGTCCTGGATCGTGGTCCGCTGGCTGAGCGGTGGCGTCTTGAGATTGGAGGGGATTTCGTCGAACCCTTCGACCGTCCCCTTGGCGGCGAGCCCCAGCGCTCCGGCTGCGGGCAGCGCGATGCCTGCCAGGACAGCTCCGGAGAGCGCGGCGACACCGAGGAACTTGGCGGCCTGCTGGGTCGTGGTGAGACCCCCGCCCGAGCGCTTCTTTGGCATAGGGGGCAGCCTAATCCGTAGTGATGAACGTGTCGTAGGAGCGGGGGCCTCTCGGAGCGTTCCCGTACCGGACCGTGACATCCGGGAGGGCCGGGCGGTCGCCTGGAGGGCCTGGGGGCGCCCCGGACGGGACCGTACGGAGGCGTCGCGGGCGTACGAAAGTGCGTCTTGGGCCTACCGAGGCGTCGCGGAGCGGGCACGCGGACGCGGGCGGCTGCGTTCCTATTCGCCGGACAGACGGACAGGCCTTGGCCTAAGCTGCTCTCAACTGTCACAGCAGTCCGGTTCCGTATCAAGCCCCCTGTCGTCCCATGCGCGTCTTCTGGTCATTCTTCACCCGGCCGACGCGTCATCGCATGGCACTTCACGCACCCATCGAGGCGCTCCCGAAATCGCCCCGTATGTCGCGAGAAGTCCTTTGCAACTTGAGTGCACTGTCCTCTTTTCGCGGCGATAGTCGCGTATGTCCTCGGCTCACTCCCCTGGGTGATCTGCCGCATACGCATAGTCCGTTCGGACCATTCAAGATTGGGCCCGAAGGGGGTGTTGTGCTGTCCACACCTTCCGTAACGTCCTCAACTGGCAGCGGTGAATATGCCGCTGCCGCCGTGGGGGAGCCTCGATTCGGGAGAGGACGGCGCCGGCATGGGCTGGGTAACCGACTGGAGTGCGCAGGCAGCCTGCCGCACTACCGATCCGGATGAACTGTTCGTACAAGGGGCAGCGCAGAACAGAGCCAAGGCGGTGTGCACCGGATGCCCGGTGCGGACCGAGTGCCTGGCCGATGCGCTGGACAATCGCGTCGAATTCGGCGTGTGGGGCGGAATGACGGAGCGGGAGCGCCGCGCACTGCTGCGCCGTCGGCCGACCGTCACGTCCTGGCGCCGACTGCTGGAGACCGCGCGCAGCGAATACGAGCGGTCCACCGGCATTCTGCCCGGAGTCATCGGGCTGGAGGACGAGGAACTGAACGAGACGTACGCCGCCGTCGGGTAGCCGCGGCCGCCACGAGGCCGCGGCTCCGCCGTTCCGGTGGGTGGTGGTGGCTATGCCGCTCCGGCCGGAGCCGGTGCGGAGCCGCCCGCCAGGCGGTCGCCGATGGCCCGGAGGCCGTCGAGGTCGTGTACGTCGCCGGGCAGCGCCGCCACAGCCGTCACCGGCACCTCGGGGTGCCGTGCGGTGAAGCGGTCACGGGTGCCGTGCTCCCGGGCGACGACCTGCATGCGCTCGGCGTGCAGCCGCAGCAGACCCGCCGTCAGGTCCTCGATGCTGATGATGTCGATGGCGTCGACGGTGTGGGCCTCGTCGTCGCTGGTGCTCGCGGATGTCGCGATGTTCTCGTGGGGCGGTCCGTTCTCCGTCGTGTCCTGGTGCTCGGCTGCGGGCTCGGGGCCGGACGCCTGCCCGGCCTCGGGGGAGAGGGGCGGCTCGGTCGTTCCGGAAGCGGTGACCGCCGGATCGGGGTCTTCCCGGTCACCAAAGCCAGCTTTCCCGGCCCTCTGATCCACAATGCGGGCGTCGTCAAGATTTTCTGCGGCCGTCAGCGCCTGCTCGGCGGTGAGCCGCGAAGCCTCGCTGTCGTGCACCCGGTTGAGGACCAGACCGGCCAGCGGCATCTCGTCGGCGGCCAGCCGTTCCACGAAATAGGCGGCCTCGCGCAGCGCGTCCTGTTCCGGTGTCGCGACCACGAGAAAGGCCGTGCCGGGCGCCTGGAGCAGCTTGTACGTGGCGTCCGCCCGGCTGCGGAAGCCGCCGAACATGGTGTCCATCGCGGCGACGAACGTCTGGACGTCCCGCAGGAACTGGCCCCCGAGGAGCTTGCCCAGCGTCCCGCTCATCATCGACATACCGACATTGAGGAACTTCATCCCGGCCCGGCCGCCCACCTTCGCGGGAGCCATCAGCAGCCGGATGAACTTCCCGTCGAGGAACGACCCGAGCCGCTTCGGCGCGTCCAGGAAGTCCAGCGCGGAGCGCGAGGGAGGGGTGTCGACGATGATCAGGTCCCACTCGTCGCGTGCCCGCAGCTGGCCGAGCTTCTCCATCGCCATGTACTCCTGCGTACCGGCGAACCCGGCCGACAGGGACTGGTAGAAGGGGTTCTCCAGGATCGCCCTGGCCCGCTCCGCGTCCGCGTGCGCCTCGACGGTCTCGTCGAAGGTCCGCTTCATGTCGAGCATCATGGCGTGCAGTTCGCCCTCGCCGTCGATGCCCTCGACCCGCCGGGGCACGTTGTCGAGCCGGTCGATGCCCATGGACTGGGCGAGCCGGCGGGCCGGGTCGATGGTGAGGACGACGACCTTCCGGCCGCGCTCGGCGGCCCGTACGCCGAGGGCGGCGGCGGTCGTGGTCTTGCCGACCCCGCCGGAGCCGCAGCACACGACGATCCGGATGCCCGGGTCGTCCAGCAGCGCGTCCGTGTCCAGGCCGCCGTCCGCCGCCGCCGGAACCGCGTCCGTACCGGCTGTGTCCGCGCTCATGCGTCCCCCTCTTCGCCCGCGCCCTGCTTGCGGAGCTCCGTGGCCAGCTCGTGCAGCGCGGCGAGGTCCACCCCGTCGCCGATCAGCGGGAGCTCCGCCGTCGGCAGACCGAGACCGGCCAGCACCGCGCGCTGCTCCCGCTCCAGCCCGACCCGCTCGGCGTGCTGGGCCGCCTGCTCGACCAGAGGGCGTACGAGGGCGGCGGAACCGGTCACTCCGGCCCGGGTCAGCGCCTTGGCGATCTCCTTGCGGCGGCCGCCCGCGGCGGTGCGCAGGGCGTCCTCGTCCAGCAGATGCGGGCGGACCATGTTCACGAAGACGCTGCCCACGGGCAGTTCGGCGGCGCGCAGCTCGGCGATGCCGTCCGCGGTCTCCTGGACCGGCATCTCCTCCAGGAGGGTCACCAGATGGACCGCGGTCTGCGAAGACTTCAGGAGCCGCATCACGGCCTGGGCCTGGTTGTGTATCGGGCCGATCCTGGCCAGCCCGGCGACCTCGTCGTTGACGTTCAGGAAGCGGGTGATCCGGCCGGTCGGCGGGGCGTCCATGATCACGTGGTCGTAGACGAACCGGCCCTGCTTGTCCTTGCGGCGTACGGCTTCGCAGGCCTTGCCGGTCAGCAGGACGTCCCGGACGCCGGGCGCGATGGTGGTGGCGAAGTCGATCGCGCCGAGCTTCTTCAGGGCGCGTCCCGCGCTGCCGAGCTTGTAGAACATCTGGAGGTAGTCGAGGAGCGCGCGCTCGGCGTCGATGGCCAGCGCGTACACCTCGCCGCCGCCCGGCGCGACGGCGATCTTGCGCTCCTCGTAGGGCAGCGCGCCGGAACCGAAGAGCTGGGCGATGCCCTGCCTGCCCTCGACCTCGACGAGGAGAGTGCGCCTGCCCTCGGTCGCGAGGGCGAGCGCGAGGGCGGCGGCGACCGTGGTCTTACCGGTACCGCCCTTGCCGCTGACGACCTGGAACCTGCTCACGTATTCGAGCCTAACCAGTCCGGCCCCGGCCTACGCACGGGACCGTACGTGCCAGGCGTTACAGTCGGGCCCATGACCAAGTGGGAATACGCGACCGTGCCCCTTCTCGTGCACGCGACCAAGCAGATTCTGGACACCTGGGGCGAGGACGGCTGGGAGCTGGTCCAGGTCGTTCCCGGCCCGAACAACCCCGAGCAGCTCGTGGCCTACCTGAAGCGGGAGAAGGCGTAGTGGCGGGCGCCGTCGAGTCGCGCCTCGCCGAGCTCGGCCTGACCCTGCCCGCCGTGGTGCCGCCGCTGGCCTCGTACCAGCCGGCCGTGCAGTCCGGGGTGTACGTGTACACCTCGGGGCAGCTGCCGATGGTGGACGGCAAGCTCGCCGTCACCGGCAAGGTCGGCGCCGAGGTCACGCCGGACGAGGCGAAGGAGCTCGCGAAGACCTGCGCGCTCAACGCGCTCGCCGCCGTGAAGTCGGTCGCCGGTGACCTGGACCGG
Organism: Streptomyces griseus; assembly: GCA_002154345.1. Lineage (GTDB taxonomy): Bacteria > Actinomycetota > Actinomycetes > Streptomycetales > Streptomycetaceae > Streptomyces > Streptomyces caviscabies. The sequence continues at coordinate 20,608 of MUNB01000001.1, forward strand.
ATCAAGCGTGTCGTGAAGGTCGTGGGCTTCGTCGCCTCGGCCTCCGACTTCACCGGCCAGCCCGCCGTGATCAACGGCGCCAGCGAGCTGCTGGGCGCGGTGCTCGGCGACAAGGGCGTGCACGCCCGCAGCGCCGTGGGCGTCGCCGTGCTGCCGCTGGACGCACCGGTCGAGGTCGAGGTCCAGGTGGAGCTCGTCGACGCCTGAGGTTCCCTGCCCGCCCGTCCTTCCGATCCCGCCCGGTCCCGCGACCGGGCGGGATCGAGTGTGTACGGGACCGCGTGTGTACGGGTGCCGCGACGGGCGGACCGCGTGTGTACGGGGCATGGCGGGCGTGTGCCGGGCACGGAGGGTGTGTACGGGGCATGTCGGGTCGCCGTGATGATCAGGGAGCCTCTCGAACATCGGCGCGGTTCCGGATAGCCTCCGGCCATGTCCCAAGGTCAGTGGTACCCCCCGGAATGGCCCGACCGGATCCGGGCCCTCGCCGCCGGTGAGCTGACGGCCGTGACACCCCGGCGGGCCGCCACCGTGATGCTGCTCCGTGATCCGGGGCCCCGGGCCGCGACGCCCGGCCCGGTCGTGCACATGCTGCGGCGGCGGACCTCCATGGCGTTCGCCGGAGGCGCGTACGCCTATCCGGGTGGCGGGGTCGATCCGCGCGACGACGACCGGCTGATCGGGTGGGCCGGACCCCCGTTGGAGCAGTGGGCCGCCCGGCTCGGTGTGGCGACGGTCACCGAGGCGCAGGCCGTCGTGTGCGCGGCGGTGCGCGAGACGTTCGAGGAGGCGGGCGTCCTGCTCGCCGGGCCGACCGCCACGACCGTGGTGGGCGACACGACCGGGGAGGACTGGGAGGCCGACCGGGAGGCGCTGGTCGCCCGGGACCTGTCCTTCGCGGAGTTCCTGGACCGGCGCGGCCTGGTGCTGCGCTCGGACCTGCTGGGCGCCTGGGCACGCTGGATCACCCCGGAGTTCGAACCACGCCGCTACGACACCTGGTTCTTCGTCGCCGCGCTGCCCGAGGGGCAGCGCACCCGGGACGTCTCCACCGAGGCCGACCGCACGGTGTGGATCGCCCCCGCCGACGCGGCCCGTCGCTACGACGCGGGCGAGCTGCTGATGATGCCGCCCACCGTGACCACGCTGCGGGCCCTCGCGCCGTACAGGACGGCCGCCGAGGCGCTGGAGGCCGCCGACGCGCAGGACATGACCCCGGTGCTCGCGCAGGCCCGCCTGGAGGGCGACGAGCTGGTGCTGAGCTGGCCGGGGCACGACGAGTTCACCAAGCACGTGCCCGCGGCGGGCGACGGGGGCGGTGCCGCGTGAGCGACGCAGCCGCCCTGCCCGGACAGCCGCGCGGAACCGTGGTCTCCGGACCAGCGACCGCCCGTACGGTCAACGTCCTCGCGCCCAACCCGTCCGCGATGACGCTCGACGGCACCAACACGTGGATCGTGGCCGAGCCCGGTTCCGACCTCGCGGTCGTCATCGACCCCGGGCCGCTCGACGACGTACACCTGCGGGCCGTGATCGAGGCGGTGGAGCGGTCCGGGCGGCGCGTGGGCCTCACGCTGCTCACCCATGGGCACCCCGACCACGCGGAGGGCGCGGGCCGGTTCGCGGAGCTGACGCGGACGAAGGTGCGGGCCCTGGACGTGGCGCTGCGGCTGGGCGACGAGGGCCTCGGGGCGGGCGACGTGATCACCACCGGCGGCCTGGAGCTGCGCGTGGTGCCGACGCCGGGGCACACCGCGGACTCGCTCTCGTTCCATCTGCCCGCCGACCGGGCGGTGCTGACGGGCGACACGATCCTCGGCCGCGGTACGACGGTGGTGGCGCACCCGGACGGGCGGCTCGGCGACTACCTGGACTCGCTCAGGCGGCTGCGGTCGCTCACGGTCGACGACGGCGTCCACACGGTGCTGCCGGGCCACGGTCCGGTGCTGGAGGACGCGCAGGGGGCGGTGGAGTTCTACCTGGCCCATCGCGCGCACCGGCTGGCCCAGGTGGAGACGGCGGTGGAGGCCGGGCACCGTACGCCGTCGGAGGTGGTGGCGAAGGTGTACGCCGACGTGGACCGCTCCCTGTGGCCGGCCGCCGAGCTGTCGGTACGGGCGCAGCTGGAGTACCTCAGCGGGCACGGGCTGATCTAGCGGGTGTCCGGCGGATCCCGGCGGATCGTGACGGGGAAGGCCCCGCCGACCGGTACGTGATCCGGTCGGCGGGGCCTTCACGCCATGTCACACGGGGCATCGGTGCCGTACGGAGGACATCGGTCCCGTACGGGAGGCATCGGTCCCGTCGTACGCGGCAGGCGTCAGCGCGAGCGCTTCGCCAGCCGCTCCACGTCCAGCAGGATGACCGCACGGGCCTCCAGACGCAGCCAGCCGCGGCCCGCGAAGTCCGCGAGGGCCTTGTTGACCGTCTCGCGGGAGGCGCCGACCAGCTGGGCCAGCTCCTCCTGGGTGAGGTCGTGCACGACGTGGATGCCTTCCTCGGACTGGACGCCGAAGCGGCGCGACAGGTCCAGGAGGGCGCGGGCGACCCGGCCCGGCACATCGGAGAAGACCAGGTCGGACATCTGGTCGTTGGTCTTGCGCAGCCGTCGGGCGACCGCGCGCAGCAGCGCGGTGGCCACCTCGGGCCGGGCGTTCAGCCAGGGCTGCAGGTCGCCGTGGCCGAGGCCGAGGAGCTTGACCTCGGTCAGCGCGGAGGCGGTCGCCGTACGCGGGCCCGGGTCGAAGAGCGAGAGCTCACCGATCAGCTCGCCGGGGCCGAGCACGGCCAGCATGTTCTCGCGCCCGTCGGGCGAGGTGCGGTGGAGCTTCACCTTGCCCTCGGTGACCACGTACAGGCGGTCACCCTGGTCGCCCTCGTGGAACAGCGCGTCTCCGCGCGCGAGGGTCACCTCACTCATCGAGGCGCGGAGCTCCGCGGCCTGCTCATCATCGAGCGCCGCGAAAAGCGGGGCGCGCCGCAGAACGTCGTCCACGAGTTCTCTCCTTGTCGGCCTGTTCAGGGAACCGTGGTCCCCATCATGCCGGACGGTAAAACAGTGCGATCAATCACAAACCAGTTTGACGCACGGGCGTGCCGGACCCTACGGCAGGGGGCCGATCGGGGGTGGATATGCCGTGACAGGGGTGGTTGTCGGTGCCTGGCTCTAGGCTGGCCGGGTGTCCAGAACGCCGGGGAGAGCGCAGGCCAAGGGGGCTGACGGGGTGCTGAAGGGCGGCGATTCCGCTGTGGGCGAACAACCCCGGCCGCGCCCGAGGATTGCCGCGAATGGCTCCCTCGAAGAGACGCACGGCTCGCCCGGAGAGCCGGGGAAGCCGCTCCGGAAGTCGGCCAGGAGGTCCGCAGTGTCATCGTCCACGCCCGCCGAGCCCGCGAAATCCGCGAAATCCGCGAAGCCTGCCAAAACGACCCAGGGGGCCAAAGGAGCCAAGGTGGCCAAGGTGCCGAAGCCGGAGTCGCATCTCGCGATGGTCCGCCGGGCGCGCCGGATCAACCGCGAGCTCGCCGAGGTCTATCCGTACGCCCACCCCGAGCTGGACTTCCGTAACCCCTTCGAACTCCTCGTGGCCACGGTCCTCTCCGCCCAGACCACCGACCTGAGGGTCAATCAGACCACTCCCGCGCTCTTCGCCGCCTACCCCACCCCCGAGGACATGGCGGCGGCCGTGCCGGAGGAGATGGAGGAGATCATCCGGCCGACCGGGTTCTTCCGGGCCAAGACCAAGTCGCTGATAGGGCTCTCGGCCGCCCTGCGGGACGAGTTCGGCGGCGAGGTTCCGGGACGTCTGGAGGACCTCGTGAAGCTGCCCGGGGTCGGCCGCAAGACCGCCAACGTCGTCCTGGGCAACGCGTTCGGGGTTCCCGGCATCACCGTCGACACGCACTTCGGGCGGCTGGTGCGGCGCTGGAAGTGGACGGACGAGGAGGACCCGGTGAAGGTCGAGGCGGTGGTGGCCGGAATCTTCCCGAAGAGCGAGTGGACGATGCTCTCGCACCGCGTGGTGTTCCACGGCCGCCGGATCTGCCACGCCCGCAAGCCCGCCTGCGGGGCCTGCCCGATCGCCCCGCTCTGTCCTTCGTACGGGGAGGGCGAGACCGACCCGGAGAAGGCCAGGAAGCTCCTGAAGTACGAGATGGGCGGCTATCCCGGCCAGCGGCTCAGCCCGCCCGCCGACTACCCGGGCAAGCCCGCGCCCGCGCTGGGGGCCGGGTGAGGGCAGCTCTCGGTACGGAACGGCCCGGCACGACCGGCCCGGTACGGCCGGAAGCGGAACGGCCGGGAACGGACCCGTCAGGAACGAATTGGCCGACGACAGGCGTTGTGAAACGACGGGGGTGCCCATGACGCACGCGCACACACACGGCTCGACGCACACGCACACGCACGCCGGGAACGACCCCGCCGAGGGGCCGTCGCACAGCGGCGGCGATGGCGGACGCGCTCCCGACCCGGCCGTCGCCGTCACCACCGACGGCCTGCCCGCCTGGCTCGACCCGGTCGCCCGCGCCGCGCGCAGCGTCCAGCCGCAGCAGCTCAGCCGCTTCCTGCCGCCCGAGAGCGGGGCGGGCCGGCAGTCGGCCGTCCTGGTCCTGTTCGGCGAGGGGGAGCGCGGGCCCGAGCTGCTGCTGATGGAGCGCGCCGGAACGCTGCGGTCCCACGCCGGGCAGCCGTCCTTCCCCGGCGGAGCACTGGACCCCGAGGACGGCGACCAGGCCACCACCGGGCCGCTGCGCGCGGCGCTGCGCGAGGCCGAGGAGGAGACCGGCCTCGACCCCAAGGGCGTACAGCTCTTCGGCGTGCTGCCCCGGCTCTACATCCCGGTCAGCAGCTTCGTCGTGACGCCGGTGCTCGGCTGGTGGCGCGCGCCCAGTCCGGTCGGGGTGGTCGATCCGGGCGAGACGGCCCGGGTCTTCACGGTTCCCGTGGCGGATCTCACGGATCCCGCCAACCGGGCCACGGCCGTCCACCCGAGCGGGCACGCCGGCCCGGCATTCCTGGTCGAATCGGCTCTGGTCTGGGGCTTCACGGCCGGAGTGATCGACCGGATTGTGCACTACGCGGGATGGGAACGCCCCTGGGACAGGGCCAGACAGGTGCCGCTCGACTGGCGCGCATGACACGCTGGCTCTCCTGCTGCGCTGCTCCGGGTCCGGCCCGGACCCCGTCACCACCGACGGGCCAGGTGACGAAACTGCGAGGCTATAGACGGTGAACGTGCTCGACATCCTGCTGCTGCTCGCCGCCGTCTGGTTCGCGGTCATCGGCTACCGCCAGGGTTTCGTCGTCGGCATCCTGTCGGTGATCGGCTTCCTCGGGGGCGGGCTCGTCGCCGTCTACCTGCTGCCGGTCATCTGGAACCGGGTGACCGAGGACGCCGAGGTCACCACCGCGGTCGCCATCGGCGCGGTCGTCATCGTGATCATCTGCGCCTCGATCGGCCAGGCCTTCACCACCCACCTGGGCAACAAACTCCGCCGGTACATCACGTGGTCGCCCGCGCGCGCCCTGGACGCCACCGGCGGCGCCCTGGTCAATGTGGTGGCCATGCTGCTGGTGGCCTGGATGATCGGCCTGCTGCTGGCCGGCACCTCGCTGCCGACGCTCGGCAAGGAGGTCCGCAACTCCTCGGTCCTGCTCGGCGTCGACCGGGTGATGCCCGAGCAGGCGCCCAGCTGGTTCCAGGACTTCTCCTCCGTCCTCGCACAGAACGGCTTCCCGCAGGTCTTCAGCCCGTTCGCCAACGAACCGATCACCGAGGTCAAGGCGCCGGACCCGGCCCTGGTGGGCAGCCCGGTCGCCGCCCGCGCCAAGAAGTCGATCGTCAAGGTCATGGGAACGGCCCCGAGCTGCGGCAAGGTCCTCGAAGGGACCGGCTTCGTCTTCGCCGAGCGCCGGGTGATGACCAACGCCCATGTGGTCGGCGGCGTGGACGAGCCCACCGTCCAGATCGGCGGCGAGGGCCGGCTGTACGACGCGAAGGTCGTCCTCTACGACTGGCAGCGCGACATCGCGGTCCTGGACGTCCCCGACCTCCGGGCCACGCCGCTGCGGTTCACCGGCCCGGACGACGACGCGCGGACCGGCGACAGCGCGATCGTCGCGGGCTTCCCCGAGAACGGCGCGTACGACGTGCGCTCGGCCCGCGTCCGCGCCCGGATCAACCCCGACGGCCCGGACATCTACCACCGGGGCACGGTGCGCCGCGATGTGTACTCGCTCTACGCGACGGTCCGTCAGGGCAACTCCGGCGGCCCGCTGCTCACTCCGGACGGAAAGGTGTACGGAGTGGTGTTCGCCAAGTCGCTCGACGACCCGGACACCGGCTACGCGCTGACGGCCGACGAGATCCGCGAGGACATCGAGATCGGCCGCACGGCCAACCAGCAGGTCGACAGCCAGGGCTGCGCCCTCTGACGGGCTCTCCAGCGGGCCTTCCGGCGCGCCCTCCAGAGGCCTCCAGGGGCCTCCAGAGGGGGGAGCGAAAGGGGCGGTCAGGCGTCAGTTACGGGGATGGCGGAGCCGCGCCGAGACCCAGCGGGCCCGACGGCGGAGGATGCGCGGAATCCCGAGACGGGATCGGTGAAGGTCATGCACTTCGTGCACCCGGCCGCGAGGGCCGCCCCCCTCATGAGTGCTCACACCGGTTGTGGCGGTGGAGCGGCGGTTGCGTGCTTCGTCAGTGAAGTCGTGCGTCCAGCCCATACCCCGACGTCTGCCCGTGACCCATGGTCGGTAACCGTCGGCGAGTCAGCCAATTGGCCTATGCGGCAGGCAATTGGCTGTCCGTCGGACAGCTGTGCGCGAACGGGTGACCGGCCTATCGGTCGGGCTCGGGGTCCTTGAGCCAGTTGATGAGTTCGGTGGAGAAGCCGATCGGATCCTCCTCGTGCGGGAAGTGCCCGACACCGTCGAAAAGTCGCCACCGGTAGGGCGCCTCGACGTACTCGCCGGACCCGGCCGAACTCCGCGTACGGACCGCCGGATCGAGCGAACCGTGCAGGTGCAGCGTGGGCACCCGGACCGGACGCTTCATCCGCCGGTTGAACTGGATCCCGTCCGGACGCGCCATCGAGCGGACCATCCAGCGGTACGGCTCGATCGAGCAGTGGGCGGTGGAGGGGATGCTCATGGCCCGGCGGTAGACGTCCAGGGTCTCCTCGTCGGGGAACTCCGGGGTGCGCGGGCCCGCCCAGTCCTGGATGAGGCTCCCCACCAGGGCGGCGTCGTCCGCGAGGAGCTGCCGCTCCGGCAGCCACGGCCGCTGGAAGCCCCAGACGTACGAACCGGCCCGCGACTGGGCGAAGTCGGACAGCATCGATGAGCGCCAGCGGCGCGGGTGCGGCATGGAGGAGACGGCGAGCCGGCGGACCAGCTTGGGCCGCATCACGGCGGCCGTCCAGGCGAGGTAGCCGCCGAGGTCGTGGCCGACCAGGGCCGCGTCGGGCTCGCCGAGGGAGCGGATCACGCCGGTGACGTCGAGGGCCAGGTTGGCGGGGTCGTAACCGCGCGGGGTGCGGTCGCTGCCGCCCACCCCGCGCAGGTCCATCGCGACCGCCCGGAAACCGGCCTCGGCGAGCGCGGGCAGCTGGTGACGCCAGGTCCACCAGAACTGCGGGAAGCCGTGCAGCAGGAGCACCAGCGGCCCCTCGCCCATCTCCGCGATGTGGAAGCGCGCGCCGTTGGCCGCCACGTCGCGGTGGGTCCAGGGGCCGTCGAGGCGCACCGGGCCTCCGGCCGCGGCCCGGCCCGAGGGGCCCGTGGCCGGGTCGGACGGGGCAGCCGGGCCCTCCGGGTCCGCGGGACCCGTCGGGCCGAGTGCGCTGGAATCGGGAACGGTCATGTGGACGAGCGTGCCACAGCGGTGGCCTTGTCCTGGCCGGAGCCGCCTTCGACGCTCTTCTTCGCCAGCGAACTGCCGGAGACGGCGGACCGCTCGATGATCGCGGCGGCCTCGATCGACGGGCGCGGATGCGGCTTGGCCTTCTGCAGGACGGCGGCGGTCTGCTTGGCGGAGGCGATGGACTTCTCCGGCGGCTTGATCTTCTTGAACTTCCGCAGACCGATGAACGCGATCAGGATGGCCAGGAAGAAGTACGCGCCGGCCACGATCAGGAAGCACCACGCCAGGCCCAGGCCCGATGTGTGGATCCAGTACGCGGCCGCGAAGCTCAGCATCGGCATCATGAACAGCAGCAGCACGCCCGCGGCGATGAACGCCGCACTGCCGATCGCCCCGCGCTTGACGTCCTGCCGCACCTCCGCCTTGGCCAGGGCGATCTCGTCGTGCACCAGTGCGGACATCTCGGCCGTGGCCGAGGCGACCAGCTGCCCGATGCTGCGGTCCGCACTGCCCACGTAGTTGCCGGGGTCGCTCATCCCTGACTCCCTCTCCGTCTTCGACACATCCGATGTCAGATCATGCCGGACTGTTCGGCTTGTTGCGCGCTGCCCCCGCCCGCTCTTCGGCGAGACGGCGGTGTTCGGCTGCCTTGCGCTCGTGGATGGCGGCCATCCGCAGGTGATACTCCGGATCATCCTGCTCGTAGACGTCGGGTACCCCGGATCCGTCCTCGTCCAGCTCCTCGGCCTCGTACAGCTCCTTGTACTTGCGTACCCGGAGTTTGAGCAGGACGCAGGCAAACAGGGCAGCCGTCAGTGAGCCGAGCAGTACGGCGGCCTTGATCTCGTTGATCATTTCCGGATCGCCCTCGAAGGCGAGCTCGCCGATGAGCAGTGAGACGGTGAACCCGATACCGGCGAGCGAGGCGAGTGCCAGGACATCGGCCCAGGCCAGATCCTTGTTCAGCTCCGCCTTCGTGAAGCGGGCGGCGAGGTAGGTGCCGCCGAAGATGCCGACGGTCTTGCCGACGACGAGGCCGAGGACGACGCCGAGCGTCTCGGGCCGGGTGAAGACGCCGGCCAGTGCCTCGCCGTTCAGTGCGACCCCTGCCGAGAACAGGGCGAACAGCGGGACGGCGACGCCGGCCGAGATCGGGCGGACCAGGTGTTCGATGTGCTCGCCGGGGGAGTGCTTCTCGCCCTCGCGACGGGTGCAGCGGAGCATCAGACCCATCGCGACACCGGCGATGGTGGCGTGGATACCGCTGTTGTACATCAGGCCCCAGATGACCAGGGCGAGCGGGATGTAGACGTACCAGCCCCGGATGTCGAAGCGGAGGAGGAGGTAGAAGACGGCCAGGCCGAGGACCGCCCCGCCGAGCGCCAGGAAGTTCAGGTCCGAGGTGAAGAACACCGCGATGATCAGGATCGCGAAGAGGTCGTCGACGACGGCCAGGGTGAGCAGGAAGGCCCGTAGCGCTGAGGGCAGCGAGGTGCCGATCACCGCGAGGACGGCGAGGGCGAAGGCGATGTCGGTGGCCGTCGGGACCGCCCAGCCGTCCGTCGAGCCGCCGCCGACGACCGTGGTGAGGAAGTAGACGAGGGCGGGCACGGCCATGCCGCACAGGGCCGCCACCACCGGGAGAGCCGCGGCCTTCGGATCGCGGAGTTCGCCCGCGACCAGTTCGCGCTTGAGTTCGACACCGGCGACGAAGAAGAAGACGGCGAGCAGCCCGTCAGCCGCCCAGTGCGCCACGGAGAGGTCCAGGCCGAGGGCGCCGGGGCCGAAGTGGAAGTGGCTGACCGTCTCGTACGAGCCGCCGAAGGTGTTGGCCCAGACGAGCGCGGCGACCGCCGCCACCAGCAGGAGCACACCGCCGACCGTCTCGGTACGGAGCGCCTCCGCCACGTAGTTCCGCTCGGGGAGGGAGAGCCGGTCGAGCAGTGGGCGGCGGTCGCCGCGCTCGT
>MUNB01000010.1 GCA_002154345.1 Streptomyces griseus
CGGCCCGCCTCCCGCGGACGCCGTGCCGCGGAGTCGGTCGCTGAGCTGGAGCCACTCGTGGCCGAGCCAGCGGTGGCCCGGATCCCGGTCGCAGCTGATCACCGCGGGCGTCCGCGGCTGTCCCGGGCCGACGACCGCCGTCAGCGATCCGGAACAGTCCGGCTCCGCGCAGCCGCCGATCGGCAGCCGCCGCCGCACCTCCGGATCGGCCACCCGCCGGGCCCGCCGCGCCAGCCGCGCCACCTCGCCGCAGAAGTCGCCCGCCGCATCGTGCGCGGCGAGCCACGCCAGGTGCCGGCCGAGGAAGACGCGCAGCGGCAGCACCTCCCGCCGTGGCGCGGCCACCCCGCGCTTCTCGGCGACCGCGCCGGCCCAGGAGCCGAGCACGGTCAGGATCTCGGTCCGCGCCTCGGCCGCCTGGACGTTGAACGGCATGCCGCGCAGCGGACCGCCGGACGTCCTGGGACGCAGGGCGTCCTGCGCGCCGCCGTCGAGTCTCCGGCCGCAGGCCTCGTACAGCTCCGGCAGCCGGCGCAGCTCGGTGGACAGCCGGTCCAGGCAGGCCTGGCAGAGCCGCAGACCGGCGTTCGCGGTCCGCCCCGCCTCGCCGGCCGCCCGGCGGCCGGCGCAGGTCGCTCCCACGCACCTCGTGACGGTGGTGGCGGCGGTGGCCGTGCGCGTCCCCGCGCCGGTCGGCGACCTCATCACTTCGCCTCCACCCGGGCGTGGACGACCCGGAACGTGTTGTACTCCCAGGTCCGCGTCAGCTTCCGGGCCCGGTCGCGGGAGGCGCGGACGTCCAGCGGCCAGGTGTGCTCCGGCACGTCGTGGAAGGCCCAGTACGCCTCCTCGCTCTCCCACTGCGCGTAGTTGACGACGAAGGTGCCGTCCAGCCCGCGCAGCACGCTGTGCGACCGGTACCCCGGCAGCAGGTGGACCCATTCCTCACGTGGCCTGGTCAACTCCGCGACCAGCGCGCCCTGTTCCTCCGGCCGCACCCACTGGATCGCCACGGACGTCCAGTCGTCGCGGTCCGGAGAGACGTCCACGCCTCCGGTGACGGCCGGGGCGTGCTGCACCGACACCAGTTCGGCGGTCAGCAGCCGGACTCCGGTGGTCAGGCCGCCGATCCGGAGCAGCTCGTCCTGACGGGCCGGATCGTCGTGGTGGGCCCGCAGTTCCTCGACGGAGCGCCACTGCGCGAAGTCGGCGACGCCGGCACGCCGGTGCGCCGCGTGCAGCGCGGAGGACACCCGGCCCGGTCCGCCGCGCTCGTCGGCGCCGGGGCGGAGGAGGTCGAGCAGTTTGGCCTGGCCGTCCCGGTCGTTCTCGTCCAGGGTCAGCCAGTCGATGGCGGTGACAAAGCCGTTGTCGGGATCGAGTGCTATCACGGTGTGCCCGTCCTGGTAGATGTCCGGAAGAGGGAGGAGAGGAAGGAGAAGGAGGAGAGGACGCCGGAGGCCGGAGGGCGGTGCCTCAGGCTGCGCAGGCCGGCAGCCGGCCGTGGTACGTCACCATCTCGGCGAACAGCTCCTCGATGTCGAGCCAGTGCCCCGGCTCGGCGCCACGGGCCTCGGCGTACGCCCGGTGCAGGTTCGGCACCAGCCGTTCGCTGTCGAGCAGTTCGGCGTACGGTCCGGGACCGGATGCGCGCGCCGCCTCCAGCGGAGTCAGCCCGGCGGCGATACCGTCGGCGGCCAGCCGCTGCATGTAGCGCAGATATCCCGCGCTCTGCTCCAGCAACTCCGGCCCGCCGACCGGCCCGTGGCCCGACACGACGGTCTCCGGCTCCAGCGCGCGCAGCTGCTCGATCACCTCGAGGGAGCCCGCGATCGATCCGGTCAGACAGAACGGGGTCGCGCCGGACATCACCACGTCGCCGGTGAACAGGACACGTTGGCGCGGAAGCCACACCACCGTGTCGTTCCGGGTGTGGGCGGTGCCGAGGTGCATCAGCTCCGCCGTGGTGTCGCCGAGGTGCAGCGTGAGCGCGCCCCGGTACGTCAGCGACGGCAGCTCCACGCTGACGTCGCCCCAGCACACCTCCGGCCACAGGGAGGTCAGATGCAGGCCCGCGAGATCCATCTCGGCGCGGGTGGCCTCGTGCGAGACGATCACCGCCTCGTCGGCGAAGAACCGGTTGCCGAAGACGTGGTCGCCGTGCGGATGTGTGTTGATCACGAACCTCGGCGGTTCCGGAGTGACCGCGGCCACCGCCGCGCGCAGGGCGCCGGTACGCGCCTCGGTGGCCGCGGTGTCGATCAGCGCGGGCCGCCCGCCGGAGGTGATCAGGCCGGCGTTGTTCAGGCACCAGCCGCCGTCCGGCTGGACGTAGGCGTACACGTCGTCGGCGACCTCGCGCAGATGCGGTTCGGCCATGACGGAAGAACTGACGGAAGAGCTGGTGGAAGAGCTGATGGAAGAACTGAGGCTCACTGCACTTCTCCTGGTCGGTGTCGTCGTCATGCCGAGGACGCCAGAGCGGGGCTGCTCGCGGGGCGCGCGAAGGCGCGGTTGTAGTAGACGAGCGGCTCGGCGTCGCGCACCGAGACCTCTTCCACCCGGCCGATCAGGATGCTGTGGTCGCCGCCGTCCAGGACGTCCTGCAGACGGCAGGAGAGTCGCGCGGTCGCGCCCCGGAGGCCCGGCAGTCCCGCTTCGCACGGCTCCATCGGGGTCTCGGCGAACTTGTCCGCGCCGGACCGCGCGAACACCGCGGCGATGCCGGCCTGGTCGGATGCCAGCACGTTCACCAGGAACCGGTCGGCGAAGACGAAGGCCTCGTAGCAGGAGGCCGACTTGGCGGGACACACCAGCACCAGCGGCGGATCCAGCGAGAGAGAGGTGAACGAACTGGCGGTGAAGCCCCAGCGACGCCCGCTCGGGTCCACCGTGGTCACGACGGTGACCGGTGTCGGCACATGGGCCATGGTGCGGGCGAAGTCCGCGGGATCGACGGTGAGCAACGGTCCTCCTGGCTCTGGAAGTCTGGTCCAGCCGACGGACCGTGCGCCGGGACGGCGGCGAACTGCCGAGGCCCCGGCACACGGCCGGCCGGGAGGCGAGGCGGTGACGTGGTGACGTGATGGAGCGGTGACGTGATGGAGCGGTGACGTGGTGGAGCGACGCGGCGGTGGAGCGGTCGCCCGGTGACGGACCGGCGTCAGCCGGACCGGCGTACGACCATGGCCGCGTTGAAACCGCCGCGACCGCGGGCCAGCACCAGTGCGGTGCGGAGTCCGCCGGCCGGCCTGCGGACCCCGGTGACCAGGTCGATCCGGCAGTCGGCGGCCGGTTCGGCCACATGCACGGTCGGCGGGATCACCTGGTCGCGCAGTGCCAGCAGCGCTGCCGCCAGGTCCAGCGCCGCGCCACCGGCGGCGAGTCGGCCCGTCATGGTCTTCGGAGCCGTCACCGGCACTCCGGACGGACCGAACAGTGCGGCGATGGCCTCGGCCTCCGCCCGGTCGGCGTCCCTGCGTCCGGCCGCGTCGGCGAAGACCACGTCCACGTCGTCCGGACGCAGACCGGCCTCCTTCAGCGCCTGTTCGGCGGCGGCCCGCAGCCGCGGCGCACCGCCCGAACCCGGTGCCGGGTCGAAGGTGGCCGCGTAGCCCGCGACCGCTCCGTACGTCTTCGCGCCGCGCGCCTCGGCGGCGGCCGCGTCCTCCAGGACGAGCAGCGCACCGCCTTCGCCGGCCACATGACCGGACGCGTCCCCGGAGAACGGCAGGTAGGCCCGTGCCGGATCGGCGACCTCCGTCAGCTCACCGCCCGCCAGGTGCGCCGCCCAGCCCCACGGGCACAGCGCCGAGTCCACACCGCCCGTGACCAGCAGCTGCACGCCCTTGCGGATCTGCCGGCGGGCCTGCGCCACCGCGTCCAGGCCGCCGGCCTGTTCGGTGACCAGCACACCGCTCGGCCCGCGCAGCCCGTTCTTGATGGAGATCTGGCCGGTGTTGACCGCGTAGAACCAGGCGAAGGACTGGTACGCGCTGACGTACTGGCCGCCCTTGCTCCAGAGCGCCTCCAGCTCGCGCTGGCCGAACTCGAAACCGCCCGCCGAGCTGGCCGTGATCACACCGGCCGCGTAGTCGGGCAGCGTGGCCGGATCGATGTCGGCGTCGGTGAGCGCCTCGTCGGCGGCGGCCAGCGCCAGCCTCGTCATGTGGTCGGTCTGGGGCAGCAGCCGGCCCGGCACGTGCTGCTCCGGAACGAAGTCGCGGATCTCTCCGGCCAGCTTCGCCGGATACTGCTCGGCGTCGAAGCGGGTGACCGGCCGGATGCCGCTCTCGCCGCGCAGCACGGCGGCCCACCAGGCCTCGGTGCCGAAGCCGTTCGGTGCGGTGACGCCGATTCCGGTGACGACGGGCGCGGCCGTCGAGGTGGCGTCCGTGCCGCCGGTACGCGCGGCCGGTTCGGTGACGGGGGCGGTCATGCGGCATCTCCCAGGCGCGGTCGGGTGAGGATCATGGCGCTCTGGAAGCCGCCGAAGCCGCTGCCGACGCTGAGCACGGTGTCGGTGCGCTGACTGCGGGCGGTCAGTGGCGTGTAGTCCAGATCGCAGGCGGGGTCCGGGGTGTGGAGGTTCGCGGTCGGCGGCACCGTGTTGTGCTCGATGGCCAGCGCGCTGGCGGCCACCTCCAGCGAGCCGATCGCGCCGAGCGAGTGCCCGATCATCGACTTGATGGAGCTGACCGGAACGTCGTAGGCGTGGTCGCCGAGGCTCCGCTTGAACGCGGCCGTCTCGTGCCGGTCGTTCTGCTTGGTGCCGGAGCCGTGCGCGTTGATGTAGTCGACGGCGCTGCCGTCGAGGCGCGCCTCGTCGAGAGCCGTCCGGATCGCCTCGGCCATCTCCACGCCGTCCGGCCGCAGACCGGTCATGTGGTACGCGTTGCAGCGGCTGGCGAAGCCCGCGATCTCGGCGTACACATGGGCGCCGCGCCGGCGTGCGCTCTCCAGCTCCTCCAGGACCAGCACCGCAGAGCCCTCGCCGAGCACGAAGCCGTTGCGGGAGGCGTCGAAGGGCCGGGAGGCGGTCTCCGGCTCGTCGTTGCGCGGCGAGGTCGCCTTGATGGCGTCGAAGCAGGCCACGGTGATCGGGGAGATCGGCGCCTCGGTCGCTCCGGCGATCATGACGTCGGCGCTGCCCTCGCGGATCAGCTCGACGGCGTGTCCGACGGAGTCCAGACCCGAGGTGCACCCGGTGGACACCATCGACACCGGGCCCTGCGCGTGCGTGCGCCAGGCCACCTCGGCCGCCATGGAGCTCGGGACGAAGTAGTCGAAGAGGTGCGGGACGGCCAGTTCGTGGTCGACCTGCCAGGTGCTGCCGCCTCGGCTGACGGCGTTGTACTCGGTGTCGAGGCCCATCGTGCAGCCGACCGCGCTGCCGAGCGTGACGCCGGTACGCGTGGGATCGAGGTTCTCCGTGTCCAGGCCGCTGTCCCGGACCGCCTCCTGGGCGCTGAACAGTGCGAACTGCGCCGCACGGTCCAGGCGTTCGGCCTCCTCGGCGGTGAAGCCGTGGTGGAGCGGGTCGAAGTCGGCCTCCGCCGCGATTCGGGAGCGGAACGAGGACGCGTCGAAGAGGCTGATGGCCCGGGTCGCGGTCCTGCCGGAGGTGAGGAGGGACCAGAATTCCTTGGTGCCCACGCCTCCCGGAGCGACCACGCCGATTCCGGTGATGACGACGCGTCGGCTCATGGGGTGTCCTTCACGAGTGAGTCCTCCTGTACGCGGCACGGCCGGTGGGACCGCCTGCGCTTCGTAGCTGCCAGGGGCGGTACTTGAAGTTTCGGAATCTCCGCTCGATCTGAGATCGAGGCCTGCTGGGGGGGCGATCCGCCGGGCCGCCGGCGGGTTCAGTAGCGGTAGTGGTCGGGCTTGTACGGGCCCTCGACCTCGACACCGATGTACGCCGCCTGCTCCGGGCGGAGCGTGGTGAGCTTGACGCCCAGGGCGTCGAGGTGGAGGCGGGCGACCTTCTCGTCCAGGTGCTTGGGCAGTACGTAGACGTCGGTCGGGTACTCCTCGGGCTTCGTGAACAGCTCGATCTGCGCGAGGGTCTGGTCGGCGAAGCTGTTCGACATCACGAAGGACGGGTGCCCGGTCGCGTTGCCCAGGTTCAGGAGCCGGCCCTCGGACAGGACGATGAGAACCTTCCCGTCCGGGAACGTCCAGGTGTGGACCTGGGGCTTGACCTCGTCCTTGACAATGCCGTCGATCCGGGCCAGACCGGCCATGTCGATCTCGTTGTCGAAGTGACCGATGTTCCCGACGATCGCCTGATGCTTCATCCGGGCCATGTCCGAGGCCATGATGATGTCCTTGTTGCCCGTCGTGGTGACGAAAATGTCCGCCGTCTCCACGACGTCGTCCAGCGTGGCGACCTGGTAGCCGTCCATCGCCGCCTGCAGCGCGCAGATCGGGTCGATCTCCGTGATGATCACCCGGGCGCCCTGGCCGCGCAGGGACTCCGCGCAGCCCTTGCCCACGTCGCCGTACCCGAAGACAACAGCCGTCTTCCCGCCGATGAGGACGTCGGTGGCGCGGTTGATGCCGTCGATCAGGGAGTGACGGCAGCCGTACTTGTTGTCGAACTTCGACTTCGTCACCGCGTCGTTCACATTGATCGCGGGGAACAGGAGGGAGCCGTCACGGTGCATCTCGTACAGGCGGTGAACACCGGTGGTGGTCTCCTCGGTGACACCGCGGATCTCCGACGCCAACTGCGTCCACTTCTGCGGGGACTCACCGAGCGTGCGGTTCAGCAGCGTGAGGATGTGCGCGAACTCCTCACTGTCCGCCGTCGACGGATCCGGAGCCGCACCCGCCTTCTCGAACTCCACACCCTTGTGAACCAGGAGCGTGGCGTCACCACCGTCGTCCAGGATCATGTTCGGACCACCGGTGGGGGTGTTCGGCCAGGTCAACGCCTGCTCCGTGCACCACCAGTACTCCTCCAGACTCTCGCCCTTCCACGCGAAGACCGGCACACCCGCAGGAGCCTCCGGAGTGCCCTTCGGGCCCACCGCGATAGCAGCGGCGGCGTGGTCCTGAGTGGAGAAAATGTTGCAGGACGCCCAACGAACCTCGGCCCCCAGCGCAACAAGCGTCTCGATGAGCACAGCGGTCTGCACCGTCATGTGCAGCGAACCAGTGATCCGGGCGCCGGCCAGCGGCTGGGCGGCGGCGAACTCCTTGCGGATCGACATCAGGCCGGGCATCTCGTGCTCGGCGAGCGTGATCTCCTTACGCCCGAACGGGGCGAGGGAAAGATCGGCGACCTTGAAATCAGTGAAGTCGGCGGTGGGCGCGGACATGTGTGCTCCTCGGGTTCAGGATGCTGCGATGCGGAGAGGCCGAACGTGCCGATGGGCTATCGGGCGTTGAAGTACTTCGCCTCGGGGTGGTGGATGACGATGGCGTCGGTGGACTGTTCCGGGTGGAGCTGGAACTCTTCCGAGAGGTGGACGCCGATGCGTTCCGGCTGGAGGAGGTCGGCGATCTTGGCCCGGTCCTCCAGGTCCGGGCACGCCCCGTAACCGAGCGAGAACCGTGCGCCGCGGTACTTCAGCGCGAACATGTCCTCGACGTCCGCCGGGTCCTCACCGCCGAAGCCGAGCTCGCTGCGGACCCGGGCGTGCCAGTACTCGGCCAGGGCCTCGGCGAGCTGGACGGACAGGCCGTGCAGTTCCAGGTAGTCGCGGTAGGAGTTGGCGGCGAACAGCTCGGCGGTCGCCTCACCGATCCGCGACCCGACAGTCACGATCTG
>MUNB01000100.1 GCA_002154345.1 Streptomyces griseus
CAGGGGGGACCCTGTGGGAGAGTAGGACGCCGCCGAACAATTTTTCCGGGAAAGCCCCGCACCTTTTTGGTGCGGGGCTTTTCTGCGTTCCGGGTACAAACGGCTGAGAGTCCGGCGGGCAGCCGGCAGGCCGCCTCAGGAGAACTCTCAGAGACGGCCCGCGGCCTTCAGGGCCAAGTACGTGTCGGCAAGTGCGGGAGCGAGATTGCTCGGGGTGGCGTCCACGACGACGACGCCGTGGCGACGGAGCCTGTCGGCCGTGCGACGACGATCGGCCTGAGCCTGGCCAGCGGCTGCCGCGTCGTACACCGAGTCCACCGTTCCCCGTGCGTTGGCCATCTCCTCGACCCTGGGGTCGGAGACTGCGGCCAGCAGCACGGTGTGGCGCTGGGTGAGCTGAGGCAGTACCGGGAGGAGCCCTTCCTCGATGGGAGCGGCCTCCAGCGTCGTGAGGAGAACGATCAGCGAACCACGGGGTGCGTCGGTGAGGGCCGCGTTGCTGAGGCCGCGGGCATCCGTCTCGATGAGCTCGGGTTCCAGCGTGGCCAGGGTGTCGATGATGGTCGACAGTACATTTCCGCCGGCTGTCCTGCCCTGGACCCTGGCTCGGACCTGGCGGTCGTAGGCGAGAAGGCTTACGCGGTCGCCCGCCCGGGTGGCGAGTGCGGTGAGGAGGAGCGTGGCGTCCATCGAGGCGTCCAGGCGGGGGATGTCGCCCACCCGGCCCGCAGACGTGCGCCCGGTGTCGAGGACGATCAAGATGTGCCGGTCGCGCTCGGGTCGCCATGTCCGGACCGCTACGGCGGACTGGCGTGCCGTGGCCCGCCAGTCGATGGAGCGGGTGTCGTCGCCGGGTACGTAGGCCCGCAGACTGTCGAACTCCGTTCCCTCGCCGCGTGTCAGAACGCTGGTACGGCCGTCGAGTTCACGGAGCCGGGCGAGCCGGGACGGCAGATGCTTGCGGCTGGTGAACGGAGGCAGGACGCGTACGGTCCACGGGGCCCTGTGCTGCCCCTGGCGTGCGGCGAGGCCGAGCGGGCCGTACGAGCGGATCGTGATGCGCTCCGCCCGCCGTTCACCGCGCCGGGTCGGGCGCAGGACCGTGACCAGGCGTCGACGTTCCCCGGCGGGAATCGTCAGCGTGTGGCGTGAAGCGCCCTGTTCGGTGCCCGCGGCCCAGCTGCTGGGGGGCCAGGCGTCCCGGAGCTGAGCGCGCAGACGGCGGCGCGACGTGTTGGTCACCGTCAGTTGCACTTCTGCCGCGTCACCAAGTCGAACAGATGTATCACCGGATCGAGTGAATCGAAGCGTGCGCACTGGCGCTGCCAGGGCATAGTCACACAGAATTGCCAGGGAGAGCGGTGCGTTGACCGCGAGCATCCCGGTCCAACTCGGAGCGAGGATGCCTACGGGGAGTGACCCCAGAGCGGCCAACAGAGCAGTACGTCCGGTGAGGGCCATGGTCACCGCCTCATCGGGGTACGGGGACGTGGGCGAGCACTGAGGCGATGACGGAGTCCGGGGTGACTCCTTCCATTTCCGCCTCGGGCCGCAAGTGGATGCGATGACGGAGCGTGGGAAGCGCCAGGGCCTTCACATCGTCCGGGATGACATAGTCCCGGCCGGTCAGCCAGGCCCAGGCGCGTGCGGTCGACAGCAGTGCGGTGGTGCCTCGTGGGGAGACACCGAGGGCGAGCGAGGGGGAATCGCGCGTGGCACGGCAGATATCCACGACATAGCCGGCGATCTCGGGGGAGACGGTCGTCTTCGCGACGGCTTCGCGTGCCGCTTCCAGATCGGCGGGCCCGGCGACCGGCCGTATCCCCGCGGCCTTCAGGTCGCGTGGGTTGAAACCGTCGGCGTGGCGGGTGAGGACGTCGATCTCGTCCTGCCGTGAGGGGAGCGGAACCGTCAGTTTGAGCAGGAAGCGGTCCAGCTGGGCTTCGGGGAGGGGATAGGTGCCTTCGTACTCGACGGGGTTCTGGGTCGCGGCGACGAGGAAGGGGTCAGGCAGCGGCCGCGGTGTTCCGTCGACGGTGACCTGCCGTTCCTCCATCGCTTCCAGGAGGGAGGACTGGGTCTTGGGAGGGGTGCGGTTGATCTCGTCGGCGATCAGCAGGTTGGTGAAGACGGGGCCGGGCTGGAAGGAGAACTCGGCGGTGCGCGCGTCGTAGACCAGTGAGCCGGTGACATCGCTGGGCATCAGGTCAGGGGTGAACTGGACCCGCTTCGTGTCCAGTTCGAGCGAAGAGGCGAGGGCCCGCACCAGCAGGGTCTTGGCGACGCCGGGCACGCCTTCGAGGAGCACGTGTCCTCGGCAGAGCAGCGCGACGACGAGTCCGGTGACAGCGGGGTCCTGGCCGACGACGGCCTTGGCGATCTCGGAGCGCAGAGCTTCCAAGGACGCGCGGGCGCTGTCGGAAGGATCCGGTGCCGCGGGCCTCGCGGGAGCCGCAGCGGGCGCCGTGGGCTCGGCCGGCTCGGGGGTCGGGGCGCTCATGAAGTGCGTACCTCTCTTTCGAGGGCGTCGAGTTGATCGGCGAGGAGGACCAAGGCCGCGTCGGTGGCGGGTGCCGTGCCGAAGAGCAGGGTGTTGAGGTCCTGGTCCGGGGCGGTGACGCGGGTGGACACGGCGGTGAGGAGGACGTCGGGGGTGTGCGCGTCGCGGGCGGGCACGCCGACGAGGGGTGCGATGCGTGTGCGCGTGGCGGCTCGGAGGGCGTCGGAGGCCCTGTCGCGGGCGTTGGCCTTGCGGTAGAGGAGGGAGCGGCCTTCGGCGGATTCGGACGCGCGGATGGCTACCGGCAACTGTTCCGTCACCAGGGGGCCGAGTCGGCGGGCCCGCCAGACGGCGGCGAGGACTGCGGCGAGAGCGAGTTGAAGCGTTCCCCACAGCCAGCCGGAGGGGACGAGGTCGAGGAAGCTGCTCTCGTCGGCCGCTTCGTCTCGCGCCCCGCCCTCCGACTGTTCTTCGCTTCCGTCGCCCGGGGCGTTGTCGTCGGCTGTTGCGGACGGATCGGTGAGAGAGGGGAGGTACCAGACGAGATGGGGACGGGAACCGAGCAGTTGCAGGGCGAGCGAGGCGTTGCCCTGCTTGTCGAGACGCTCGTTGTGGAGGAAGTCGGGGGAGCCGAGGACGACGGTGTCGCCGCTCGTTCCGGTCGGGAGGACGACCAGGCTGGGGAGGCCTGCGCTCGGGTAGCAGGAGACGGCGGCCGGGTCCTGAGCCGTGTAGCGGGTGCCGCCCAGGTCCGCTGTGCCGGCCCTGCGGGCGGCGGGGAGCTCGCACGACGGGGCGAGAGCGCTGACGGCGTGGTGCGCCTCGGCGCGGACGCCGGGGGCGAGCCGGGCGGTGGCCCCCGGGCCCGGGGCGATCAGCAGGGTGCGTCCTGCGGATGCGGTGGTCGCCTCGTTCAGCCGGAGCTGTTGCGAGCGGGTGAGGAGGTTGGGGCCGGCGACCAGGAGGGTGGTGTCCGGGCCGGTCGCGGCACTGGCCTCGTCGAGGGTGGTGACGACGGTGACGGATATGCCGCGTGCTTCGAGGAGTTCGGCCACGGCGCGGCTGCCCTTGGGATCCGCGGAGCGGGGGTCGAGCTGTCCGTAGTTCGTTCCGGAGCGTACGGCGGCGAAGGTGATGCCGGCGACGACCAGGATGAGGACGACGGCCAGGATGGCTCGGGCGCGGGTCCAGACCTGGCCGGGGGTGGGCGCCGTCGAGGTCGGGGAAGCGGTGGTCGCCGCGGTCATCCGGTGGCTCCTCGGGAGGTTCCGGGCAGCAGCGGCTTGGCCTCGTCGAGGTCGAGGTCGAGGGTGCGCAGGGACAGATATGCCGCCTGGTCCGCGGTGCGGCCGCCGTATGTCACGTCGTCGAAGCTCCGGGCGGCGGCGCGCAGTCGGGCGGTGTGCTCGGGCAGAGTGCGACCCGCTTCGGCCGCGGCCTCGTCCGCGGTGCGGCCGGGGCGGGGATCGAGCAGGGCGCGTTCCTCCAGGGACCGGACGATGGCGCGCATCCGTTCCTGTACGGCTTCGGTCCAGCGCAGGGCCGCGGCGTGGGTCTCGGCCGCAGCGCGGTGCTGGGCCGCGCTGCGGGGGCCGTCGCTGTCGAAGAGGGCGTCGGCGCTCAGGGAGGAGCGTTGCGGAGTGCCGAGCCGCCACCAGAGGGCGGCGGCCAGGCCGACGACGATGACGACCAGGACGACGAGGCCGGCCGGGCCACCGGGGGTGGCGCCCGCGGCGGCGTCGAACACTCCGGCGACCCAGTCCCAGAACCGGTTCAGGGCGCGCTGGAGGAAGTTCGGGTCGTTCTCGTGGTACATCGGCTTGGACAGTTCGCTCTCGGCCGCCTCCCGTGCGGGGAGACGTGGAGTGTCCACGGGTATGTCGCCCGTTGCGGTGTCCCGCCCTGCTGTGGTGATGCCCCCCGCCCCCGACACGGCATCAGCTCCTGGGGGTGTCGGCGCCGTAGCCGGGAAGGTCCGCGGCCCGTGCCAGGTCCAGGTCCAGGGCTTCGCGGCGGATGCGCTGGTCCACGTAGAGGAGGGCCATCACACCGGCGACGAAGGGGTAGATCAGCGTCGAGACGATCACTTCGCCGATTCCGGTGATGATCAGGAAGGGCCAGCCGAAGGAGGGCGGGTTGCTGCTGAAGAACTCGCTGACGTCGGTTCCGTCGGCGATCACCGCGATGGCGCCGAACGGGATGGAGACGAGGAACGTCAGCAGGAAGGTCAGCAGCCAGGTCAGGGCGAGGATTCCGAAGGTGCGCCACCAGGCGCCGCGGACCAGCTTCGCCGACCTGCGCAGCGCGGCCACGATGCTCTGTCGTTCCAGCATCAGTGCGGGGGCGGCGAGGGCGAAGCTGACGTTCAGCCAGAGCATCACGACGCAGGCGGCGGCGAAGCCGAGGAAGGCGAGTGCCGCACCTGCCTCGGAGCCCAGCAGCAGACCGGGGCCGATGCCCACGGTCATGATCGTGGCCATGATCACGGCCACCAGGACGGTCAGTCCGAGCAGCGGCAGGATCCGGGGGCGTGCCTCTGCCCAGGTGTCGGAGAGCGTGGTGGGGCGGCCCAGCACGGAGCGGCTGATGACCACGGTGACGATCGACGCGGTGAAGAGCGTGGCGATCATCGAGACGAGGGAGGCCGGGCCCAGGGAGAGCAGTGTCGAGCGGGCCGAATCGGCGGTCTGGCGGAGGGCCTCGGCGCCGGTGGCGTTCGGGTCGACGGAGGTCGGTTCCGGCAGCAGGTAGCGCTGCATGAGGATGATGCCGATCTGGGTGACCACCGAGACCGCGAGGCTGAAGCCGAGCGCGGTACGCCAGTGGGCGCGCAGGGCGGACACCGAGCCGTCGAGGATCTCGCCGAGGCTCAGGGGGCGCAGCGGGATGACGCCGGGCTTCGCTGCCGGCGGCGGTCCTGCCCAGCCTTGCCGCTGTGGGCCGCCCCAGCCGGGTGCCGGCGGCCGGGTTCCGGGGCCGCTGCCGGGGTTGCTCGGTGGGGACCACTGCCCGGGCGGCGGCTGCTCGGGGGACCACTGTCCCGTCGCACCGCTTCCGTCCTGAGGGTCGGAGGGGCGGGGAATCGCCGCCTCCTTGCCGTCGGAGGGGGCAGATCCGGGCGACGCCCAGCCCGGAGAGTCGTTCATTCCAGCTCCTTCACCGTCCTGACCGCTCATCGGGGCGGCAGGTTGGCAGCCATCGTGCCACGCGGCGGCCCGGGGCGGACCAGCCGCTCTGTCTCCCGCGCGATCTCCTTCGTGCCTTCATGTGCGGGCGGCTCACCGGGCAGACTGGACAGATGGTTGATCAGGACGCGCAATCGCCGGTGGGCATCGAGCCTCCCGCCCTTTCCGTACTCCGCTGGGACGAGCCTCCGGAAGGGCCCGTGCTGGTGCTTCTCGACCAGACGCGGCTGCCCGCCGAGGAGGTCGAGCTGGTCTGCACCGATGTGCCCGCGCTGGTGCGGGCGATCCGGACGCTGGCGGTGCGAGGGGCTCCGCTGCTCGGGATCGCCGGGGGGTACGGGGTGGCGCTCGCGGCGGCGCGGGGCTACGACGTCGCGGAGGCGGCCGGTCTGCTGGAGGGGGCGCGGCCCACCGCGGTGAACCTCGGTTACGGGGTGCGGCGGGTGGCGGCGGCCTACTGGGAAGCGGCCGGGAAGGGTGCGGGGGACGAGGCGGCGGCCGCTGCGGCGCTGGCCGAGGCGCGGGCCCTGCACCAGGAGGATGCCCAGGCCAGCAGGCGTATGGCGGAATTCGGTGAGGTGCTGCTCGAGGAGTTGCTGCCGGGCCGCGGGTATCGGCTGCTGACCCACTGCAACACCGGGGCGCTGGTCTCCGGGGGCGAGGGGACGGCGTTCGCCGTGGCGTTGCGGGTGCACCGGCACGGGCGGCTGCGCCGGCTGTGGGTGGACGAGACCCGGCCGCTGCTCCAGGGGGCCCGGCTGACCGCGTACGAGGCGGCGCGCAACGGTCTGGCGTACAGCCTGCTCACGGACAACGCGGCAGGGTCGCTGTTCGCGGCCGGGGAGGTCGACGCGGTGCTCATCGGGGCGGACCGCATCGCGGCGGACGGCTCGGTGGCCAACAAGGTGGGGAGCTATCCGCTGGCCGTGCTCGCGAAGCACCACCATGTGCCCTTCATCGTGGTGGCGCCGACGACGACCGTGGATCTGGAGACCCCGGACGGCACATCGATCATCGTCGAGCAGCGTTCCGGGAAGGAAGTGACGGAGCTCACATCGCCGCAGGGTGTATCGGCCGGTGAAGGAGGCGGGATGGTCGTCGCACCCCTCGGGGCCCCGGCGTACAACCCGGCCTTCGACGTCACACCGCCGGAACTGATCACGGCGATCGTCACCGAGGAGGGCGCCATTTCCCCGGTCACGGGGGTCGGACTGGCAGAGCTGTGTGCCAGGTCATCGCAGGTAACGATTAGCTAATGGGATGATGTCGATTATGAAGGGACGCGTCCTTGTCGTCGACGACGACACCGCACTGGCCGAGATGCTCGGGATTGTGCTGCGTGGAGAAGGTTTCGAGCCGTCGTTCGTAGCGGACGGCGACAAGGCACTGGCCGCATTTCGTGAGGCCAAGCCGGACCTGGTGCTGCTCGACCTCATGCTGCCCGGAAGGGACGGCATCGAGGTGTGCAGGCTGATCAGGGCCGAGTCCGGTGTGCCGATCGTCATGCTCACTGCCAAGAGCGACACCGTCGATGTCGTGGTCGGCCTGGAATCAGGCGCCGACGACTACATCGTCAAGCCGTTCAAACCTAAGGAGTTGGTTGCCCGGATCAGGGCACGTCTGCGGCGGTCCGAAGAGCCCGCACCGGAGCAGTTGACCATCGGTGACCTGGTCATCGACGTGGCCGGCCACTCCGTGAAGCGGGAGGGGCAGTCCATCGCCCTGACTCCGCTGGAGTTCGACCTGCTGGTCGCGCTCGCCCGCAAGCCGTGGCAGGTCTTCACCCGTGAGGTCCTGCTGGAGCAGGTGTGGGGTTACCGCCACGCGGCCGACACCCGCCTGGTGAATGTGCATGTCCAGCGTCTGCGTTCCAAGGTCGAGAAGGACCCGGAACGGCCGGAGATCGTCGTGACGGTCCGAGGCGTCGGCTACAAGGCCGGACCGAGCTGAGATGGCCGGAGGCAGTGCTGCTCCGGGGCCCGGGGAGCCGGGAGTCCGTACGGAGCGGGCTGCCGGCCCGGGACGGAAGGCGTCACGTATGAGCCGTTTCCTGCAGGGCGGCCGGCTGTTCGAGGACCGGACGCCCGGCGGGCCCGTACCGCGGTTGCTGATGCGGTGGGTACGCCGTCCGTTGCTGCCCGCCGTCCGTCTGTGGCGGCGCAACCTGCAGCTTCGCGTCGTCGCCGGCACCTTGCTGATGTCGATCGGAGTCGTGCTCCTGCTCGGCTTCGTCGTCATCGGACAGGTGCGCAACGGCCTGCTCGACGCGAAGGGCAAGGCCGCCCAGACCCAGGCCGCCGGCGGTTTCGCCGCGGCCCAGGAGAAGGCGAACGCTCCCCTCGCCCCCGGCGGGCAGGGCGGGGACGGCACCGACGGCATGACCGGAAGCACCTCCTGGCGCACCGAACTCGTCGACCAGCTCGCCAGTGGCGGCAAGAACGCCTTCAACGTGGTCGCGCTCAGCGTGGACTCGGCCACCGAGGGCGCGAGCAGTCGCGCCCCACGTGGTTCGGGCAGCGTCGAGGCGTCCAGCGTGCCCGAGCGCCTGCGCCGGGACGTGGGCAAGGGGCAGGGCGCCTTCCAGACGTACTCCCTGATCCGGTATTCGTACGGCAAGGAGTCGCAGCCTGGGCTCGTCGTCGGCAAGCGCCTCTACGACATCGATCAGCACCCCTACGAGCTCTACTACCTCTTCCCGCTCACGCAGGAGGAGAAGTCCCTGGCGCTGGTCAAGACGACCCTGGCGACCGCCGGGCTGTTCGTCGTCGTGCTGCTCGGGGCCATCGCCTGGTTCGTGGTGCGGCAGGTCGTCACACCGGTGCGGATGGCGGCGGGCATCGCCGAGCGGCTCTCCGCCGGCAAGCTCCAGGAACGCATGAAGGTCACCGGCGAGGACGACATCGCCCGGCTCGGCGAGGCCTTCAACAAGATGGCCCAGAACCTCCAGCTCAAGATCCAGCAGCTGGAGGAGCTCTCCCGGATGCAGCGGCGCTTCGTCTCCGACGTCTCGCACGAGCTGCGCACCCCCCTCACGACGGTCAGGATGGCCGCCGACGTCATCCACGAGGCGCGTGCCGACTTCGACCCCGTCACCGCTCGCTCCGCCGAGCTGCTGGGCGACCAGCTCGACCGGTTCGAGTCGCTGCTCGCCGATCTGCTGGAGATCAGCCGCTTCGACGCGGGCGCCGCGGCCCTGGAGGCCGAGCCGATAGACCTGCGGACCGTGGTGCACCGGGTGATCGGCGGCGCCGAGCCGCTCGCCGAGCGCAAGGGCAGCCGGATCCTCGTGATCGGTGACGACCAGCCGGTGATAGCCGAGGCCGACGCCCGCCGCGTCGAACGCGTCCTGCGCAACCTCGTCGTCAACGCCGTCGAGCACGGCGAGGGCCGGGACGTCGTCGTGCGGATGGGCGTCGCGCAGGGCGCGGTCGCCGTGGCCGTCAGGGACTACGGGGTCGGGCTCAAGCCCGGCGAGGCGACCCGCGTTTTCAACCGGTTCTGGCGTGCCGACCCGGCGCGCGCCCGGACGACCGGCGGGACCGGCCTCGGCCTCTCGATCGCCGTGGAGGACGCCCGGCTGCACGGCGGCTGGCTCCAGGCCTGGGGCGAGCCGGGCGGCGGCTCCCAGTTCAGGCTGACCCTGCCGCGTACGGCGGACGAGCCCCTGCGCGGTTCGCCGATACCGCTGGAGCCCGAGGACTCGCGGCGCAACCGGGACAACCGGGAGCGTGAGGAGGCCGGGGCGGCCCCTTCGGACGATCACCGGCTGATGTCGGTGCCGCCGCAGCCCGGGGCCGGCGACCGTTCGCCGCTGCCCGTGCCCGGTCGCGGCCCCGCACTGCGCACCGGCGCCCCCTCGTCGGTGCACCCCGCCGCGCTGCCCGGCAACGGAGCACGTGTCGTGACGCGCCCGGCCCAGGAGCGTGCCGGTGGGCGCGCGGCCGACGGCGTACCCGATTCCGACCAGGAGGACACCACTCGTGGGTACTGACCGCCGTCCGGGCGGCCACGGACGGGCGGTGCGGATGTCCGCACTGCTGGGCTGCGGCATCGTCGTGCTGGCCGGATGCGGCTCGATGCCGGTGACCGGGGACGTCAAGGCGGTCGACGCCTCGCAGCCCGGGGACTCCCAGGTGCAGGTGTACGCGGTGGCGCCCCGGGAGGGCGCGCCGCCCAGCGAGATCGTCGACGGCTTCCTGGAGTCGATGACCAGCGACGATCCCGCGTTCGCGACCACGCGGAAGTATCTGAGCGCCGACGCCCGGCGGACCTGGCAGCCGAGCGGCGGCACCACGGTGCTCGCCCAGGCCCCCAACCGCAGCGGCCCCCTGCTCCACGACGAGGACAACCGGGCCACCCGGGACCGGGAGACCACCTACACGCTGACCGGCGA
Source organism: Streptomyces griseus (assembly GCA_002154345.1). Lineage (GTDB taxonomy): Bacteria > Actinomycetota > Actinomycetes > Streptomycetales > Streptomycetaceae > Streptomyces > Streptomyces caviscabies. The sequence continues at coordinate 10,079 of MUNB01000100.1, forward strand.
GAAGGTGGCGGCGGTCGACGCCCAGAGCTCCTACCAGCCGCTCGCGCCCACCGACTACTCCCAGACCCTGCACCTGGTGCTGGAGAAGGTGGCGGAGGGGAAGCAGGAGTGGCGCATCGACGTCGTGCCGGACGGCCTGGTCCTCGGGCAGTCCGACTTCAAGCGCCTCTACCGCTCCGTGAACAAGTACTACTTCGCCACCGGGCGTACGAACGGCCGGTCGACGCTCGTCGCGGACCCCGTCTACGTACGCAACCGTACGGATCCGGTCACGCGCATGGACACCGTCACCCAGACCGTCCGGACGCTGCTCGCCGGGCCGACGAACTGGCTGCGGCCCGTCGTCGATTCCCGGTTCCCGACCGGGACCGCGCTGCGCAAGGGCGTCACCGCGCTGGCGCCCGATGATCAGAACGTCCTGAAGGTGCCGCTCAACCAGAAGGCCGACAAGGCGAGCCGGAGCGCCTGCCGGATGATGGCCGCCCAGGTCCTCTTCACGCTCCGGGACCTGACCTCGGCGCGGGTCGAGCGGGTGGAGCTGGAGGGCGGCGAGGGCAAGCTCTGCGCGCTGGACGCCGACGACGCGCCGGGCTTCTCCGCCGACCACGGCTCCGACGGGGCCGACAGCCAGTACTTCATCAACGACAAGGGCCAGGTGGAGCGGATCCCCGGCGCCACCGACGGCACCGGCACACCCGAGCCGGTGACCGGTCCGCTCGGCGTGGGCGCCGTTCCGATGGGCGCCGTCGGGGTGGCCCGGGACGAGAAGCGGGCCGCCGCCGTCTCCGCGAACGGGCAGAACCTCTACGTGTCCTCCCTGGAGGCGGACGGCGAGCTGGCCGAGCCGCTCGTCACCAGCGCGGCGAAGAAGGCCGCCGACCGGCTGTCGCCGCCGAGCTGGGACGGCCGCGGCGATCTGTGGGTCGCCGACCGCGATCCGGCCGGTTCCCGGCTGCTGCGGCTGGCCGGCGGAGCGGGCGAGCCGCAGGAGGTCCGGGTGCCGGGCCTCGACGGCGCCCGCATCGAGGAACTGCGGATGTCCGCGGACGGCGTGCGGATCGCCCTGCTGCTGACGAAGGGCGGCCACACGACGTTGAACATCGGCCGGGTGGAGCGCCGGGGATCCTCGGTGACGCCCGAGATCTCGGTCGAGGACCTGCGCCAGGCCGCACCGCAGCTCGCGGACGTCACGGCCATCTCCTGGTCCGGACGCAGCCGTCTGGTGGTGGTCGGCAAGGAGGAGGGCGGCGTCCAGCAGGTGCGTTACGTGCAGGCGGACGGCTCTACGTCGGCCTCGGGTGCGCTGCCCGGGGTGAACCAGGTCCAGTCGGTCGCCGCGGCCGACGACGAGCTGCTTCCGCTGATGGCGGAGACCGTCGGCGACGGCATAGTGAAGCTCTCGCCGGGCGACAACTGGCAGACGGTTCTCAAGCAGGGCACGTCGTTGGTCTACCCCGGCTGATCCGGGAGCGCACGGACCGGCCGGGGCACCCGGGTTTTCCACAGGGGTGGTCCGGCCCGTGAGGGCCCCGCACAGTGGGGTCATGCGGAACGTGTGGCACGAGCTGTCCGGTCTGCTCCTGCCGGTGGTCTGCGCCGGCTGCGGCAGACCGCGCACCGAGCTGTGCCCGGCCTGCGCGGCCGCGTTGCACGGTGGGCCGGCCCGCCGGGTCCGCCCCTCGCCCCGGCCCCCGGGCCTCCCGGCGGTGTACGCGGCCGCGCCGTACGAGAACGCCGTACGCGCGGTTCTGCTGGCCCACAAGGAGCGAGGGGCACTCGGGCTGGCGGGGGCGCTCGGACGGGCCCTGGCGGGTTCGGTACGGGCCGGGACGGGGCGACCGGGCGGCGCGGGCCCCCTGCTGCTGGTCCCGGTGCCCTCCGCGCGCTCCTCGACCGCGGCACGCGGCCATGACCCGGTGCGCCGGATCGCCGCCGCGGCCGCCCGGGACCTGCGGCGCCGGGGTCTGCCGGCCCGGGCGCTCCCTCTGCTGCGGCAGCGGCGCGCGGTCGCCGACCAGTCGGGGCTCGGGGCGCGGCAGCGGCGGGCGAATCTGGCCGGTGCGCTGGAGCTCACGGCGGAGGGAGGGCGACTGGTCCGGCACGGACTGTTCCGTCACGGCAGGGTGATCCTGGTCGACGACCTGTTGACGACGGGATCCACGCTGGCGGAGGCGGCACGGGCCGTCGGGGAGGCGCGCGGCGCCGGTCGGCAGCCCTCCGTGCACGGACGGTGCCGGGCGGCGGTCGTGGCAGCCTCTCCCTCCGCCTTCGAAATAAACCGGAACTGACCGAGAAACTGCATCGTTGCAGGTAATGAGAGGGCAATACCCCCTGAACGGAGGTACGTGCCAGTAGCGGGTGCCGAGACCCTGGTGCGCAGGCTATGTTCGGTTGTGAGGAACGGTGAATGCCGGACCTCGATGAATGCACCATCAGGTTTCGGGCAGGTAACTCACCGGTAGGAGAAGCACGCAAAGTCGGTGGGGTTGCGACCCTTCCGGCGGGGGAGGAGGAGGCGAAAGCCACCGAGTCCGAGGCCCTGGTGATCTCCGGGGCCTGGTGCAAAAGGGAGATGCTCCGCCGCTGAGCGGGGCGATCCGGGAACGGAGTTCTGCGTGGACATCGTCGTCAAGGGCCGCAAGACCGAGGTGCCCGAGCGGTTCCGCAAGCACGTGGCCGAGAAGCTGAAGCTGGACAAGATCCAGAAGTTCGACGGCAAGGTGATCAGCCTCGACGTCGAGGTGTCCAAGGAGCCGAATCCCCGCCAGGCCGACCGTTCCGACCGGGTGGAGATCACGCTCCGCTCCCGGGGGCCGGTCATCCGGGCGGAAGCGGCGGCGGGCGACCCTTACGCAGCGCTCGACCTGGCCACCGGAAAGCTGGAGGCCCGGCTGCGCAAGCAGCACGACAAGCGCTACAGCCGCCGTGGCAACGGCCGTCTGTCCGCTGCCGAGGTCGGGGACGTGGTCCCCGGCGTCGCTTCGTTCGACGAGGACGGTGAGCTGGTCGGCGACCAGCCGACGGCGCCCGTCCCCACCACGAAGATCGGCTCGCTCGAAGTACAGGGCGAAGGGCCGCTCGTGATGCGCGAGAAGACCCACACCGCCGCACCGATGTCGCTCGACCAGGCGCTCTACGAGATGGAACTGGTCGGCCACGACTTCTACTTGTTCGTCGACTCCGAGACGAAGGAGCCCAGTGTCGTCTACCGGCGACACGCCTACGACTACGGCGTCATCCACCTGAGGACCGACCCGCTCGCCGCGGACGAAGCAGGCGGCGCGGGCGGTGCGCTCGGCGGCTGAGGCCACATCGCGCGGGTGCCCCCGGGGCGTTTTCACGCCACCGGGGGCACCCGCGCACCGGCACGGGGCCACCGTGCCGGGGGCCGGGCATGGAATCATGGCGGCCCGAGCCAATCGGTGTTCTGTGAAGTGCCGTTGGCGACCGACCGACACTTCAGGCCGTGGCCTTCAGGGGGAGGAACGATGGCGGACACCTTCGGGCCCGTGCGCGATGCGAACGACTCCGACGACGACGCCGGTGCGTATGCCGGCGCGGACGGGGACGGCGCCTCACGCAAGGAGCCGATCAGGGTCCTCGTGGTCGACGACCACGCGCTCTTCCGCAGGGGTCTGGAGATCGTCCTCGCGCAGGAGGAGGACATCCAGGTCGTCGGCGAGGCCGGGGACGGCTCCGAGGCGGTCGACAAGGCCGCCGATCTGCTGCCCGACATCGTGCTGATGGATGTCCGGATGCCCAAGCGCGGGGGCATCGAGGCCTGCACCGCCATCAAGGAGGTGGCCCCGAGCGCGAAGATCATCATGCTGACGATCAGCGACGAGGAGGCCGACCTCTACGAGGCGATCAAGGCGGGCGCGACCGGATATCTCCTCAAGGAGATCTCCACCGACGAGGTCGCCACGGCCATTCGCGCGGTCGCCGACGGACAGTCCCAGATCAGCCCCTCCATGGCCTCCAAGCTGCTCACCGAGTTCAAATCGATGATCCAGCGCACCGACGAGCGCCGGCTCGTTCCGGCGCCCCGGCTCACCGAACGCGAGCTGGAAGTGCTGAAACTCGTGGCGACCGGTATGAACAACCGGGATATCGCCAAGGAGTTGTTCATTTCCGAGAACACGGTGAAGAACCACGTCCGCAATATCCTGGAGAAGCTGCAGCTGCACTCCCGGATGGAAGCCGTGGTCTATGCCATGCGCGAGAAGATCCTGGAGATCCGGTAGCGGAAGGCCGGCGGCCGGTCAGCGGTAGGCACGCCGGAGCGCGTGGCCGATCTCCGTCCTGAGCGGCTCGCGCAGCTCCGGGGCGTCGACCCGGTCCACCCGGATCTCCGTGCAGCCCACCCAGGCCGCCGCCTCCACCAGAGCCTCGGCCATCGGGGCCACCGCCTTCGGGCCGGCCAACGACGCCTGCTTGGCGACCAGCGTGGTGCCCTCGCGCGCCGGGTCGACCCGGCCCTGGAGCTTCCCGCCCGCCAGCAGCGGCATCGCGAAGTAGCCGTGGATCCGCTTCTGCTTGGGCACATAGGCCTCCAGCCGGTGCGTGAAGTCGAAGATCCGCTCCGTGCGCGCCCGCTCCCAGATCAGTGAGTCGAACGGCGACAACAGCGTCGTACGGTGGCGTCCGCGCGGCTCCTTGGCGAGGGCCTCCGGGTCCGCCCAGGCCGGCTTCGCCCAGCCCTCCACCGCGACCGGGACCAGCCCCGAGTCCGCCACCACGGCGTCGAACTCCTCGCCCCTGAGCCGGTGGTAGTCCGCGATGTCGCTACGGGTGCCGACGCCCAGGGACTTGCCGGCCAGCGCGACCAGCCGCCGCCGGCACTCGGCGTCGCTCAGCCCGTCGTGCAGCACGGCATCCGGAATGGCCCGCTCGGCCAGGTCGTAGACCCGCTTCCAGCCGCGCCGCTCGGTGCACACCACCTCGCCGTACATCAGGGCCCGCTCGACGGCGACCTTGGACGCCGACCAGTCCCACCACTCGCCGCCGTTCTTCGCGCCGCCCAGCTCGGTCGCCGTCAACGGGCCCTCGTCGCGCAGCTGCTTGATCACGGTGTCGTACACACCGTCGGGCAGATCGTGGCCCCAGTGCGGGCGGGAGCGGTAGGCGCGGCGGCGGAACGCGAAGTGCGGCCACTCCTCGACGGGCAGGATGCAGGCGGCGTGCGACCAGTACTCGAAGGTCCGGCCGCCCGACCAGTAGGCCTCCTCCACCGTCCGGCGGCCCACGGAGCCGAGCCGGGCGTAGGGAATCAGCTCGTGCGAGCGGGCCAGCACCGAGATCGTGTCCAGCTGGACCGCGCCGAGGTGACGCAGCACCCCGGGCACCCCCGCCCGGCGGTCCGGGGCCCCCAGGAAGCCCTGGGCGCGCAGCGCGATACGGCGGGCCTGGTCGGCGGAGAGTTCGACTGCGGGAGGAGGCACAGGCGTCATACGTCGAACCCTAGACGGCGCCACTGACAGTCCGGATCCGGATTCCGGCCGTGGAGCACGGGTGAGGGAACGGGTCACCGTCCGGAATCACACGGGGTCACCGGCCGGAATCAGAGGCTCCGCCGGACCGGGGCGGGTGCGGCCCGGGGACGTACGGGTGGGCGCCCGCGAGCCCCAGGTCGGACGGGAGCAGCGCCGCCGTCCAGGCATCGCGCCGCACCCCCTTGTTGAGCAGCCCGGACCGCTGTTCGCCCTCCAGCCGGAACCCCGCCCGCAGGGCTACCGCCCGCGAGGCCAGGTTGCCGGTCTCGGCCCGCCACTCCAGCCGGTCCGCGCCCAGCGAGGCGAAGGCCCAGCGGGCGGAGCCGAGCACCGCCTCGGTGACGTATCCACGGCCCCGGTGCTCCTTGGCGGACCAGTAGCCCACCTCGTACGTCCCCGGCCGGCTGCGGCGGTCGATGCCGAGTGCCCCGACGAGCGTCCCGGTCTCCCTCAGGGCCAGGGCGAAGTTGTAGACGGAGTCGTCCTGCCAGCCCGCCGCGCAGAGCTTCGTGGTGAACAGTTCCGCGTCGGTGAGGCGGTACGGGGAAGGGATCACCGTCCAGCGCTGGATCTCCGGGTCCTGGCAGGCGGCGTACACCTCGGCCGTGTCCTGCGGGCCGAAGGGCCTCAGGAGCAGTCGTTCCGTGGTGAGCGTGATCGGTTCCATGAACCGATTCTTGTGAACCCGCTCCCGCGATGCGAGCACTTTTCGGGCTTCCCGGCACCTTCCGTGCCTTTGGACCGTTGTCCTATAAGGGTGCGGCGAGGTCCACGCGACGGCAGCCCTCCCGACGCGGTGGTGTCCTCGCTTACGATGGCCGTTGCGGTGGGGCCCACCTGCCGTGCCCGCGCCAGAGTCCATTACACGACCCAGTGCCAGGCCCGACCGGCAAGGAGACCAGCCTCAGTGTCCGTCTTCAACAAGCTCATGCGTGCAGGCGAAGGCAAGATCCTGCGCAAACTGCACCGCATCGCGGACCAGGTCAGCTCCATCGAAGAGGACTTCGTCAACCTCTCCGACGCCGAGCTGCGGGCGCTCACCGACGAGTACAAGGAACGGTACGCGGACGGCGAGAGCCTGGACGACCTGCTCCCCGAGGCGTTCGCCACGGTCCGTGAGGCCGCGAAGCGCGTCCTCGGACAGCGCCACTACGACGTACAGATGATGGGCGGAGCCGCCCTGCACCTCGGCTACGTGGCCGAGATGAAGACCGGTGAGGGCAAGACCCTCGTCGGCACCCTGCCCGCGTATCTGAACGCGCTCTCCGGCAAGGGCGTCCACCTGATCACGGTCAACGACTACCTCGCCGAGCGTGACTCCGAGCTGATGGGCCGGGTCCACAAGTTCCTCGGCCTGACCGTCGGCTGCATCGTCGCCAACATGACCCCGGCCCAGCGCCGCGAGCAGTACGGCTGTGACATCACGTACGGCACGAACAACGAGTTCGGCTTCGACTACCTCCGCGACAACATGGCGTGGTCCAAGGACGAGCTCGTCCAGCGCGGCCACAACTTCGCCGTGGTCGACGAGGTCGACTCGATCCTCGTCGACGAGGCCCGTACGCCGCTGATCATCTCGGGCCCGGCCGACCAGGCCACCAAGTGGTACGGCGACTTCGCCAAGCTGGTCACGCGTCTCACCAAGGGTGAGGCGGGCAACCAGCTCAAGGGCATCGAGGAGACCGGCGACTACGAGGTCGACGAGAAGAAGCGGACCGTGGCCATCCACGAGCCCGGTGTCGCCAAGGTCGAGGACTGGCTCGGCATCGACAACCTCTACGAGTCGGTGAACACCCCGCTCGTCGGCTATCTGAACAACGCCATCAAGGCCAAGGAACTGTTCAAGAAGGACAAGGACTACGTCGTCATCGACGGCGAAGTCATGATCGTCGACGAGCACACCGGCCGTATCCTCGCCGGCCGCCGCTACAACGAGGGCATGCACCAGGCGATCGAGGCGAAGGAAGGGGTGGACATCAAGGACGAGAACCAGACCCTCGCCACGATCACCCTGCAGAACTTCTTCCGCCTCTACGACAAGCTCTCCGGCATGACCGGTACGGCGATGACCGAGGCCGCCGAGTTCCACCAGATCTACAAGCTCGGCGTGGTGCCGATCCCGACGAACCGGCCGATGGTCCGCGCCGACCAGTCGGACCTGATCTACCGCACCGAGGTCGCCAAGTTCGCCGCGGTCGTCGACGACATCGCCGAGAAGCACGAGAAGGGCCAGCCGATCCTGGTCGGCACCACCTCGGTCGAGAAGTCCGAGTACCTCTCGCAGCAGCTCTCCAAGCGCGGTGTCCAGCACGAGGTCCTCAACGCCAAGCAGCACGACCGGGAGGCGACGATCGTCGCCCAGGCGGGCCGCAAGGGCGCCGTCACCGTCGCGACGAACATGGCCGGACGAGGCACCGACATCAAGCTCGGCGGCAACCCGGACGACCTCGCCGAGGCGGAGCTGCGCCAGCGTGGCCTCGACCCGGTGGAGAACGTCGAGGAGTGGGCGGCCGCGCTGCCCGCCGCGCTGGAGCAGGCCGAGGAGGCCGTGAAGGCGGAGTTCGAAGAGGTCAAGGACCTCGGCGGGCTCTACGTGCTCGGCACCGAGCGCCATGAGTCGCGCCGCATCGACAACCAGCTGCGCGGTCGTTCCGGCCGTCAGGGCGACCCGGGCGAGTCCCGCTTCTACCTGTCGCTGGGCGACGACCTGATGCGTCTGTTCAAGGCGCAGATGGTCGAGCGCGTCATGTCGATGGCGAACGTCCCCGACGACGTCCCGATCGAGAACAAGATGGTCACCCGCGCCATCGCCTCCGCCCAGTCGCAGGTCGAGCAGCAGAACTTCGAGACGCGTAAGAACGTCCTGAAGTACGACGAGGTGCTCAACCGGCAGCGCGAGGTCATCTACGGCGAGCGCCGCCGCGTTCTGGAGGGCGAGGACCTCCAGGACCAGATCCGGCACTTCATGGACGACACGATCGACGACTACATCCGGCAGGAGACCGCCGAGGGCTTCGCCGAGGAGTGGGACCTGGACCGGCTGTGGGGCGCCTTCAAGCAGCTCTACCCGGTGAAGGTCACCGTCGAGGAGCTGGAGGAGGCGGCCGGGGACCTGGCGGGCGTCACCGCCGAGTTCATCGCCGAGTCGGTCAAGAACGACATCCACGAGCAGTACGAGGAGCGCGAGAACACGCTCGGCTCCGACATCATGCGTGAGCTGGAGCGGCGCGTCGTCCTCTCGGTGCTCGACCGCAAGTGGCGTGAGCACCTCTACGAGATGGACTACCTCCAGGAGGGCATCGGCCTGCGGGCGATGGCGCAGAAGGACCCGCTGGTCGAGTACCAGCGCGAGGGCTTCGACATGTTCAACGCCATGATGGAGGGCATCAAGGAGGAGTCCGTCGGCTACCTGTTCAACCTGGAGGTCCAGGTCGAGCAGCAGGTCGAGGAGGTTCCGGTGCAGGACGGCGCCGAGCGCACCTCGCTGGAGAAGGAGAGCGCCGCCGCTGCCCCGCAGATCCGCGCCAAGGGCCTGGAGGCCCCGCAGCGGCCGGACCGGCTCCACTTCTCCGCTCCCACGGTGGACGGCGAGGGCGGTGTCGTCGAGGGCGACTTCGCCAGCGACGAGGACGGCGCGCGGTCCGGTTCCTCGGACGGCATGACGCGTGCCGAGCGCCGCAAGGCCCAGAAGAGCGGCGGTGGCGGTCGCCGCCGCAAGAAGTAGCGGCACGGGCAGTACCCCGGCAGGGGCCGGACACCATGCGGTGTCCGGCCCCTGCCGCGTCCTACGGGTCACCGGGGGCCCGGGGCCCCGGCGGTGAGGCGTTCGCCGCCCAGCTCCACCGCGGCGCAGCGCCAGCGCTGGTCGGCGCCCTGTTCCAGGCGGAAGGCCATCGCCCGGACCCGGTCGCCCGCGGTGATGCTGGCGAACGCCTCGACCACGCCCGTGGCGGGCTGGGCCCCTCGGCAGTGCCGAAGGACGGGGCGGCTGCCCCGGACGGCCCCCAGCGGGGTGCTCGGGGCCAGCTCGGCGAGCTGGTCGTAGGCCTCGCCGATGGTGTGGCCGAGCATCCAGTGCACCGGGCGCTGGCCGCTGAGGACCGCGAGCAGGCGTTCGGCGAACCACTGGTGGGGCCGTTGCGGCCGGTGGGGCTGCAGCCTGCGGGACCGCTGCGGAGGTACCGACCGGGGACCGCTCCGGTCGCGTCGTCCTGCGGGCCTCGTCCTGTCCGTGCTCATGATCGTCGCCCCCGTTGACCGGGCCCGGTGTATACCGGGCGGTAACTTGTGTCGGGAATCTTCTACGGGTGCGGTCGTCAGCGACGCAAGGGGCCTCTCGGCGGTGAACGGGTGCGGCACGGTTCACCTATCAGTGGCTCGACCCTTGTGCGACAAGGGCTGCGGCGAGGGTGACGGGCCTTCGGCGGTGGACGGACGCCCCCGGTTGCCGAAACCCGAAAGGGGACGCTCCCACGTATCCTGAGGACGTTTCCCTCTACGAAAGCGACCTGCCATGCGCGTGTACGTCCCCCTGACCCTCTCCGGTCTCGCAGCGGCGCACGGTGCGGGCGAGGTCGGCCCCGGGCCGCTGACGGCCTACGCGGTGACGCCCGGGCTGCGCGAGTGGTACGTCTCCGACGACATCGAGGAGCTGGAGTACGCGGCGCTCAACCGGGCCGCCGCCGCCTCGCTCCGGATGATCGCCGGGAACCCGGACGAGGTGCGCCGCCGGGTCGTCCTCGCCGTCGACGTACCGGACGGGTCCGCTGCCGCCGACCCCGATCACGGGCTGAGCGCGGCCTCGCTCGGCGAGGTGCGGATCGCCGCCGCGCTGCCGCTGGCCAAGGCGGCGGCGGTGCACGTGGACGCCGAGGACGCGGAGAAGGACGTGGCCGCCGCGGCGGCCGCCCTGGGG
>MUNB01000101.1 GCA_002154345.1 Streptomyces griseus
AACGGCGCCGGCAAGTCCACCCTGATGAAGATCCTCTACGGCATGCAGAAGCCGGACGAGGGCACCATCGCGATCAACGGCGAGCAGGTCTCGTTCTCCAACCCGGGCGACGCCATCGAGCGCGGCATCGGCATGGTGCACCAGCACTTCATGCTCGCCGACAACTTCACCGTCCTGGAGAACGTCGTCCTCGGCGGCGAGAAGCTGTACGGCATCGGCGCCGGCGCCCGGAAGAAGATCAAGGAGATCTCCGACGCGTACGGGCTCGGCATCCGGCCCGACGCGCTCGTGGAGGACCTCGGGGTCGCGGACCGGCAGCGCGTGGAGATCCTCAAGGTCCTCTACCGGGGCGCCCGCATCCTCATCCTGGACGAGCCGACCGCGGTCCTCGTACCGCAGGAGGTCGACGCGCTCTTCGCCAACCTGCGCGAGCTCAAGGCCGAGGGACTGACCGTCATCTTCATCTCGCACAAGCTGGGCGAGGTGCTCTCCGTCGCCGACGAGATCACGGTGATCCGCCGCGGCACGACCGTGGGCACCGCGGACCCCGCGAACACCACGACCAAGCAACTCGCCGAGCTGATGGTCGGCAGCGAGCTGCCCTCGCCGGAGACCCGCGAGTCCACCGTCACCGACGTACCGATGCTGCGGGTCCAGGACCTGAAGCTCACCGTCACCGACCCCGACGGCACCGTCCGCGACGTGCTCGCCGGCATCGACTTCACCATCCACCAGGGCGAGGTCCTGGGGATCGCGGGCGTCGAGGGCAACGGCCAGACCGAGCTCATCGAGGCCCTGATGGGCATGCGCACCCCGGACGCCGGAGTGATCACGCTCGGCACGGACGACATCTCGCGTGTGCCGACCCGTAAGCGGCGCGAGTCCGGCATCGGCTACATCCCCGAGGACCGCCACCGCCACGGGGTCCTGCTGGAGGCGCCCCTCTGGGAGAACCGCATCCTCGGCCATGTGACCGAGAAGCCCAACAGCCGCGGCTGGCTGCTGGACAACAAGGCGGCCCGTGCCGACACCGAGCGCATCGTGCGCGAGTACGACGTACGCACACCCGGCATCGAGGTCACCGCGGCCTCGCTCTCCGGCGGCAACCAGCAGAAGCTGATCGTCGGCCGCGAGATGAGCCACGCGCCCACGTTCCTGATCGCCGCCCACCCCACCCGTGGCGTGGACGTCGGCGCCCAGGCCCAGATCTGGGACCAGATCCGTGAGGCCCGCCGCGAAGGACTGGCCGTCCTGCTGATCTCGGCCGACCTGGACGAGCTGATCGGGCTCTCCGACACCCTGCGCGTCATGTACCGCGGCCGACTGGTCGCCGACGCCGACCCGGCCACCATCACCCCGGAGGAACTGGGCTCGGCCATGACCGGCGCCGCCACCGGTCACCTCGAAAGCCCGGAGGACGAGGCCCGATGAAGAAATTCGACAAGGACCGGCTGATCCTGGGCTTCGCCGGTCCGGTGCTCGCCCTGGTCGTCGCCGTCGTGCTGACGACCGTGGTGCTGCTGGCATCCGGGCAGAACCCCTTCGAGCCGTACCGGATCATGTTCGAGTCGGCCGGCTACGCCGACGTACAGGTCCTGATCATCAACCAGGCCGGCACGTACTATCTCGCCGCGCTCGCGGTGGCCGTCGGCTTCCGGATGAACCTCTTCAACATCGGCGTCGACGGGCAGTACCGCCTCGCCGCCATGATGGCCGCGCTGGTCGGCGCGAGCGTCGACCTGCCGGGGCCGCTGCACATCGCGCTGATCGTGATCGTCGCGATGCTCGTGGGCGCCTTCTGGTCCGGTATCGCCGGCTTCCTCAAGACCACCCGCGGAGTGAGCGAGGTCGTCTCGACGATCATGCTCAACTCGATCGCCACCGCGCTCGTCGCCTGGATGATCCTGCCGAAGAACTTCGGCGAGCAGCCGCCCGGCTCCAACAACCTGACCACCGGCGAGATCCCGGAGTCCGGCTGGTTCCCGGGGCTGCCGATGGGCGACATGGCCGGGGAGATCTACGGCTTCACCTTCGTCGCCGCCGGCTGCGGTGTCGTGTACTGGTTCGTTCTGAACCGCACCCGGTTCGGCTTCGACCTGCGCGCCACCGGGGCCAGTGAGACCGCGGCCCAGGCCTCCGGTGTGGACGCCAAGAAGATGATCCTCACCTCGATGCTGATCTCCGGCGCGGTCGCGGGCCTGGCGGGCATGCCGACGCTGCTCGGCGACACCCACACCTACAGCCTCGACTTCCCCACGGGCATCGGCTTCACCGGCATCACCATCGCGCTGCTGGGCCGGAACAACCCGCTCGGCATCGCCCTCAGCGCCCTGCTGATCGCGTTCCTCGACAAGTCCTCGGCCTCGCTCGACCAGTACGGGTACGAGAAGGAGATCGCCACGATCATGCAGGGCCTGATCGTGATCTCGGTCGTCGTCTCCTACGAGCTGGTCCGCCGTTACGGCATCCGCCGCCAGCAGCAGAAGGTCGGCGAGGAACTCGCCGCCGGACACGCCCTCACGACCGAGAAGGAGGCGGCCCTGTGAGCACCAGCAAAACCATCGCCGCACGCCCCGCCCCCAAGAAGGGCAACGGCCGCCGCAAGCTCACCCTGCCCGTCGTCCTGCTGATCATCGCGGGCGGTCTCGCCCTGGTCTCGCTGGTCCGCATCATCAGCGGCGCCGACGACATCACCTCCGTCGGCCAGGTCCGCGGTGCGCTGGCACTCGCCGTTCCGATCGGCCTCGCCGGACTCGGCGGTCTGTGGGCCGAGCGCGCGGGGGTCGTCAACATCGGCCTCGAAGGCATGATGATCCTCGGCACCTGGTTCGGCGCCTGGGCCGGGTTCCAGTGGGGCCCGTGGACGGGCGTCCTCTTCGGCGTCCTCGGCGGCTGCCTCGGCGGTCTGCTGCACGCCGTCATCACCGTCACCTTCGGTGTGAACCACATCGTCTCCGGCGTGGCCATCAACATCCTCGCCGTCGGCGTCACCCGCTACCTCTCCAACTTCGCCTTCGACGGCGTCCAGGGCGGCTCCTCGAAGCAGTCCCCGCGCATCGATCCCATCGACCGGATCACCGTTCCGGGACTCTCGGACTGGATGCAGGACCTGCAACAACAGCACTGGTTCCTGATCTCCGACCTGGCGGGCATCATCGGCGGGCTCGTCACCGGCCTGTCCCTGCTCACCGTCGTCGCCCTGCTGCTGATCCCCGCCACCTGGTGGATCCTGTGGCGCACCCCGTTCGGGCTGCGGCTGCGCTCCTGCGGCGAGAGCCCGGTGGCCGCCGAGACGCTCGGCGTCAACGTGTACAAGTACAAGTACATCGCCGTCACCATCTCCGGCGGTCTGGCGGGCCTCGGCGGCGCGTTCCTCGCGATCGTCTCCACCGGCATCTACCAGGAGGGCCAGACCGGCGGCCGCGGTTACATCGGTCTCGCCGCGATGATCTTCGGCAACTGGATGCCGGGCGGCATGGCGCTGGGCGCGGGCCTCTTCGGCTTCACCGACAGCCTCAAGCTGCGCGGCGGCGCCGAGAACGTCCACGCGATGCTGCTCCTGCTGGCGATCCTGCTGGTCATCGCGGTGTTCTGGCAGCTGTACAAGAAGAAGTACGTCTCCGCGGTGATCGCGGCCGCCGTCTCGGCGCTGCTGTTCACCTGGTACTTCCTGACCGACCAGGTGCCGAGCCAGTTCGTCGACGCCGCTCCGTACGTCACCACGCTGCTGGTCCTCTCGCTCTCCGCGCAACGGCTGCGGATGCCCAAGGCCGACGGTGTGCCGTACCGCAAGGGCGAGGGCAAGTGACGCCGCCGCCCGCCGCCGTGCCCTTCGGCGAGGCCGACTGGGACGCCCTGCGGGAGGCCGCCCGGGACGCCATGTCCCGTGCGTACGCCCCCTACTCGGGCTTCCCGGTCGGGGTCGCCGCCCGGGTGGACGACGGCCGCACGGTCACCGGCTGCAATGTGGAGAACGCCAGTTACGGCCTCTCGCTCTGCGCCGAGTGCGGTCTGGTCTCCACGCTCCAGGCCACCGGCGGCGGTCGGCTGACCCACTTCACCTGTGTGGACGGCACCGGGGCGATCCTGGTGCCGTGCGGCAGGTGCCGGCAGCTGCTGTACGAGTTCGGCGGGCCGGAACTCCTCCTGGAGACGCCCGCCGGGCGGCGCACGCTGGACGAGATGCTGCCCCAGTCGTTCGGCCCGCAGCACCTCGGCTGAACCCGTATCTCCCGGCGGTGGCCCTTCCCTTCCCGGAAGGGCCACCGCTCTTCCCCCTCTCTATGCGCGTAGAGTCAACGAGGACTCTTGCGTACGCACCCGGCCGGAAGGACTCCCATGGACGCCATCTCCGTCATCCGCACCAAGCGGGACCGAGGCGAGCTGACCCCCGAGCAGATCGACTGGGTCATCGACGCCTACACCCGCGGCGAGGTCGCCGACGAGCAGATGTCCGCCCTCGCCATGGCGATCCTGCTCAACGGGATGAACCGCACCGAGATCGCCCGCTGGACCGCCGCGATGATCGCGTCCGGCGAGCGGATGAACTTCGACGCGCTCTCCCGCCCCACCACCGACAAGCACTCCACCGGCGGCGTCGGCGACAAGATCACCCTGCCGCTCGCCCCGCTGGTCGCCGCCTGCGGCGCGGCCGTGCCGCAGCTCAGCGGCCGGGGCCTCGGCCACACCGGCGGCACCCTGGACAAGCTGGAGTCCATCCCCGGCTGGCGGGCCCACCTGTCCAACGCGGAGATGCTGAACGTCCTCGACACCACCGGCGCGGTCATCTGCGCCGCCGGTGACGGTCTCGCGCCCGCCGACAAGAAGCTGTACGCGCTGCGCGACGTCACCGGCACCGTCGAGGCGATCCCGCTGATCGCCAGCTCGATCATGTCCAAGAAGATCGCCGAGGGCACCGGCGCGCTCGTCCTGGACGTCAAGGTCGGCTCCGGCGCCTTCATGAAGACCATCGAGGACGCCCGCGAACTGGCCTCCACCATGGTCGCGCTCGGCACCGACAGCGGGGTGCGCACGGTCGCCCTGCTCACCGACATGTCCACCCCGCTCGGCCTCACCGCGGGCAACGCCCTGGAGGTCCGCGAGTCCGTCGAGGTCCTCGCCGGCGGCGGCCCGCAGGACGTCATCGACCTGACCCTCGCCCTCGCCCGCGAGATGCTGGACGCGGCGGGCCTCAAGGACGCCGACCCCGAGAAGGCGCTGGCCGACGGCTCCGCGATGGACGTCTGGCGCCGCATGATCTCCGCCCAGGGCGGCGACCCGGACGCCACCCTCCCGACCGCCCGCGAGCAGCACGTGGTGATGGCCCGCACCTCCGGCGTCCTGACCCGCCTGGACGCCTACGACGTCGGCGTCGCCGCCTGGCGCCTCGGCGCGGGCCGCGCCCGCAAGGAGGACCCGGTGCAGGCGGGTGCCGGCGTCGAGCTGCACGCCAAGCCCGGCGACACCGTCACCGAGGGCCAGCCCCTGATGACGCTGCACACGGACACCCCGGAGAAGTTCGACTACGCCCTCAAGGCGCTGCCCGACGCATACGACATCGCCCCGGCCGGCACGTCGTTCGCACCGCTTCCGGTGGTGCGGGAACGGATCGCCTGACCTGCGGTTTTCTCGTACGGGTGAACGGGACCGGTGGACTGCCGCCGGTCCCGTTCGGCATGCTGGACTCGGCCCGAGGCGACGTACCGACAGAGGAGACCGCCATGGACCCACTCGCCGTCGACCCCGTGCCCGGCCCTGGCCAGGACTGGGACGACCTCGTCCGGATCTGGGAGGAGACGGACGCGCCCGAGGGCTGCAAGGTGGAGATCATCGAGGAGATCGTCACCGTGTCGCCGCCGCCGTCCAAGGACCACAACACCACGGCTGAGCTGCTCCAGCGCCGGCTCTACACCGTCGTTCCGGAGAACTGGGGGATCTACCAGACCCTCGGCCTCTCGCTGCCGGGGCGGGGCGGGATCTACATCCCCGACCTTGTCGTCATGGACCGGGCGTTGCTCGTCGGGCCAGGACACACCGTCCCTGCCGCCGACGCCCGTCTCGTCGTGGAGATCACCTCCCGCGCCAACGCCAACCACGACCGCGTCAGCAAGGTCAACGGCTACGCCAAGGCCGGAGTCGAGCTCTTCCTCCTCCTCGACCCCTGGCACTCCGGCCGCCCCACCGCGACGCTCTACGGCGAGCCGGACGGCGGTACGTACCGGGTGCTGGAGACGGTCGAGTACGGGCGGAAGCTGACCCTCCCCGAGCCGTTCGGGCTGGTCCTGGACACGGGCGTCTTCCCCATCAGCTGACACACGGACGGCCCGCCGCACGGAGTGCATCCGTGCGGCGGGCCGCCGTCGTGCGGGGGCGGGCCACCCGCGAGGGTGGACTACCCTTCGTGCCCGGTCACTTGCCCAGGTACGCGCTGTAGATCTTCACCGACGAGGTGTTGCCCTTCTTGTCGGTGACCTTGGCGGAGAAGGAGATCGCCTTGCCCTTGGCCGGGTTCTTGACGGTGATCTTCCCCTTCTTGACCGTGACCTTCTTCCAGGTCTTGCCGCCGTTGTAACTGACGTACGTCTTCAGCGACTTCAGGTTCTTGCCCGCGGCCGCGCCGTGCACCTTCACCGGCACCGAGACGGTCTTGCCCGCCTTGACCCGGCCGTCGGCGCCCACGGCCGGGGTGAACCGGACGGTGGAGACGGGCAGCATCGTGAACGCGGTCTTCTTCGAGCGGAACGTCCACGCCGAGTCCACCCGGGTGGAGAGCGGGTTGACCTTCGCGCTGTGCTTGACCGTGGTCGTCAGCTTGTAGTCGGCCGCGCCCGCCGGGACCTTGAAGGACTCGAAGCCGGTCACCGGGTCGGTGTTCTGGCCGAGCTTCTTGCCGTTGCGGTAGAGGACGGTCCTGGCCGAGGTGAACACCATCCCGCCCGCGTTGCCCTGGCCGTCGGCCAGCAGCGGGAGGGAGCCGGTGATCTCGTTGCCCTCACGGGCGACGCCGTAGTCCTTGTCGACCAGCGGGCCGAACACCCCGGTGTTCACGGACTTCGGGTACGTCTTGCCCGCCTTGTACGCGGCCTCCTTGCCGACCTGGTAGTTGGCCTCGTACGTCGGCCAGCCGTCCGCGTCGAGCGGGCCCTGCTGGTCGAAGTCGAAGGTCCAGGTCACCTTGTCCGCGGTGGAGACGTACAGCGTGCGGGTGCCGGGCAGCTTCTGGTCGATCGAGGTGGCCCAGCCACCGCCCTGCGTGGGCAGGAAGGGGAAGGCGGTGATCGAGCCCTTCTTCTTCGGCGCGGCCGAGCCCATGGCGATCTTCACCTTGGCCAGCTGCGCCGAGGTGAACTTCCGGTCGAAGCCGGTGGCGAGCTGCTTGACCGTGCCGCCGACCGCGATGTCGTACTCGGTCGACGCGCCCTTGCTCCAGGTGCCCGACCAGTGCTGGGCGAGCGAACCGTCGGTGATCTTCGGGCCGACGTGGAGCGTACGGATACCGGCAGGCGAGTCCATCACCCAGCCGAAGGAGACCGCGTCGTTCGCGGCCTCCACCACGTAGTCCGGGGAGAACAGCTCACCCTTCGCCTTCGCGTCCGGCAGCGTGACCTTCACCGGCTTCGCCTTGCGGGCGTCGAACGTCAGCGAGGTGTTCTTGGTGACCGCGACCTTGGGCTGCGCGATCCAGTCGGCGCCCTTGGTGACGTCGTCCGGGTCCTTGTACACCGTGGAGTTGGCCACGTACGTGCCCTTGGGCACCCGGATCTTCGCCGTGCCGTCGACGACCTGCGGGCTCAGGAACGGGTTGCCGGACTCCACACCGAAGCGGAAGAGCGTGCTGTCCACGTAGGCGGCCGGGCGGCCGTCCCGCCCGAGGTGCTTGATGGAGACGTCGTAGCTCTCCACCTCACGCTCGACCGCGGCGGCCGTGCGCACGGTCTGCCCGCCGCCGGTGGCCACCAGATAGGCGGAGTACGTGCCGTCGACCGTGCCGCCGAGCCGGGTGTCGGCGGTCAGCGTGACCTCCGCCGTGCCGCCCGCCGGAACGGTCACCTTGTCCGCGCCGAGCGTGAAGAAGCCGGCCGGAGCGGGCTTGCCCTTCGGGTTGGTGCCCGTCGCCTTCAGATCGAGTGTGACGTCGCTCGTGCCGAGGTTGCGGTACGTGACCTTTTCGGTGGCCGGCTTGTCGTCGGCGTGCGGCCACTGCTGCACCCCGAAGCTCACCGAGACCGGTTCGGCGATCACGGTCTGGGCGATCGCGCGGTCCACCGCGATCCGGCCGGAGCCCTGCTGGAACGGGTTGTACGCACCGGGCTTCGTCGACGCCGTCAGCGCGCCCTTCAGCTCGGCGTACGTCCAGTCGGGGTGCTGCTGCTTGAGCAGCGCGGCCGCGCCCGCGACATGCGGGGTGGCCATCGACGTACCCGAGATGGTGGCGTAGCCGGCGGGCTTCTCGCCCACCTCCCGGGCGATCAGCGAGCCGGGCGGGATGGCCGCCGTGGTGTCCACGCCGGGGGCCGTCACATCCGGCTTGATCGCACCGTCACCGATCCGCGGGCCCCGGCTGGAGAAGTCCGCCAGCTGGTCCTTGTCGTCGACCGCGCCCACGGTCAGCGCGGCGTCCGCGCTGCCGGGCGAGCCGACGGTGCCCGCGCCGTCGCCCTCGTTGCCCGCGGCGATGGCGAACAGGACGCCCTTCTCGGCCGACAGCTTGTCGACCGCCGCCTCCAGCGGGTCCACCTCGGGGGTGTCCATGCCGCCGAGGCTCAGGTTGACGATGTCGGCGCCCTGGGCGACCGCCCACTCCATTCCGGCCAGGATGCCGGAGTCGTCGCCGTACCCTTCGTCGTCGAGCACCTTGCCCGCGAGCAGCTTGGCGTCCGGGGCCACGCCCTTGAACTTCCCGCCCGACTTGGCGCCGGTGCCCGCCGCGATCGACGCGACGTGCGTACCGTGGCCGACCCGGTCCTTGGTGTCCTTGGCGTCGCTGAAGTTCTTCTCCGCCAGGACCTGGCCCTTGAGGTCGGGGTGGGTGGTGTCCGTCCCGGTGTCCAGGACCGCGATCTTCACGCCCTTCCCGGTGAACCCGGCCTTCCAGGCCGCCGGAACGCCGATCTGCGCGACGCTCTTGTCGAGGCTCGCCCGGCGCACCCCGTCCAGCCAGACCCGGTCGATACCGGCCGCCGTGGTGACCCGCTCGCCGTCCGTGCCCCGGTCGGTGAGGGCCTTCCAGATGTCCGGCGCGTCGGCGGTCGGCGTCGTCACCGACTCGGCGTTCAGCGAGGTGAGGCTCCGGCCGACCTCGGTGCCGCCCGCGTCGCGGACCTGCGCCTTCGCGGCGGCGGCCTGCTTGCCCCGGTAGCCGACGATCAGCTTCAGGCCGTCCTTGCGGGCCCGGAGGTTCTCCGGACGGCTCAGCTCGGTGACGTCGAACAGCCGGCGGTCCAGCTTGCCGGAGACGATCAGCCGGTGGGCGTCGGCCGGGATGACGAGCGTGTGGCCCTTGTTGCTCATCCGCTGGACCGGGATGTTCTCCCGGCCCTTCGCGGGCCGGAAGGCGACCGGCTTGCCCTGGGCGTCGACGGTGACCCGGTCACCGGTGACGAGCGTCAGATGACGCACCTCCCGGTCCTTGGCCCGGGTGCCGGACGCCCCCTTCGGATCCGGCTGGGCGACGGCGGTCTGGGTCATGCCCGCCGCCAGCGCCACGGCCACCGCCGCGGCGACCGCCGGTATGCACGCGTTCCTCACGTGTCTGCGCAACTCTCCCCCTGGAGAACTCGATGGTTCCTCAACCCGCCGGTCCGCAGAGACGCAGGAATGACGGCTGCGGCCGTCGGTTCACCGAACTAGAGGGAGAGCCGGGGGGATTGGTTCACAGAAGGAGTACAGGTCTTCCGGAGTTGACGCGAAACAGCCCCTCCGTGGCGGGGGTCACGCACGGGGCTCCGATGAATTTCGCCCGCCGCTCCGGTCTGCCTGGTGTGGATGCCGAAAATCCGATCGCCCTGACCGTGACCGGCCGGGTCAGCCGCGCCGTCGTACCCGACCTCTGCGCCGAACTGGAGCGCGCCCTGGCCGGTCCTCACGGGGCCGCGCTCGCCCCGGGCGCGGCGGTGGACTGCGATGTGGGTGGAGTGGTCCGGCCCGATCTGACCCTCGTCGAGGCGGTGGCCCGGCTGGGCCTCGTCGCCCGCCGGTCCGGCCGCACCCTGCGGCTGCGCCGCGTACCGCCCGAACTCCGGTCACTGCTGGACCTGGTGGGGCTGGCCGATGTGGTGGCCCTGGAGGAGGACCCGGGGGAGCGGGTGCCGGACGCGCGCTGACGGCGGGGAACGGGGCCGGGCACGCGCCGCCCGTACGGGCCCGGCGGCTGCCGGACCCGTACGGCCGGGCGTACGTACCTACGTACCGCCGAAGGCCGTTACGCGTCCGCCGGCAGCCGGTCCGGCAGGCCGAACAGCGGGAACCAGCGCGGGACGTCCAGGAAGCAGTGCATCCCGGTGATCGCCCCGTCCCGGATGTCGATGACCTGGACCGCCCACGGCACGAACCCGGACCCGTCCTCGGCGGGCTTGTAGTGCGCGAAGCCGGGGGAGCCGTTGGCCGAGACGGGCACCAGCTTGGAGCCGGCACAGGCCGCGCCGATGGTGGTCATGAAGCCCGTGATGTCGCCGGTGCCCCGGAGCCACAGGTCGAACGGCGGCATCGTCATCACCGCGTCCTCGTGGAGCAGCGCGGTCAGGGCGGCCATGTCATAGCCCTCGAACGCCTTCACATAGCGCTCCAGGAGCTTCTGCTGCTCCTCGTCCAGCGGGTCCGCCGCGTCGCCCGGCCGGCTCTCCGTCTCGGTCAGCGTGGCGCGGGCCCGCTGGAGCGCGCTGTTGACCGAGGCCACGGAGGTCTCCAGCAGCTCGGCGACCTCCGCCGCCTTCCAGGCGAGGACCTCGCGCAGGATCAGCACGGCCCGCTGCTTGGGCGGCAGATGCTGGAGGGCGGCGACGAACGCCAGGCGCACCGACTCGCGCGCCACGGCCGCCTCTGCCGGGTCCTGGAGCGACGGCAGGATCCGGCCGTCGGGCATCGGCTCCAGCCAGACGTTCTCCGGGCGGGGGCTCAGCGCGGCCTGGGCGAGCGGGGTCGGGCCGGTCAGATCGACCGGGCGGGCCCGCTTGTTGCCCGCGTTCAGCATGTCCAGGCAGACGTTGGTGGCGATCCGGTAGAGCCAGGAACGCAGTGAGGAGCGGCCCTCGAACTTGTCGAAGTTGCGCCAGGCGCGGACCAGGGTGTCCTGCACCGCGTCCTCGGCCTCGAAGGCCGATCCGAGCATCCGGTAGCAGTAGCCGGTCAGCTCGACCCGGTGCCCCTCCAGACGGCTGTCGATCCCGGCGTCACCGCCCTCGGAACCCGCCGCCGCTCCCGCGTCCGTCGTCGTGGTCAGGTCGCTCATCGCTCCACCCCTGTCGCGCGCAGCCGCGCTGTGGCATCCGTCACCCGGTACGTCGGAAGCTACCGCAGCCCACTGACAGCCGGGGCGGAAAGAGGACAAGGGGTACCGGACGCCGTGGCTCCGGCCACGATCCGTCCGGCACCCCTCGGGATGCGCTCAGCGCCTCGCTCAGGTCCCGGGCTTGCGCCCGTACACGTACACGTCGTCGCCGTTCTTCAGCAGTTTCCAGTATGCCTTCGCGTCGACGGGGCGCATGTTGACGCAGCCGCCGGAGCCCGGCGGGTTGTACATGGACTTGGTGACCGAGTGGAACGCCTGGCCGCCGTCGAAGAACTGGGAGTGCGGCATCCAGACCTTGTAGATGGTCGACCAGTGCTTGATGTTGCGCCAGTAGATCTTCTTGGCGCCGGTCCGGGTCTCCGCGCCGTCCCGGCCGGTCCGCACCGGCACCGGACCGTACTTCAGCTTCTTGCCGTCCTGGATCCAGCTCAGCTGCCGCGTCAGGTCGACACAGGCGATCCGCCCCTTGTTGGTGGGGCACTTCTTCGCCTTGTTGGGGTTCTTCCCGGCCGCCTTCTGGGCGAGCATCGTGTTCATCGTGCGCCAGGTCAGCGGACCGGCGTAGCCGATGGTCGGGGTGATCCCGTGCTTCTTCTGGAACTTCTGGGTCGCCTTGCAGTCGGCCGTCGACTGCTTTCCGTCCACGGGCCGCTTCAGGAACTTCTCGACCTGCTTCTGGTGCGGTCCCACGGACTTGGTGCAGGACGCCGCGTGGGCGGCGGTGCCGGTGCCCAGGACCAGGGCCGGGGCGGCCACCAGTCCGGCGACGGACAGTGCCACCCCACGCCGCAACCGTCTTCCGGGTATCTTCGCCGTGACTCCCATGCGCGCCAACTCCCCTTCGCCCACAGTGCGTTGTTGGTTACGCCTGGTAGACGTGCGAAGGGGAGCCGTGGTTGCGCGCCGGAATGTCTCGGTTGTGCTTCAGCGGCCGGCGGAGCGGGTCGGGGGCAGCGGTTCAGCGGGTGGCCGGGACGAGCGCCCGCCGCTCCGCACGCGCCACCCGGGTGCCGTACAGGGTGATCGAGACGACGCCGAGGACCGCGAGCAGGCCGAGCGCCACCGTCGCCGTCCAGCCGCCCGCGTGGAAGGCGACCGCGCCCAGCGTGCCGCCCGCGCTGGAGCCCAGGTAGTACGCCGACTGGTAGAGCGCCGAGGCCTGCGCCCGGCCCGTCGTGGCCGTCCGGCTCACCGAGGACGAGGCGACCGCGTGCCCGGCGAAGAAGCCGGCCGTGATCAGCACCAGGCCCAGCAGCACGGCGGCCAGCTGGTCGGCCAGTGAGAGCAGCAGCCCGGCGGTCGTCGTGGAGACCGCCAGGTAGAGCGCGCCCCGGCGGCCGAGGCGGGCCACCAGACGTCCGGCGGCGGCGGAGGAGACCGTACCGACCAGATAGACGAGGAAGATCGACCCGATGACGCCCTGCGGCAGGCTGAACGGCTCCTCGACCAGCCGGTAGCCGATCACCGTGTAGACCGCGCCGAACACCGTCATGAACAGCGCGCCGATCGCGTACAGCCGCACCAGCAGCGGATCGGCCAGATGGCCGGCGACGGTCCTGGCGAGCGCCTTCGGGTTCAGCGAACCGGGGCGGAAGTTCTTCGCCTTCGGGATCAGGAGGTGGAACACGACGGCGCACGCCAGCGCGAGCAGCCCGACCGCCGCGAGCGCGGCGCGCCAGCCCCAGGCCTGGGCGACCCAGCCGGTGAGGATGCGGCCGCTCATGCCGCCGATGCTGTTGCCCGCGACGAACAGCCCGATCGCGGCGATCAGCGCCTTGGGCCGCACCTCCTCCGCCAGATACGCCATCGCGGAGGCCGGAAGACCGGCGAGCGCCGCACCCTGGACGGCGCGCAGCGCGATCAGCGCGCCCATCGACGGGGCGAACGGCACCAGCAGCCCGACCAGTACCGCGACGGTCAGCGAGGCCGTCATCATCTGCCGCCGCCCGAACCGCTCCGAGAGCGCGCTCAGCGGCAGCACGAACAGGGCCAGCGCCCCGGTCGCGGCCGAGACCGTCCAGCTCGCCTGCCCGGCGGTCGCGTCGAACGACGCGGAGACGGCGGGCAGCAGCGCCTGGGTGGAGTAGAGGAGGGCGAAGGCCGCGACACCGGCGGCGAAGAGGGCGAAGCTCATCCGGCGGTAGCCGGGGCGGCCGGGCTCCAGACGCTCATGGGTGGCGGCGTCGGGCGCGGCGGTGGTGGTGACGGGGGACTGCGGGGCAGAGGCATCCACGGCGATGGTGGATGCCCCGGTACTGGCGGGAGGCATACGTCGAAAGTAGAGCGAGACGTTTCATGCGTCCAATGCATGAAACTGCCATAATCGATCCCATGGTGCATGAACGCAGCTCAGGGCCTCGGCTGTCACCGGGCAGTTACGAAGAAGACATCCGGGCCGTACTCGCGCCCCGCCTCGCGTACTTCGAGGCGGTCGCCCGCCACGAGCATGTGACCCGCGCCGCACACGAGCTCGGCGTACCGCAGTCCACGCTCTCGCGCGCCATGGTCCGGCTCGAAACGGACCTGGGCGTCGCCCTGTTCGCCCGCAAGGGCCGCACCGTCTCGCTCACCCCCGCGGGCCGCACCTTCCTCGGCTCGGCGGAACGGGCCCTGGCCGAGGTGGAGAAGGCCGCCGACTCGGTCCGGGCGGACGCCGACCCGACGGCCGGCCGGGTCTCCTTCGGCTTTCTGCACACCATGGGCTCGGAGACCGTGCCCGCCCTGATCCGCGCCTTCCGGGTCGACCACCCGAGGGTCCGCTTCCAGCTCGTGCAGAACTACGGCGAGGCGATGATCGAACGGCTGCGCGCGGGCGGCCTCGACCTCTGCCTCACCTCACCCGTGCCCGACGCCCCCGATCTGGTCGCCCGCCGCCTCGACGAACAGCGGCTGCGCCTGGTGGTCCCCGACGACCACCGCCTCGCCTCCCGCCGCCGGATCCGCCTGGCGGAGGCCGCCGACGAGACGTTCGTGACGCTGGAGCCCGGTTACGGGCTGCGCCGGATCACCGACGACCTCTGCGCGGAGGCGGGCTTCACGCCCCGGGTCGCCTTCGAGGGCGAGGAGGCGGAGACCCTGCGCGGACTGGTGGCCGCCGGGCTCGGGGTGGCCCTGCTGCCGCCGCCCGCGGTCGCCCGCCCCGGAGTCGTCGAACTGACGGTCACCGCCCCGCGCGCGGCCCGCGAGATCGGCGTCGCCTGGCTGGACGGACACCCCGACACCCCGCCCGTCGCCGCCTTCAAGCGCTTCCTGCTCTCGCGCCGGGGGAACCTGCTGCCGGACTGAGCCGAGGAGAACAGGCGACGACAGGCCCTGGCGCGGCGGCGGACGGCCTGACCCGACCCGGTCCGGCACCCGCCTCAGTGCCGCAGCGACCGCCCGAACCCGGCGGCCAGCGGCATCCGCAGCCCCAGCGGCGGCGGTGCGGCGAGCGCGTCCGCGACCGGGCGGGCGTAGGACCGGGCGAAGAGCGAGCCGCGCACGAAGTCGGCGGCCAGCGCCACCACTTCGGAGCGGTGTTGGCGCAACGCGTGCCCGTCCGAGTGCACTTCGAAGCGGCAGGTGTCCCGGTTGGCCTTCTTCGCCCGCTCGGCCAGCCGGTAGGACAGCTCCGGGTCGGTGCGCTCGTCGTTGGTGCCGTGCACGATCAGCACCCGCCGCCCCATCAGCTGCTTCACCGGTTCCGGACCGTCCGCCGTCCGCTCCGGCAGCCACGGCGCCATCGCCAGCACCGAGGTGACGGCGCCGTGCCCGGCGGCCCGCAGCGCCGCCCGTCCGCCCATCCCGTGCCCGACCAGACAGACCGGCACATCGCCGTACCGCCGCTGCACCTCGTCGGCGGCCCACGCGGCGTCCTCGGCGGGATGCGCGTCGGCCGCGTTCCAGCCGCGCCAGCGGTAGCGCAGCACATGCACCGCGAGCCCGTCGCCCACCCCGGCCCGGGCCAGCGAACGCGCGAACGGCAGCTGTACCGCGTACGACAGGGTGGAGGGGCGGCGGCGTGAGTCGGCCTCGCCGTCCGGGAGCAGCAGAACCACGCCGCTGACCTCGTCCGTTGCTCCGGCCGTCTGTACGGCCCGTCCCAGCCTGGCTTCGGGCAGGGGAAGTGCGCGCTGTGCCATGACAGAACAGTGTCAGAAGGTGAGGTGTACTCCACCCGACTTCGCGGTCACTGTTACGCATCGACACGAGGCGCTCTACGCGCGTAGGCGCTAGAGTGCCAAGATGACGAGCCAGACCCCGAATGTCCCTGATTCCGACCAGATCCGGCGCGCCCCCAAGGTGCTGCTCCACGACCACCTCGACGGCGGCCTGCGGCCCGGCACCATCGTCGAGCTGGCCCGCGCGCAGGGTTACGACTCCCTCCCCGAGACCGAGGCCGACAAGCTCGGCATCTGGTTCCGCGAGGCCGCCGACTCCGGTTCGCTGGAGCGCTACCTGGAGACCTTCGCCCACACCTGCGCCGTCATGCAGACCCGTGACGCGCTGTTCCGGGTGGCCGCCGAGTGCGCCGAGGACCTCGCCGAGGACGGTGTCGTCTACGCCGAGATCCGTTACGCCCCCGAGCAGCACCTGGAAGGCGGCCTGACCCTCGAAGAGGTCGTCGAGGCCGTCAACGAGGGCTTCCGCGAGGGCGAACGCATCGCCCGCGCCAACGGCCACCGCATCCGCGTCGGCGCCCTCCTCACCGCGATGAGGCACGCCGCCCGCGCCCTGGAGATCGCCGAGCTCGCCAACAGCTACCGCGACCAGGGCGTCGTCGGCTTCGACATCGCGGGCGCCGAGGCCGGGTTCCCGCCCACCCGCCACCTGGACGCGTTCGAGTACCTCAAGCGCGAGAACAACCACTTCACGATCCACGCGGGCGAGGCCTTCGGCCTGCCGTCCATCTGGCAGGCCCTCCAGTGGTGCGGCGCCGACCGGCTCGGCCACGGCGTGCGGATCATCGACGACATCGAGGTCGCCGATGACGGCTCGGTCACCCTCGGCCGCCTCGCCTCCTACGTACGCGACAAGCGCATCCCGCTGGAGATGTGCCCGACCTCCAACCTCCAGACCGGCGCGGCCACCTCGTACGCCGAGCACCCCATCGGGCTGCTGCGCAAGCTGCACTTCCGGATCACCGTGAACACGGACAACCGGCTGATGAGCGGGACGAGCATGAGCGGAGAATTCGAGCGGCTGACCGAGGCTTTCGGATACACGCTCGACGACATGCAGTGGTTCACCGTCAATGCGATGAAATCAGCATTCATTCCTTTCGACGAACGTCTCGCGATGATCAATGACGTCGTCAAGCCCGGATACGCCGAGCTGAAGTCGGAGTGGCTTTTCCGCCAGACCGCTGTGACCAGTGGTTCTGCGGTCTCCGGAGGCTGATGAACGCAACAGCTGAAAGGGCCGGGAGGCGAAATCCCGGCCCTTTTTCGCGTGTCGCGATGTTTGCGGAGGGAGCTGCGGGATGGCTAGCTTGCAGAGCCGCTCACATCCCCTTCCCCAAGGATGAATTCTCCATGAAGAAGTCTGCTGCCAAGACTCTCGGTGTCGCCGCTCTCGGCGCCGCTTTCGCCGCTGCCGCCGCCGGCAGCGCCTCCGCCGCCCCCTCGCTGCCGCTGGACACCGCGGCCGGGGCGCTCCCCGTCTCGACGATGGCGCTCGACACGGTCGCGCAGTCCGTCCAGAACGCGCCGGTCCAGGACACCGTCGGCAAGGTCCTCGGCGGCGACGCCACCGACGCGGCCGCCCCGGTCACCGGCCTGCTCGGCGGCCTGCCCACCCAGGGCCTCTCCGCCAACGGGATCCCGCTCGGCGGCTGAACCGCCGGAAACCACCAGTGGGGCGCACACCCTGGTCCAGGGTGTGCGCCCCACTGCGCGTATCCGTTCCCCGTCGTGCCGCGCGTCACCAGGCCGTCGCGGAGGAGGCGGACTTCTCCGAGGGCAGCAGCGCCCACAGCGCCAGGTAGAGCAGGAACTGCGGGCCGGGCAGCAGACAGGAGACGACGAAGATCACGCGCATCGTGCCTGCGGAGATACCGAAGCGCCGGGCGAGGCCCGCGCAGACTCCACCGATCATGCGGCCTTCGCGGGGGCGGACAAGTGCGGCAGCCATGGCGGGCTCCTTCGCGAACCGTAGCGGCGGGAGCGGCTTCCTCCGCTCCCCGATGTATCCATGGTGCCGCCGCGAAGGGGTGCAAAGCATCGCTCTACGGTGCGAGGCCGACCCCGGTAATCGTCGGGGTCGACCCCCCAGGGGCCTCGTCCCTGAGACGGGTCTCCTGGCGGTAGCGGGGCAGATCCCGCACCCCGGGCAGTCCCGCCCGGCGCAGCCGCGCCCGGCAGGCCGGCACGACCAGCAGATGGGCCAGCACCACCCCGGTGGTGTTCAGCAGCAGCGAGTCGATGTCGACGACCTGACCGGGCACCCCGGTCTGGCCCAGCTCGATGGCCAGCGAGATCAGCGCCCCGGCGGCGACCGTACGCAGCAGCGAGACCCAGGGCGATACGAAGATCCGGCCCCCGGCCATCGGCAGCAGCACCCCGAGCGGGGCCAGCAGCAACAGCGCGCCGCCGATCCGGCGGGCCGCCTCGGCCGGTCCCAGCGCGAGATCCGCCCTGATCCCGGCGAGCGGCTCGAAATTCGCCGCCGTGATCCAGGGAACGTCCAGCGGGCGCAGCGTCAGCCACCCGACGAACAGCAGATGCGCGACCAGGAGAGTGACGCCCGCCGCGCGGAAGTGGATGACGGTCTGGCCGTCCGAACTCTGACGCACGTCCACCAAGACGCCACGACCGGCAGGATCGGTTCCGTACCCTCGCGGCCCGCTGCGTAGAGACGCCCCTGCGGGCCCGATCGCACGGGCACGGGGCACCCGGCCCGGGTCAGTCCAGCCGGATCGCGTCCGGGGTGGGCAGATCGCCCGGCCGGGTCTTCGTCTGCGAGGTGCACAGATAGCCGCGCGGCGGATAGTCCCCGGGCCCGCCCAGCACCACCGAACCGTCCCGGACCAGCGTCTCGCTCTCCGCGTACGTGCACACCAGCTGGGCCAGCGCCTCCGCCGACAGGTCCTCCGGCTGACTGCTCAGCCGCAGGGCGCCCGCCGGGTCGCCGTCCCTGGCCGGATCCACCCGCAGCCCCGCCGGAACCGCGGTGGTGAACCCGGCCCGCCGCTCGCTCGCGGGCGGCGCCTGCTGGACCTCCTTCAGCAGCGCGCGGGCGACCGCCACCCGGTCGGAGCCGACCGCCTCCGCCGTCACCGGACGGTCCACGGTGACCAGCTGCGAGGCGCACACCAGATACACCTCGGCGGTCACACTGTCCGGCGACCGGGTGGTGACGTCGGAGGACGACAGCCTGCACGGCACCCGGGAGGGCGCGGCGCCCGCGTCCACCGGCACCGAGGTCGTACGGATCCCGCACCCGGAGGCCAGCGCCCCGGCCGCCACCAGGACGGCCAGCGAGACGGCCGTGCGCCGCCGCAGCGGGCTCCGCCCCCGGTACGTCACATCGCCGCGCTTCACGTCGCCCCGTCCTCGTCCGGGGCCCCCGCGCCCGCCTCGTCGTTCCGTGCGAGCTTCTCGGCGTCGCGCGGCAGCCGCAGTTCGAAGACCGCACCGCCGTCCGGGGAGTTCGCCGCCGTGATGTCACCGCCGTGGATGTGCGCGTTCTCCATGGCGATGGAGAGGCCGAGCCCGCTGCCCTCCGAGCGCGGCCGGGAGGCGCTGGCCTTGTAGAACCGGTCGAAGACGTGCGGCAGCACATCCTCGGGGATGCCCGGACCGTGGTCCCGTACCTCGATGACCAGCTCCTCGCCCTCGGTCCGCACCCGGACGCCCACCGGCGAACCGCCGTGCTTGAGGGCGTTGCCGATCAGATTGGCCAGGATCACGTCCAGCCGCCGCGGGTCGAGCCGGACCAGCATGCCGCGCTCCGCGTCCAGGTCCACCGCGTCCAGCCAGGCCCGCGCGTCGATGCAGGCGGTCACCTGGTCGGCGACGTCGACGGTGTCCAGCACCAGCCGGGCCGTGCCCGCGTCGAAGCGGGTCACCTCCATCAGGTTCTCCACCAGGTCGTTCAGCCGCCGGGTCTCGCTGACCACCAGGTGCACTGCGGGCGCGATCATCGGATCGAGGGTGTCCGCCTCGTCCTCCAGCACCTCCGCCACCGCGGTGATCGCCGTCAGCGGGGTGCGCAGCTCGTGCGACATGTCGGCGACGAACCGGCGGCTCGCCTCCTCCCGCGCGCTCATGTCCGCGACCTTCTTCTCCAGCGAGCTGGCCGTTCTGTTGAACGTACGGGAGAGATCGGCGAGTTCGTCCGTGCCGGAGACGGTGAGCCGGGTGTCGAGCTTGCCCTCGCCGAGCTTGCGGGCCGCGTCGCCGAGCCGCTGCACCGGACGCAGCACCGTCGTCGCGGCGGCCTGCGCGAGCAGCGCCGAGCCGACCAGCGCGAGGGCGGTCGCGATCCCCAGCGACCAGGCCAGCGAGTTGAGGTCCTGCCGTTCCTGGTCGAGGGACTTGAGCATGTAGCCGGCCGGGCCGCCGCCGATGATCCGCGTACCGGCGACCAGATACGGCGTGCCCGCGATGCTCGTCCGCTGCCAGAACAGGTGGTACTCGTGCTCGTTGCTCGACGTCAGCGGCTGCTTGCGGGCCACCTGCTTGCGCAGCGAGTCCGGCACGTCGGACAGCGTGAAGGTGTCCAGGTCGGAGTAGCCTACGATCGGCTTGCCGCGCTCCCGCTCGGCCTCCAGCAGCACGCTGTAGCCCGGACTGCTGGACGCCATCTCCCCGGCGGCCCGCTGGAGATCGTCCTTGGTGGGACGCGTCGGCAGCCCCGCGGCGGTGTCCTGCATCTGCCGCCGGAAGTCGTCGAGCGCGGCGTCCTGGGTACGGGTCAGCACGGCCTCGCGGTTGAGCCAGTACGCGATCCCCGACGCGGACACCGCGGCCACCAGCGCCACCAGCGCGAACACGACGACCAGCCGCATCCGCAGACTGGTCCAGCGCAGGCCGGCGCGCAGCGACCGCTTGGCGGTTTCGGTCACTGAGGCGAGTCCAGCCGATAGCCCACGCCCCGCACCGTACGGATCAGGGTCGGCGAGGACGGCACGTCCTCCACCTTGGCGCGCAGCCGCTGCACACAGGCGTCCACCAGCCGGGAGTCGCCCAGATAGTCGTGCTCCCACACCAGCCGCAGCAGCTGCTGCCGGGACAGGGCCTGGCCGGGGCGGCGGCTCAGCTCCAGCAGCAGCCGCAGCTCGGTCGGCGTGAGCTGCAGGTCCTCCCCGTCCTTGGTGACGGTCATGGCGGAGCGGTCGATCACCACGTTGCCGAAGGTCGCCGAGTCGGTCGACTCGCGCTCCCCGCGGCGCAGCACCGCCCGGATCCGGGCGTCCAGCACCCGGCCCTGGACAGGTTTCACCACATAGTCGTCCGCGCCGGACTCCAGTCCCACCACGACGTCGATGTCGTCGCTGCGCGCGGTCAGCAGAATGATCGGCAGTTGGTCGGTGCGGCGGATCCGCCGGCACACCTCGAAACCGTCGATCCCGGGCAGCATCACATCCAGCACGACCAGGTCGGGCCGCTGCTCGCGCAGCAGCTCCAGGCCGTCCTCTCCCGTCGCCGCGGTGGCCACACGGTGGCCCTGGCGTGACAGCGAGAGTTCGAGGGCCGTGCGGATGGCGTCGTCGTCCTCGATCAGCAACAGGAAAGGCACGAACGTCATTCTGGCCCATGGTGGCGCTTCAGTTCGACCTGCGGTCCGGTCCGATTCTTCGGGCACGGCCGCAACTGCCCCTGTGACAGGCCTGTGACAGTCGGGGGACAACGCCATGAAACTGCCCCGGCAAGCTCTTGGTCAGCAGGGAACGAACGGACTCCACCGATAGGGGGCGCGAGATGAACGCACTGCACAGCACCAGCTCAAGCGCAGTTGTCACGCGTCTCCACGACGTCGGCCGGAGCATGGAGAAGTCCGGTGCCGTGAACGTACGGGGGTGTGTTCGAGGCACCGGGCGTCAGCACCAGACGGCTGCGGAGCAGGTGCGCATGCCGTACATGGCGGTGGTCGACGCACCCAAGGCGGCGGCCGGCGCGTACGGGGAGGCCACGGGGGATCGCGGAACCCGGACGGAGAACGCGGACGCCGAAGCGGCGTTCACGGCCTACGTCCAGGAGCGACGGGCCTCCCTGTACGCGACCGCCTACCACCTGACCGGCGACCGGTTCGAGGCGGAGGACCTGCTCCAGAGCGCCCTCTTCTCGACCTACCGGGCGTGGGACCGGATCAGCGACAAGGCGGCCGTCGGCGGCTATCTGCGCCGCACCATGACCAACCTGCACATCAGCGCCTGGCGCAGGCGCAAGCTGAACGAATACCCGACCGAGGAGCTGCCGGAGACGGTGGGCGACACGGACGCGATGCGCGGCACGGAGCTGCGGGCGGTGCTGTGGCAGGCACTCGCCCGGCTGCCCGAACTTCAGCGCACGATGCTGGTCCTGCGGTACTACGAGGGCCGCACCGACCCGGAGATCGCGTCGATCCTCGACATCAGTGTCGGCACGGTGAAGTCCAGCATCTGGCGCTCCCTGCGCCGGCTGCGCGAGGACGAGGTCCTCAGCTTCGGACGTGACGAGCAGGAGTCCTTCGGCGAGCTGGTGGCCTGAGGCTGGGCCCTCCGCTTCGGGGGAGGCGG
>MUNB01000102.1 GCA_002154345.1 Streptomyces griseus
CCCCCGAGCCGCCGCCGAAGCCCGCGCCCCCGGCGCCGAGCCCGCCGCCGTCCCCGAAGCCGACGCCCGAGCCGCCGAAGCCCACACCGCCGCCGCCCGCGCCGGAGGTGTACCAGGTCAGTGAGCTGGCGTACTCCGTGTTCGGCGACCACTCCGAGCCGGAAGTGGCGATGGGGCAGAGCAGTTGGGTCTGGCAGCGGTCGAACGTGTCGATCGCCTCCACCCGTTACGCGCACGGGGTGACCGTGCACGCCCGCTCCTCGGTGACCATCGAGCTGAACCGGCCGTGCACGCGCTACGAGGCCATGGTCGGGGTGGACGATCTGACGCCGCTGCTCGGCGCGGTGCGCTTCTCGGTGTTCAACGGGAACGGCGCGCGGCTCTGGCGCTCCCCGGTGATGAAGAGCGGCGAGCCCGCCGTCCCGGTGAGCGTGAACATCGCCGGGCAGTCCTCGATCCGCCTCGTGGTGGAGCCGGAGACGCCGATGGGCGGGGTGGCCCTGGCGGACTGGGCGGATTCCCGGATCAGCTGCTCCTGAGGCTGCCGGGACCGGAGGCTCCCGGGGACCGCTGCCCGGTCTCTTCCGGTCTCTTCCGGTCAGGGCTGGAGCGTGCGCCGGGCGGGGATCACGCCGCCCGCGACCGCGCGCTGGCGCGGGGCGGCGGTGCCCGTCCAGCAGGTGCCGCGGCGGGTCACCAGGCGGCGCAGCCACAGTTCGGTGGAGGCCAGGTCCGCCAGACCGTCCAGCGGCAGCGGTTCGCCCTCGGAGGCGGCGCGCAGGGCCTTGCGGACCACCCGGGCCTCGACCAGTCCCGCGTCGGCCAGCAGCGGGGCGTCGAACAGCGCCATCAGGTCGGGCAGCGCGGTGCGCAGGCCGGTCCGGGTGACGGCGGTGGAGGTGGCCTGGGAGGGCGCACCCCAGCCGGGCGGCAGATCGTGGATGCCCGCCCCGCCGAGCACCCGGCGCAGGATCGCGGCCCGTGCGCCGGGCTGGACGCGCAGCGACTCGGGCAGCGCGCGGGCCGCCCTGACCACTTGGTTGTCGAGGAACGGGGCGTGCAGGCGCTGGCTGCGGATCTCCGCGGCCTGCTCCAGGATCCGGTGGTCGGCGGCCCCCCGGGCGAGCGCGGCGCGGGCCCGGGCCTCCCCCGGGCGCTGTACGGAGGTGGGTCGGATCGCCGCCTCCTGGAGGCGAACCGATACTTCGGCCAGCGCCTCCCCCGTCAGCCAGCGCGCCGCGGGCCCCGGGCGCGACCAGGCGAGGGCGGCGAGCGAGGCGTCGGCGGGGGTGGCGAGGTCGGGGGCGTGACGGTTGGCGTCGGGGAGGAGCCCGGCGGCGGACTCCAGGCCGGTGCGGTAGGACGTACGGGCCAGCCGGCGGGCGGCGCGGTAGACCGTCAGCGGGACGAACAGCGAGTGCGCGGTGGGGCCTTCGGCCTTGGTGAGGGCGGCGACGGGGCGCAGGAGGTGGCGTCTGCGCCGGTCCATCAGGAGGTCGGCGAGGCGGGCCGGGTGCGCGTCCAGGACCTGCCGGGCCCCGGATCCGACGAGGTGGTCGGCGCTGCCCGCGGAGAGCCGGCGGCGGTGGCGGTCGGCCAGGACGAGCGAGGGGGCCGGTTCGTCGGTCAGGGTGACGGTCTCCAGCCCGGAGTACGGCAGGGCCTCTTCGCCCGCCGCGACGACCACATGGTGCAGACGCGGGTTGGCGGCGATGGCGCGGGCCCGCTCCAGCTCGTCCTCGTTGCCGCGGGTGGTGAGGTCGTTGAAGGTGACGGCGAGCAGCCGCTCGCCGGCGCCGGTGCCGTGGCCGAGGAGGGTGCCGGGCAGCCCGGGCAGCCCGGAGGCGAGCAGGGCGAGGGTGGCCGACGCGCTGCCTCCGGAGAGGTCGGCGCCGATGCCCGCCACCGGTCCGCCCCGGGCGGCGCGCCGGTCGGCGGGGCCCATGCCGGGGACGGGCCCCGGGTCCTGCGGCAGGTTCTCCGGCGCGTGGCGCGGGGCCGTGAGCCGGGCGCGTACGGCTTCGACGAGCGCGTCCCGTACGCCCTCCACGGCGTGCACCGGGTCGGCCTGGGGTGCGGCGACGGCGAGCGAGGCGACGGCTTCGTACCCGGTGATCTCCCGCGAGCCCTCCCGCAGGATCAGCGCGTGGCCCGGCGGGACGCGCTTCACGCCGACGTAGGGCGTGCCGTCGCCGAGCGCCTCGGGCGTCTCCGGGCAGGCGAGCAGGGCGGCGAGGTGCCCGATGTCGAGCTGGGCCTCGATGAGGTCGGCGAGCGGCAGGGCGGCGGTGGCGTAGGCGGTGCCGTTGGCCCAGGGGGTGTGGAAGACCGGCCGGGCGCCGGCCAGGTCGCCCGCGACGGTGATGCGGCGGCCGATCTGCACGACGGCGGTGTAACTGCCGGGCCAGGCGGTGAGATGGCGCATCGCGCCGCCGCGCGCGGCGAGGAGTCCGACGCGCAGCTGCTCGTCGGTGGCGCCGCAGCAGCCGAGGACCGCGAGGCGTGCGGTGGGCGCCCCTTCGGGGGTCGCGACGCCGATGACGCGGATCTCGTCGGGGCGCCAGTCGCCGACCGCCCACAGCGGATCCGGGTCTCCCCACAGGAGTTGGGAGCCCACGGGGTGAACCGTGCGCCCCTCTCCGCCGTTTCCGACGGCGCCGACGGTGCCGAAGCTCGCGGCGATACTGCTCCATCCCACCAACCAACGCATCGCCGCCTCCACAGGCTGTGGACAAACGGCGCACGAGATGAGCGAGAACGCCGCTGCGGGACATGCTGCCACGACAATGCCGCAGGAGAGGGTGTACGGGCGGCGCACGCCGGAAGAGCATGCGCCCCTGGCAAAGGCCCGACGCGACCTTCACCGGGACGACAGCAACGGAAGTGCGGGTTCCGGGAGTTGCGGAGGTCGGGCCGTCCGGTCTCCGCGCCGCCCCGGCCCGTCCCCGTGGAAGGGGAAGGGCCGGCGCCGCCCGGAAACAGCGGCGATATCCGGCCATAGTCGGACCGTTGGCCAGACCCTCACCGGACCGTCGCTATTCGGCCATTCTCTCGAAGCGCCACCACGCGCGCATACCGTGCCGCGCCCCCCTGGCGACCCCTCCACGCACAGTCCGGGAGGTGGGCCTCACCTCCCGGACCGGTCCGCCGCCCGCGGGGAATGGAGCGGCGGTTTCCCCCAGCCCACTGAGTCCAGTGCAGCGGGCCGACCCACGCGGTACCCAGCCAAGCGTCACGGCGACGGCCGGGCCAGAGCGCACGGCCGGGCGCACGGCCACACGCCGGGAGCACGCCGCACCCCGGCCCGCGCACCCGCGCCCGGACGGCCCGGACCGCCCGCACGGACAACAATCCCGCCATCCGGACGTCTGCCCCTTAACGGTAGGGATAGGGAGAACTACGCTGTGTTTACTGGTGTTCTCGACAGGGGGGCATATTCCTCGGGGCTCGGCCACATGCGTGTGCAGGCGGAGTACGAGGGTTCGAACCTGGGGAGGCATCGGTACGAATGCCGCGCGCCGTCCTCGGTGACGCGGCGGCTGTCTGTGTGTCGAGGGGTGGCGCATGTCCAGGGAGCAACGCGGGCCGAACGAGAAGCTCGGCACGGTTCTCGCCCTCGCGGGAATCAGTAACGCCGGGCTCGCCCGGCGGGTCAACGACCTCGGAGCACAGCGCGGTCTGACACTTCGCTACGACAAGACCTCGGTGGCCCGGTGGGTCGCCAAGGGGATGGTGCCGCAGGGCGCGGCGCCGCATCTCATCGCGGCGGCGATCGGGGCCAAGCTCGGCCGGCCGGTCCCGCTGCACGAGATCGGCCTCGCCGACGCGGACCCGGCCCCGGAGGTCGGCCTCGCCTTCCCCCGGGACGTGGGCGAGGCGGTCCGGTCGGCGACCGAGCTGTACCGGCTGGATCTGGCCGGGCGGCGGGGCGGCGGCGGGATCTGGCAGTCCCTGGCGGGATCGTTCTCGGTGAGCGCGTACGCGACACCCGCCTCCCGCTGGCTGATAACCCCCGCCGATCCGTCGGTGGCCCGGGACCCGACGGCGGCGCAGGCGGCAATCCTCGGAGCACGCGGCGGCGCCCCCGACGGGCCGTCCGGTCCGGCGGCCCGCGGCGCCCAGGGCGCACCGGACGCCCGGGGCGCACAGATCCTCCACACTCCCGGCGGCGCACCCGGCGCGGCCGGCTCCGTTCCCGTACAGCCGGGCCCGGAGACCGCGGCGGACGCCTCGCCGCTGCGGGTCGGCCACAGCGATGTGTCGAAGCTGCGCGAGGCGGCCCAGGACGCCCGGCGGTGGGACTCCAAGTACGGCGGCGGCGACTGGCGTTCCTCCATGGTTCCCGAGTGCTTACGCGTCGACGCCGCGCCTCTGCTCCTCGGCTCGTACACCGACGAGGTCGGCCGGGCCCTGTTCGGCGCGTCCGCCGAGCTGACCCGGCTGGCCGGCTGGATGGCCTTCGACACCGGCCAGCAGGAAGCCGCCCAGCGCTACTACATCCAGGCCCTGCGCCTGGCCCGCGCCGCCGCCGACGTACCGCTCGGCGGCTATGTCCTCGCCTCGATGTCCCTCCAGGCGACCTACCGCGGCTTCGCCGACGAAGGCGTCGACCTCGCCCAGGCCGCCGTCGAGCGCAACCGCGGCCTCGCCACCGCCCGCACCATGAGCTTCTTCCGGCTTGTGGAGGCCCGCGCCCATGCGAAGGCAGGCGACGCACCGGCCGCGGGGGCCGCGCTCAAGGGCGCCGAGAGCTGGCTGGAGCGGTCCCGGGCGGGCGACTCCGACCCGCCCTGGCTCGGTTTCTACGGCTACGACCGGTTCGCCGCCGACGCCGCCGAGTGCTATCGGGACCTGAAGGCGCCCCGCCAGGTGCGGCGCTTCACCGAGCAGGCGCTGTCCCGGCCGACCGAGGAGTTCGTCCGCAGCCACGGACTGCGGCTCGTCGTCTCCGCCGTCGCCGAGCTGGAGTCGGGCAATCTGGACGCGGCCTGCGCGGCGGGCACCCGCGCGGTGGAGGTCGCGGGCCGGATCTCCTCGGCCCGCACCACGGAGTACGTGCGCGATCTGCTGCACCGCCTGGAGCCGTACGGGGACGAGCCCCGCGTCGCCGAGCTGCGGGAGCGGGCCCGCCCGCTGCTGGTCACCCAGGCCTGAGAACCGGACGCACACTCCGCCCACCGGGCCGGTGCCGGGCGGAATGTGCGCCACGCCCTGCCCATCTCGGGTTTGAGCCGGTTGTCAGTGGGTCAGTGCACTATCGGGGTGGGAGGTGGCGTGATGATGACGCACGCGGCGTACGACTGCGATGTGCTGGTGATCGGCGGCGGGATCGTCGGTCTGTCGACCGCGTATGCGCTCACCCGGGCGGCTCCGGGCACCCGGGTCACGGTCCTGGAGAAGGAGCGCGGCCCCGCCCGCCACCAGACCGGCCGCAACAGCGGCGTGATCCACAGCGGCATCTACTACCGCCCCGGCTCCCTCAAGGCCCGGTACGCGCTGCGCGGCTCCGCCGAGCTGGCGGACTTCTGCGCGGAGCACTCCATCGCGCACGCCACCACCGGCAAGCTGATCGTCGCCACCGAGCGCTCCGAGCTGCCCCGGCTGCACGGCCTGGTGCAGCGCGGCCGTGAGCACGGACTGCCCGTGCGGGAGCTGGGCCCGGCCCAGATCGCGGAGTACGAACCGGAGGTCCGGGGCCTGGCGGCGATCCGGGTCGGCACGACGGGCGTCTGCGACTTCACCGCCGTGGCCACCCGCTTCGCGACCGAGGTCACCGCGGCGGGCGGCATCGTGCGGTACGGCGCGGAGGTCACCGCGATAGACCGGCGGCCCTGGGGCGTCGCGGTGCGCACGGCGGACGGCCTGGTCGTCCGGGCCCGGGTGCTGGTCAACTGCGCGGGGCTGCACTGCGACCGGGTGGCCCGCCTCGCCGGGGACGACCCGGGGGTGCGGATCGTGCCGTTCCGGGGCGAGTACTACGCGCTGGCCCGCCCCGAGCTGGTGCGCGGTCTGGTCTACCCGGTGCCGGATCCGGCGTTCCCCTTCCTCGGCGTCCACCTCACCCGGGGCTTCGACGGCTCCGTCCACGTCGGTCCGAACGCGGTGCCCGCCCTGGCCCGCGAGGGCTACACCTGGCCGCAGGTCCGCCCCGCCGAACTGCTGTCCACGCTGAGCTGGCCGGGCACC
>MUNB01000103.1 GCA_002154345.1 Streptomyces griseus
CCGCCCTCATCCCCGCCCTCGCCGCCTCCGCCCGCGCCGCCGGCCCGCCCCAGATCCGTAACGCCGGAACGCTCGGCGGCAACATCGTCACCTCCGCGCCCACCGGCGACGCCCTGCCGGTGCTGGCCGCACTGGAGGCCGAACTCGTCATCGCCGGCCCCGGCGGCGCCCGCCGCGAGATCCCCGTCTCCCACCTGCTGGCCGGCCGCGAACTGCTGGAGCCCGCGGAGCTGATCGGCTTCGTCCGCGTACCGCTGCTGCACGCCCCGCAGGTGTTCCTGAAGGCCACCGGCCGCACCGGACCCGGCCGCGCCACCGCCTCGGTCGCCATCGTCCTGGACCCGGCCCGGCGCGGTGTGCGCTGCGCGGTCGGCGCCATCGCCCCGATGCCGCTGCGCCCGCTGGAGGCGGAGCGCTGGATCGCCTCGCTGATCGACTGGGACGGCGAGCGGGGCCTGGCCCCCGACGCGCTGGCGGCCTTCGGCGAGTACGTCGCCGCGGCCTGCATCCCGGACCACGCACCACCGGCCGACGGCACAGAGGCCCCGCCGCTGTCCCCGGCCGTCCTGCACCTGCGGCGCACCGTCGCCGCGCTCGCCCGACGCGCGCTGGGGAGGGCACTGTCGTGAGCAATGAGGAAAACCCCCACCAGCAGCAGGGGCAGGGGCACTCCGAGGGCCCGGACCCGCGCTACGGCGGCTGGGAGCCGACCCCGCAGGGCGACGGCTTCGACGCCGACGCCACCGCGTTCGTCCACCTGCCGCCGGAGGACCTGGCGAACATCCCGCTGGCCGCGCCCGGCCACGGGTACGTCCCGCCGATGATCGTTCCGCTGACCCCGGCCGCCGGTCTGGACCCGGCGGCGACGGGCAGCTGGGTGATCCAGACGCAGACCCAGCAGGCACAGGCCGAGCAGCGCGCCCAGGAGGCCGCCGCCGCGCACGAGGCCGCCGCCCTGGAGACCGGCGCGGTCCACTGGCCGGATCCGAACCAGCAGGGCGGCGTGCCCGGCGGCTACCAGGGCCCGTACCAGGACACCTCGCACGCCACGGCCCAGTGGAACTTCACCGAGGCCCTCGGCGAGACACCGGCAGCCCCGCAGCAGGGTGTCCCGGAAGCACCCGGTGCCTCCGGGGGCACCGGCGTCTCCGACCACACGGACCACGCCGACCACGCCGACCGGACGAGCCACACCGGACACACGGGCCAGGCGAGCCACACCGGACACACCGGCCAGTGGACGATCCCGGTCGCGGACGGGGATCTCCCGGACGAATCGGGTGAGTTCCTGGCCTCGGCGCACACCCCGCAGTGGTACGCGGACAGCGCCCGCCCGGCCACGCTGCCCGGCGGCGCCCCCGCCCCCTGGGCCACGCCGGAACCGGAGGCCGCCCCCGTACCCATGACGGAGGAAGCCCCGGAACCGGCGACGGAGGAACCGGCAGCGGTCCAGGAAGCCGCGGACACCCTGCCCGGCACGGAGGAACCCGACCCGGCGGCGGGCACGGAGCCCGAGCTCGGCACCGGGCCCGATGCGGAAGCAACTCCGGAAACGGAATCGGAAACGGCACCGGAAGCGGACCCGGAAACGGAGCCGCTCCCCGGCCCGGAAGCGGAACCGGAACCGGACCGGACGGCACCCCCGCCCCAGGACACCGACCTCACCGCTCCCTCGGAT
>MUNB01000104.1 GCA_002154345.1 Streptomyces griseus
GATGGGTGGCGGGCGGGCCCGGGGGCGTGGGCCGCAGCGGTCCGGCGGCCGGGCGCGGCAGGCCCCGGCCCTCGGTGCGCGACGCCCCGTCCGTACGCCCGGAGGCCCCGGCCTCTCCCCCGGCCCGGCGGGCGGCGCCGCCGTCCCGGGCCACCCATTCGTCGGCGCGGCCGATCAGCCAGTCACGGCTGGGCACGACGAGTCCGGCGGGGGTGAAGGCGATCTTGCGCAGCTCCGTGTGCGTACCGGAGTCCTTGCGCCAGAGGCCGCTGACGATGTCGACGGCCTCGGTGGGCGTGGCCGCGAACTCCAGCCCCGCGTAGACGGGCGCGCAGGCGTCGAGCCCGAGGTCCTGGGCGGAGAGCCGTCGCCCGAGCCGTCGGGTGAACACCTCGGCGATCAGCGCGGGCGTGGTGCCGCGCGGCTGCTGCCCCCGCAGCCAGCGGGTGACCGAGGTCTTGTCGTACCGCAGGTCGAGGCCGTGTTCGAGGCCGAGCTGATCGACCCGCCGGGCCAGACCGGCGTGCGAGAACCCGGCTTCGGCGATGAGTGAGGCGAGTCGGCGGTTGGGCGTGCGCTGCGGGGGTCGTTCCGACATCGCTGTACGGTCTCCTGCCTTCGGGGCCGGACGGGCAGCCCTCTTGGGAACGGCGCGAATTTAGCGGCCGCCGGGGCGGTCATCGCCGCCCTTTGCTCCACGTTCATCCGATCGTGTGAGGATTCCGGACAGAGCTGACGGAAACATCCGGCACATGAGTGCGGGGCCGACCTGCCCGGAATGCGGCCGTTCCACCTGCCGGGGGGCCGTTCGGGCGACGGCCGTACAGTGGATGCGGGCGCGATCAGTGCAGGGCGCCGTCATCCCGGGGACACCCCTCCGGGCATGCGGGGCCCACCTAGGGAGGCATCGGTGAGCGAGCTGCGGTTCGTCCGTCTGGGCTTCGGCGAACAGGCCGTCGAATACACGGAGGCTTGGCAGAAGCAGCGGGAGGTGCACGCGGACCGGTTCGAGGACCGGGTGCCGGACACCTGTCTGCTCCTGGAACACCCGCCCGTCTACACCGCGGGACGCCGCACGGCGGACAGCGAGCGTCCGCTGGACGGCACCCCGGTCATCGATGTGGACCGCGGCGGGAAGATCACCTGGCACGGCCCCGGGCAGCTCGTCGGCTACCCGATCCAGAAGCTGCCGCGCCCGGTCGACGTCGTGGCGCACGTGCGCCGGCTGGAGGACGCGCTGATCCGCACGGCCGCCGACTTCGGCGTGGAGACCAGCCGGGTCGAGGGCCGCAGCGGCGTCTGGGTGCTCGGCGACCCGGTCGAGCAGCGCCAGGCGCTGGGCGGCCTCTCGCTGGACTTCGACCCGCGGCTCCAGGACGAGGAGTTCGACCCGCGGCTGAACGGCCCGGAGTACGCCCCGTCCAACGCCGGCCAGCGCCGCGAGGACCGCAAGCTGGCCGCGATCGGGATCCGGGTCGCCAAGGGCGTCACGATGCACGGCTTCGCGATCAACGTGAACCCGGACAACACCTGGTTCGACCGGATCGTGCCGTGCGGGATCCGCGACGCCGGGGTCACGTCCCTCTCCAACGAACTGGGCCGGGAGATCACGATCGAGGAGGTGCTGCCGGTGATCGAGAAGCACCTGCGGGACATCCTGGAGAACGCGGAGCTCGCTCCGCGGGCGGTGGAGCAGCCGAAGGCCGCGGCCCCGGCTCCGACACCCGCCCCGGCGCCCGCGCCCGCCTAGGGCCTACCGGCCGTACCGGCCGGTAGCCCCGACCGCCGCCGCCGACCGGGGAATAGGCCCCGCCGGCCGCAGGTTGGGCAGGCGTAGGACCGTTTGATGCACGGGCGTACCCTGGTGTTCGCCAAAGAATCCAAAGCGCATTCGAACTGCGATGCGAACCGCGAATCCAACGCAGCAGATAGCAAAGGGGAGCCGGAGTGTCCGCTGTCGCACCCGACGGGCGCAAGATGCTGCGCCTGGAGGTCCGAAACAGCCAGACCCCCATCGAGCGCAAGCCCGAGTGGATCAAAACGCGGGCGAAGATGGGCCCCGAGTACAAGCAGCTGCAGCAGCTGGTGAAGGGCGAAGGGCTGCACACGGTCTGCCAGGAGGCGGGCTGTCCCAACATCTTCGAGTGCTGGGAGGACCGCGAGGCCACCTTCCTCATCGGCGGCGACCAGTGCACCCGGCGCTGCGACTTCTGCCAGATCGACACGGGCAAGCCGCAGGCGCTGGACCGCGACGAGCCCCGCCGGGTCGGCGAGTCGGTCGTCACGATGGACCTGAACTACGCCACCATCACCGGCGTCGCCCGCGACGACCTGGAGGACGGCGGCGCCTGGCTGTACGCCGAGACCGTCCGCCAGATCCACACGCTCACCGCGGAGCGGGAGGCCGGCGCGACCAAGGTCGAGCTGCTGATCCCCGACTTCAACGCGGAGCCCGAGCAGCTCGCCGAGGTCTTCTCCTCGCGCCCCGAGGTGCTCGCGCACAACGTGGAGACGGTGCCGCGGATCTTCAAGCGGATCCGCCCCGGCTTCCGTTACGAGCGTTCCCTGGAGGTCATCACCCGGGCCCGTGAGGCCGGTCTGGTGACCAAGTCCAACCTGATCCTCGGCATGGGCGAGACCCGCGAGGAAGTCAGCGAGGCGCTCCAGGACCTGTACGACGCAGGTTGCGAGCTCATCACGATTACGCAG
Organism: Streptomyces griseus; assembly: GCA_002154345.1. Taxonomy (GTDB): domain Bacteria; phylum Actinomycetota; class Actinomycetes; order Streptomycetales; family Streptomycetaceae; genus Streptomyces; species Streptomyces caviscabies. The sequence continues at coordinate 2,710 of MUNB01000104.1, forward strand.
TACCTCCGCCCCTCCGTGCGGCACCACCCGGTCGAGCGCTGGGTGAAGCCGATGGAGTTCGTCGAGCTGAAGGACGAGGCCGACGCGATCGGCTACTCCGGCGTGATGTCGGGTCCGCTGGTGCGCTCCTCGTACCGCGCGGGGCGTCTGTTCCAGCAGGCGATGGAGGCGCGCGGCGTCGCCGCCGGGACCGTCCAGCCCGCACCGGCCGTGTGAATCCGCTCACGAGCGACCACCACGCCGTCACCGCGTGACCGAAGCGGTCCGTACGCTCCCCGCAGGTGGGGGACGCGTACGGACCGCTTCGGCGTGCGCTCCACCGGAATCAAGGCTTCATTGGTGTTTGACCGCCCGGTCACGCGCTGGTAACACCAAGCAGTGACCCTAGGTACACGTGCGGCGGCGACTCCGTCGGCCGCCGCCGTCACCGCTTCCCACACTCATCCGCGCCCCCGGGGCGCATCCTTCCGAGGGGGAACACCACGATGCAGGCCGCACCGGTCCGCGCCCACGCTCTTCCGTCCGTCACCACCGCCCTGCGCGCGGTCGAGTCGCTGCTGCTGAGCAGCGGCCAGCGCACCGCACGCCGCAACGCCTGGACGGCCGTCCTGGAGGACCGCCGCCGCGCCAAGGACCGGGTGGAGGCCCAGCACGTGCTGGAAGCCGTGGCCGACCACCGTTCCTAGGGCGTGTCGTTTGGATCTTGCCGGGTCGGGCGGTGAGAAATGGAAAATCTTTTCGCTTGAGGTCGTGGCAGAGTCTTCCTATGTCGAACGGCGTTGCTTACCCCGTCTTGCGGACACCCGACCTTGATCTGGCCCTGCGTGCAGCTCGCCAGATGGTGGTCTTCGGTGCCCAGCGTTGCTCCGAGGTGTCGGTGGAAGCCGAGGTACCTACCGTGGCCGAGGTGGGGCGGCTGCGTGACGTTCTTCCGGACGCGTGGTTCACGTGCGAGAACGTGGACGCGCCTGTCGTTCCGCCGCCCGGCATCCCGGACCTGACCTGCTCGGTTCCCGCCTGTGAGCTTCCCGACAACCTGGCCGACACACGAGCGTATCTTCCCTTGACCGCCTCGATGCTTGACCAGCCTCCTGGGAGCATCGAGGATCATTTCGCTGCAGTGATCGGCCCTCACCCGGCTGAGATCCGCTGGTCCTCACTGTCGTGGCCCGAGGCACCCGAACGCGACTTGTATGGCGAGAGCACGCACGCCGAGGTCACGCTGCTACTGAACTGCGATTCTCGTGAACTCGACGCCCGAGCCGACACGCACCTGTTGCTCGTCCACGTTCGGCGCCACGACGAGGATGGCTACGAGGAGCGCTTCGCGGAGTGGCTTGCCGAACAGATCGGACAGAAGGTCATCGGAGCCCCGCAGCACTCATGAGGCCGGCCAGTCTCCTCCTCGCCGTCTGATCGTTGCTCTATACATGTCGTTGACCGCTGCTCAGTGGGCTCGAATCGAGCCGTTGCTCCCGGACCGGACACCGAAACGAGGTGGCCGGTGGAGGGACCACCGTGAAGTGATCGACGCGATCGCCTGGAAGTTCCAGACCGGGGTGCAGTGGGCTCGTTTGCCGGAGAAGTACGGGAACTGGCGGGGCGTCTACAACCGGTTGCGGATGTGGGCCATCGACGGCACGTGGGAGCGGGTATTCACTGCGCTGATCGCGCAGGCCGACGCCGAAGGCGACCTCAACTGGGTTGTCTCGGTCGACTCCACCATCGTGCGCGCTCACCAGCACGCGGCAGGGGCACGTAAAAAGGGGCCCAAGTCGGCGAACCTGCAGACCACGCCATCGGCCGGTCCCGCGGCGGGCTGACTACGAAGATTCATATCGCGTCCGATGCCCACTGTCGGCCACTGACCTTCCATCTCACCGCCGGGCAGGCCGGCGACGCACCTGCTTTCGCTCACGTCATGGCCAGTCTGCGCGTTCCGCGACGGCGAGGACGGCCCCGCACCAGGCCGGACATGGTCCTGGCCGACAAGGCGTACTCCTCCCGCGCGATCCGCGAGCACCTGCGCAAGCGCGGCATCCGCGCGGTGATCCCCGTTCCCGCAGACCAGCGCGGCCATCGGCTACGTCGCGGGAGCCGGGGCGGCAAGCCGCCCGCGTTCGACCGCGAGGCGTACAAGCAGCGCAACACCGTCGAGCGGTGCATCAACCGCCTCAAGCAGTGGCGCGGCATCGCCACCCGCTACGAGAAGACAGCCGCGATCTATCTGGCAGGACTCCACGTTGCGGGCATCTTCCTCTGGTCCGCCCGGTGATCCGAACGAAACGGCCTAGGTCGCTCCCACGTTCCTGACTCGCTCCCTCGCCACGTAAACTTCGGTACATGGCGAGGAAGGCAAAAACTGAAGGCGCGGACAGCGCCGAGAACGCAGGGCGGCTCAAGCAGATCGCCCTGACCTACAAGATGACCAAGCGGACCGACAGCAAGATCGGTCTTGTCGTCGCGGGTGTCGGAATCCTCACGTTCGGTGTCCTCCTCGGCATCGGCTTCGCGATCGGTCACCCGGTCTATCTGGGCATCCTGGGCTTCGTCCTGGCCGTCCTCGCGATGGCGATCATCTTCGGCCGGCGCGCCGAGCGGGCGGCCTTCGGACAGATGGAGGGCCAGCCCGGAGCGGCGGCCGCCGTCCTGGACCGGATCGGACGCGGCTGGACCACCACCCCCGCGGTGGCGATGAACCGCAGCCAGGACGTCGTCCACCGGGCGGTCGGCAAGGCCGGCATCGTCCTGGTGGCGGAGGGCAACCCGAACCGGGTGAAGAGCCTGCTGGCGGCCGAGAAGAAGAAGATGGCCCGCATCGTGGTGGACGTGCCGGTGCACGACATCATCGTCGGCAACGGCGAGGGCCAGGTGCCCCTGAAGAAGGTCCGCACCAAGATGCTGAAGCTCCCCCGCGTCCTGACCGGCCCGCAGGTGACCTCCACCAACGACCGGCTGCGCGCGATGGGCGACCTGATGAGCAACATGCCACTGCCGAAGGGCCCGATGCCCAAGGGCATGCGGATGCCGCGCGGCGGAAAGATGCGCTGACGGCGGCGGCCGACGTACGCAACACGACGGGGCGGCCCCGGACCGGTGAACGGTCCCGGGGCCGCCCCGTTTCTCACGCCTCCAGGCGGTCCTCACGCTTCTAGGCGGTGGGGGTCACATCCGCACCTGCACGGACCGCGACAGCCGGTCGTGCAGCCCACGCCCGTCGCGGTCCCAGACCAGCGCGGGGATGACGAGCAGGAGCAGCACGGTCCGCACGGCCACCCGCACGAACCCGAGCCTGCCGCCGCCCTCGGCGACGACGCGCACGCCCAGCAGCCGCTTGCCGGGGGTGCAGCCGATGGTTCCGACGGTCAGCAGGCTCATCACGAGGAAGATCCCGAGCGCCCAGTTCCCCGCCGCCTGCTGGTCACCGCGAGCGAACAGCCCGTATGCGATCACCATGCAGAGCGACCAGTCGATGAAGAGGGCTCCGAAGCGCCGCCCGAGCGGAGCGACCGAGCCGGGCCCCTCCTCGGGCAGCCCCAGTCCCTTGCCCCGGTAGCCGAAGTCGGCGCCCATCTGCTCGGCGGCCGCGCGGGGCCCCGAGAGCCACGATCCGATTGCTTGCCTGTTGTCCACCCGTCCACGGTACTGCGCCCATGTTTGCCCCCGGCCGGGCGGGGCACGGAAACAGCCGCGCGGAGACAGCCGCTGAGATGCCGCCCACCACCGCCCCGGTTAACTTGGGCGAAACAAATGGGTCACGCTTGAGAAATCACGCCTGCCTATGGTCGGGTCCAGCGTGCGCCACCGCACTGGCCGCACCACGAGCTACAACCCCGTCCCTCCCGGGCCGGGAGTAGGAGGAGTTGGATGTTCCAGAACGCCGACGAAGTGCAGAAGTACGTAGCGGACAACGACGTCAAGTTCATCGATGTCCGGTTCTGCGACCTGCCCGGGGTGATGCAGCACTTCACGATCCCGGCAGCGACCTTCGACCCGGCCGAGGAACTGGCCTTCGACGGTTCGTCGATCCGCGGCTTCCAGGCCATCCACGAGTCCGACATGGCGCTGCGCGCCGACCTGTCGACGGCTCGGGTGGACCCCTTCCGCCGCGACAAGACCGTCAACATCAACTTCTTCATCCACGACCCGATCACGGGCGAGCAGTACAGCCGTGACCCGCGCAACATCGCCAAGAAGGCCGAGGCCTACCTCGCCTCGACCGGCATCGCGGACACCGCGTACTTCGGCCCCGAGGCCGAGTTCTACGTCTTCGACAACGTCCGCTTCCAGACGTCGGCGAACGAGAGCTTCTACCACATCGACTCCGAGGCCGGCGCCTGGAACACCGGTGCGGTCGAGAACAACCGCGGCTACAAGGTCCGCTACAAGGGCGGCTACTTCCCGGCCCCGCCGGTGGACCACTTCGCCGACCTGCGGGCCGAGATCTCCCTGGAGCTGGACAAGAACGGCCTCCAGGTCGAGCGCCAGCACCACGAGGTCGGCACGGCCGGCCAGGCGGAGATCAACTACAAGTTCAACACGCTGCTCGCCGCGGCCGACGACCTGATGCTCTTCAAGTACATCGTGAAGAACGTCGCCTGGCGCAACGGCAAGACCGCGACCTTCATGCCGAAGCCGATCTTCGGCGACAACGGCTCGGGCATGCACGTGCACCAGTCGCTGTGGCAGGGCGGCTCGCCGCTCTTCTACGACGAGCAGGGTTACGCCGGCCTGTCGGACATGGCCCGCTACTACATCGGCGGCATCCTGAAGCACGCCCCGTCGCTGCTGGCCTTCACCAACCCGACGGTGAACTCCTACCACCGCCTGGTCCCCGGCTTCGAGGCCCCGGTCAACATGGTGTACTCGCAGCGGAACCGTTCCGCCGCGATGCGCATCCCGATCACCGGCTCGAACCCGAAGGCCAAGCGCGTCGAGTTCCGCGCCCCGGACCCGTCCTCGAACCCGTACCTCGCGTTCTCCGCGCTGCTGATGGCGGGCCTGGACGGCGTGAAGAACAAGATCGAGCCGGCCGAGCCGATCGACAAGGACCTCTACGAGCTGGCTCCCGAGGAGCACGCCAACGTCCAGCAGGTCCCGACCTCCCTCCCGGCCGTGCTCGACGCCCTGGAGGCGGACAACGAGTACCTCCAGGCGGGCGGCGTCTTCACGTCGGACCTGATCGAGACGTGGATCGACTACAAGCGCACGAACGAGATCGCTCCGATCCAGCTGCGGCCGCACCCGCACGAGTTCGAGCTGTACTTCGACATCTGAGCCACAGGTCGCACTGACCGCGGGCCGTCGGCCGTACCCCTCCGGGGGTGCGGCCGACGGCCTTCTTCATGGTCCCGGGCAGTGAGCGCCGCGCCTCGCTCGCACGATGAGAGTGCCGGTGTCTCCCGGCTCCGGAGCGTCGAGGATCCGGGCCTCTGCCTGGTGCAAGCCCGCCCGGTGGAGGAGGTTCTGCCCGACGGCGACGTCAGCGGGAATCAGGCACCCTGGTGTCACCGGGCAGGACCGCATAACCCGGCACGGACGGCCAGCGGACCGTCAGGACCACCGACTCCTCCTCCGCGAACCATGAGTGATCGACTCCGCGCCCCCACACGACGTAGTCGCCCTGCTCCGCCAGCAGGACGTCACGGCCCGGCAGTTCGACGCGGAAGCGGCCACTGATGAGGACGAGGAGAGCCGTGCGTTCCTCGCCCCTCACCCACTGCGCTCGTTCGTCGCCACGCGGGTGAACGCCCCATTTGATCTCCACGGCCTCGCTGTGGCGCGGGTCGTCGGCGTCCTTGAAGTGGCCGAGGAGCCATCCTCGGTCCAGTGCCGCATCCTTGCCCGCGTTGCCCACGTACACGCTGTCGTTCACGTGGGGGACGCTAGCAGCGCAGGTCATGCGGCGGCGCTGCGTCGGGGAGCCGGCCGAAGCACGCCGCCGGTACCGACCACGAAGGTGAACTGTTCGGTCCGGTCCGGTCAAGAAGCGTACGAGCCTGACGACTTGGCGTCGCTCCGGAAGTGGAACTGGTACTGCGTGTTGTCCTTGACGTTCGTGGCGATCACTTTCCAGCTGCCCGCCTTCGCGAGCTTGTAGTCGGCCTGGCAGCTCCTGCCACCACTCTGCGGGAGGAAGCAGACCTTCACGTAACGGTCCGTGCCGGTCTTGATGTTGATGTCGGCGCAGCTGCTCGTCGTCTTGAGGTAGTTGAACGTGGGGTAGTTCGGGTAGATCTGCGTGCCCGCCGCCTTCGTATAGGTCTTGGCGTTGCCGTAGCAGGACTGGGCGACCACCTCCCCCGGGGTGGCGGCGGTGGCGCTGCCGGTGGCGAGCAGGCCACCGCCGATGAGCGCGCCGGTCATGGCGACGGTGGCGAACCGCTTGTGGAGGTTCATGGAGGGCCCTTCCCCGTTGGGTGTACTGACGTGCGGTTCCCGCCACTGTGGCGGGCGGGCGGAGCGGGCCGTACCTACAACATTCCAGGTACCGCACCCGGGCCCGGTCCGCCATCGTGGTCGCCGGTGACCTTCGGCCCGGTTCAACGGGGGTCGGGCCGCAGGCATCGTCAACACGGGGGTTCTCATGCAGATCCGCAAGCGTCTCCTCGCCGTCGCCATGACCGGCACGCTCGCCGGAGCCGGTCTCGTCGGCGGTGCGGCCGGTACGGCAGGCGCGACCGGCCAGGGGGATGTCGTCGCCCAGTCCTGCTACGGCAGCGCATGGAGCTACAGCAAGCCGTCGGGCGCCTTCCTCCAGCCGCAGAGCGTCACGTACTTCACGACCGGCAACTGTGCCGACATCAACATCAAGACCAACACCAGCCGCAGGGTGCGGGTCTGCTTCTACAGCAGCAGCGGTGGTCTCAACTACTGCCAGAGCGCCTACAAGACCACCACGGCGGGCCAGTGGAAGGTCATCGCCAGCGACGTACTGGACGGCACCCACTTCAAGTTCGAGTTCGCGAGCTCCGCCGCCTCGACGGGGCAGCGGGCCCACTGATCGTCAGGGGCCCGTACGGGTGGCGTGGGCGCGGCGTCAGCGCAGTGAGGGCCGCGTCCGCCCCGCCCAGTACTCGTCCGCCGTGATGCCCAGCAGGACCACGTCGTGGTACGTGCCCGCGAAGAACTCGTGCTGGCGCAGGCGGCCCTCCTCCACGAAGCCGAGTTTGCGGTAGAGGGCCAGCGAGGCGTCGTTGAAGGCGTAGACCTCCACCTCGCACTTGTGGCAGCGCTGTTCGGCGAACATGTAGGTGAGGACCAGTTCGGTGGCCTCGGCCGCGTAGCCCTGGCGGCGGTGTTCGCGGGTGACCTCGATGCCCGTACGGAAGCGGCCCGCCCTCGCGTCCGTCTCGCCGACCGACACCGCGCCGACGAAGGCGTGCTCGAAGCGGGTCTCGATGACCAGTTGGTACGAGGCCGGGTTCGGGGTGCGGCCGGCGCGTTCGGCGGCCCAGGCGCGGAAGCTCTCGTCCGAGCGCGGGGGTTCGACCACGTCGGCGTTGCGGGCGTCCACGGTGTGCAGGGCCAGGGCCCGGAAGCCCTCCCAGTCCTGCGGTTCGATGCCCCGCAGGCGTACCCTCTCGCCGGTCCACAGGTCGCTCATCGGGCTCCAGACTGGTGCGTGTGTGCAGGGGGCGGTCAGGTCGGTGCGTCGGTCGGTCAGGTTACGTGGGGGGCGATCGCTCGCGCGACGGTCAGGGACTCCGTGTGCGTGGTGTCCACCTCCAGGTCGTACGTCACGCCCCGGTGGACCGTCTCCGCCTGTGCCGCGGCCATGCCCCTCGGGCGGTCGCCCCGGGCGATGCCGCGGGCCTCCGCGACCGCGCCTTCGCAGTGGACGCCCACCCACAGGACGTTCAGGCCCGTCAGCGCCTTGCGCCACCCTTCCTGGGAGGCCGGGCCGCCGAGGAACACGTCGTCGACGATGACGTTCGCTCCCGCCCGCGCCATCGCGGCCACCCCCTCGCGCCAGGCCGCCTCCAGCCTGCGGAACTCCTCGCCGACGGTCACACCGCCGTCCGCCGCGAACTCGATGCCTTCGCCTGCCGACCTCAGGGACGCGGGCAGGGCGTCCACGAAGGTGTCGATCGCGGCGGCGAGCCACGGGGTCGGCAACTCCGCCTGGAGGCAGCGTACGATGCCGGACTTGCCGGAGCTGGAGCCGCCGTTCAGCACGATCACTTGGGTTGTCACCCGGACACGTTAGAGGCAACCGGGGCCGTGTTCGAGGCGTTTTCGGGGGCCTTCGCCACGTGCGGCCCCGGGCGCGTCCGGGAACGGGGATCGACCCGGACCGCGGCTCCCGCGTGCGTGCGGAAGTGCGGGACAGCCCCTAGGCTCGACCGCATGCCCAACCGGCTTCCGTTCGACGAAGTGTTGCGCTCCACCGTGGGCGTCCCCGACCGGAGCGAGCTCCTGGACAGCAGTCCGCGGTCACGGGTGTGGCGGGTCCGGCTGGCCGACCGGAGTCAGGTCGTGGTCAAGCAGATCACCGACGGCGGGGACACCCGCGCCGACGCCGACACGCGCTTCGCGCGGGAGGTGGCCGGGCTGCGCCTGGCGGGACGGACGAGCGGGCCCGCCGTGGCTCCCGCGGTACTCGCCACGGACCCGCCCTCGCGGGTGATGGTCCTCGAGCATGTCGACGACCTCGGCAGGACGGACGACTGGATGCCGGGGTACGCCGAGTCGCTCGCCCGACTGCACGCCCTGACCGGACCCGCCGACGAGGGCGCGCTCCCGGCCTGGTCGGGGCCCACGGCCGCCGACGCGGAGTCCTTCCTCGCCCTGGCCCGTACGCTCGACGTGCCCGTCCCGTCCGCGGTGCTCGATGAACTCACCGCTCTCGTGGACCGGTTGAACCCCTCCCCGCATCATGCGCTGCTGCACGGCGACCCGTGCCCCGGCAACGATCTGCGGACCGCCGAAGGTGTCCGTTTCGTCGACTTCGAACGGGCCTCGCTCGGCAACGGCCTGGTCGAACTCGCCTACTTCCGCATCGGCTTCCCCACCTGCTGGTGCGCGATGTCGGTCACCGCGGCCCCGCTCGCGGAGGTCGAGGACATCTACCGAACCACCTGGCGCGGCCGCACCGGCAGAGATGTGCCGGGCGACCTCGCCGACGCGTGCGCCGGCTGGCTGATCCAGGGGGACGCGCTCGTCGAGCGGGCCCACCGCGGGACGGTCGACCAGCTCGCTCGCGTACCCACCGAGGACTTCGAGTGGGGCTTCATCTCCGCCCGCGAGCGACTGGTCCATCGCCTCGGCGTGGTCGCCGACATGACCCGCGACCACGACCACCTGTTCGCGGTGGGCCGCCTCAGCTCCGCCCTGGCCGTGCGCCTGTTGGCGCGCTGGCCGGAACTGCGGCCGCTGCCCACGCACGACACCCGCCCTTGGTACTAGGCGGTGTCCTGTCGATCAGGCCGGACCCCGCGAGCCTGGCCTGATCGGCACGACAGGCCCTAGGCGGGCCTGATCGTGGCCAGTTGCGCGAGCAGCAGGATCAGGCGGTACGCCGTCGCGTAGTCGGGGGCCGTGAACGTGACCGTACGGGCGCCCGCCGCGCGCGAGACGCCCGGTACGAGGGTCGCCAGGTCGACCGTGTGCGCGCCCGCGAGGTCGACCTCCACGTCCAGCGGGGCGGGGGCGAGCGTCAGGGGCGGGATCTCCGCGCGGCGCGTGATCGCGTCCGCCGCCGCCCGGCGCAACCGGTCCCCCGCCTCCTCCGGGTGCAGGGTCACCGCGGCCACCGCGCCCAGCGCCTCCTTGACCGCGACGGTGACCGCCTCGGGGATCAGGTCGGCCGCCTCGGCGCAGGCCGCGTCGTCGCCGCTGAGCAGGACGACCGGTACGCCGAGGTGGCCGGCCATGGCGGCGTTGAGCCCGATCTCGCCCAGCGAGCGGCCGGCCACCCGTACGTCGAGGATCGCGTCGTTCATCGTGTGCGCCAGCACGCCCGGGCCCTCGCCCGCCCGCACGTGGTAGCCGACGAACAGCGCCGCGTCGGTCTCCGCGTCGAGCCCGGCGAGCATGTTCAGCGTGCGCGGCTTGCCCCGGACCAGGCGGGCGCGGCGGTCGAGTCGCTCCGGCAGGAGGTTGCGGAAGGTGCCGTGCGCGTCCGCCACCAGGACGTCGGCCGTGGGTTCGGCGTCCAGGACGCCCGCGATCACCGCGTTCGCGTCGGCCGTCATCAGCTCCCGGCCGCGCTGGTAGTCGTCACGCTCGGGGTTCGTCTCGGAGGGGTGGACGATGCCCGAGACGCCTTCCATGTCGACGGAGATGAGTGCCTTCATGGGGCTGGGATCCTACCCGTCGCCCTCACCGGGTCAGGAGCCGGCGAGGCTCGCCCGTGCCGCGTTCATGAACGCCGTCTTGGCCTCCTCCAGGTGCTCGTTGACCTCGACGTCCCCGATGTCGCGCCACACGGCGGCGTTCAGCGCGTGGCCGTACGTCCTCACCGGCTCGCGCAGTGCCTCCGCGCACAGGAGCGTGACATTGCCGGACGCGGTCCACAGCGCGGTCATGACCGGGCCCGTCTCCGTCATCCAGCCGTCCTCGTCGTCGCCCCACGGGTCGGGGCGGCTGTAGGCGGCCCGTTCCGCGGCCTGGGCGCAGGTGACGAACTCCTTGAGCACATCGATCTGTTCGGCCCGGCGGTTCTCCGTCGTCGCCACCGCCTGGCGGCGCTCCTCGACGCGTTCCGCCGAGCGCTGGGTGGCGCGCTGGGCGAGGGCCGTCAGGCCGCCGCCCAGGGCGACACCGGCGAGCGACAGGGCCGAAGTCCAGAGATCGGCTGCCATGGTGATGCCCCTTCGCCCGTGTACTTGTGCGGTCGGGGGCCATGGTCCCGTACGGGCGGAGCCCGGCAGCCGGGTGCCCCCGGACGAGACGGTCCGGGGGCACAACGGCAGGCCGGGGCGGTGCGTCAGCGCCCGTAGCGGATCAGGGCGCGGACCATGCGGCAGGTGGTGTCGGACGGCGGGTGGATGCCCAGGCGCTCGGCGGTGATCCGTATCCGGTGGTTGCCGGCGCTGGAGGGCTGGTAGACCCCGCTGTCGAGCAGGGCGATGGCCAGGCGCATGGCCTTGAGACGGCGGTTGTGGGAGACGTACCACTCGCGGGGGCGGCCCGCGGGCAGCCGCTTCTTCGCGGGCGGCGCGGGAAGCGGCGGGTGGAAGGGCATCGGGAGCTGTCGGTCGAGCGGCTCGGTCGTGACTGTGGCGACGGCCATCGGCATCCTCCTGGCAGCGTGGTGGAACCCTCACGAACTCCCTCCATTTTACTGCCCCCCACTGACAATCGCCCCTGGCCAGAGGCCATTTCGGCAGTCCCTCGCGTAACCTTGGCCCCATGGAGATCTGGATCAATCCCGCCTGTTCCAAGTGCCGCAGCGCACTCACTCTGCTGGACGCCGAAGGGGCCGATTACACCGTCCGCCGTTACCTGGAGGACGTGCCGTCGCCGGAGGAGATCCGGGCCGTGCTGGACCGGCTCGGTCTGGAGCCGTGGGACATCACGCGGACGCAGGAGGCGGCGGCGAAGGAGCTGGGCCTCAAGGAGTGGCCCCGGGACGCCGGTGCGCGGGAGCGGTGGATCGTCGCGCTGTCGGAGCACCCGAAGCTCATCCAGCGGCCGATCATCACCGCCGAGGACGGCACGGCCGTGGTGGCGCGGAGCGAGGAAGCCGTGCGGGACGCTCTGGGGCGTGGCGCCTGAAGACCGCGTGGTGCCCGAAGACCGCGTGATGCCTGAGGGTGTGGGTGCCTGAAGGCCGTGGTGCCTGAAGGCCGTGGGCCCGTAGCCCGCGGCCCGTGGCCCGTGGCCCGTGGCCCGGATGAGCGTCCGTGCAGCCGTGCCGTACCGCCTCAGCGTTCGTCCGTGCCCGCGCGCTTCGCCGTGGACAGGGCGATGCGGTTCCACGTGTTGATCGTGAAGATCAGGGCCAGCAGGTGGGCCAGCTCCTCCTCGTCGAAGTGGGCCGCCGCCCGGTCGTAGACCTCGTCCGGTACGCCCGCGTCGCCGATCCTCGTGACCGTGTCCGTCAGGGCGAGGGCGGCCTGCTCCTTCTCCGTGAAGAAGTGGTCCGCCTCCTGCCACACCGCGACCATGTGCAGGCGCTCCTCGCTCTCGCCCGCCTTGCGTGCGTCCGTGGTGTGCATGTGCAGGCAGTACGCGCACCGGTTCAGGTGCGAGGCGCGGATCTGGACCAGTTCGACCAGGGTCGGGTCCAGGCCCTCGCGGGCCGCCGCGTCCAGGCCGATCACGGCCCGGAACGCCTTCGGGGCCGCCTTCGCGAAGTTCAGCCGGGGTGTGGTCGTGGCCGTGGCCGTGTTGGGCCGGACGGTGGTGGCCTCGGCGGCGGTGCGGTCGTTCGTCTTGATCTCCGTCGTCGTCATGGGTACGAATCTAGGGCTATCGGTGACTGGGTGTGGGGTGCACTTCTATGACGGATTCATGGGTCAATTCCGCGGAGATCCTGGGCAGCGATCTGCCGCTGGAGCTCTCCGGTACGGGCAATCGCCGGGCCCTCCTGATGGCCGCGCTGCGCGAGGCCGTGCGCAGCGGGCGGCTCGCCCCGGGCACCCGGCTGCCGCCCTACCGTTCGCTCGCCGCCGACCTGGGCCTGGCCCGCAACACCGTCGCCGACGCGTACGCGGAGCTGGTCGCGGAAGGGTGGCTGGCGGCCCGGCAGGGGTCGGGGACGCGGGTCGCCGAGCGGGCCGTCCCGGTGACCCCGGCGCATCGGCCGCGTACCCCCGAGCGCCCGGCCCGCCCGGTCCATGACCTGGTCCAGGGGCAGCCGGACCCCTCGGTCTTCCCGCGCACCGCCTGGCTGGCCTCGGCGCGGCGGGCGCTGGCCGCCGCCCCCGACGACGCGTTCGGGCCCGGCGATCCGCACGGGCGGCCCGAGCTGCGGCGGGCCCTGGCCGGCTATCTGGCCCGGGTGCGCGGGGTGCGGGCCGCGCCGGAACGGATCGTCCTGTGCTCGGGGGCCGCGCACGGGCTGCGGCTCCTCGCGGAGGTGGTCGGCGGTCCGTGGGCGGCGGAGGAGTACGGGCTGCCCTTCCACCGCGAGATCCTCGCCTCGCACGGGGTCGGCACCCGGCCGCTCGGCGTGGACGCGGACGGCGCCCGGGTCGACGGGCTCACCCGCCACGACCGTGCCGTCCTCCTCACGCCCGCCCATCAGTTCCCCACCGGCGGGCCGCTGCACCCCGCGCGGCGGGCGGCCGTCGTCGACTGGGCCCGGTCCACCGGCGGGCTCGTCGTCGAGGACGACTACGACGGGGAGTTCCGCTACGACCGGCAGCCCGTGGGGGCCGTCCAGGGGCTCGATCCCGAGCATGTGGTGCTGGTGGGGTCGGTGAGCAAGAGTCTTTCTCCTGCGTTGCGGATCGGGTGGATGGTGCTGCCCCAGCGGCTCGTCGCCCCCGTCGTCGCGGCCAAGGGCGAGCGCGAGCAGTTCTCCAGCGCCACCGAGCAGTTGACGCTCGCGGACTTCGTCGAGTCGGGCGCGTACGACCGGCAGGTACGCCGGATGCGGCAGCGCCACCGCCGCCGCCGGGACCAGTTGGTGGCCGCTCTGCACGCGCGGGCCCCGCACGTCCGGGTCACCGGGATCGCGGCCGGGCTGCACGCGGTGCTGGAGCTGCCGCCCGGCACCGAGCGGTCGGCGGTCCGGGCGGCGGCCTGGCAAGGGCTGGCGGTGGAGGGCCTGGGCGACTACCGGCACCCGGGGGCGGAACGCCCCTCCCGCTCCACCGGTACCGCCGCTGCTTCCCTCCGTTCCACCGGTACCGCCGGCGCCTCCCTCCGATCCACACGTACCGCCGGCGCCTCCCCCGTCCCCCACCGCGACGGGCTCGTCGTCGGGTACGCGACCCCCGCCGAATCCGCCTACCCGGAGGCGCTGGAGGCCCTGTGCCGCTCCCTGCCGCCGGTCAGCCCGCCTGCGCCTGCTCCTCCGCAGCCGCCAGCAGCTCCGTGAGGTGGCGGCCGAAGCGCGCGTCGCAGGCGTGCGGCACCCCCGTACGTACCGCTTCGGCCAGGGCGTCCACCGCACCCCGGAACGCGGTCTCCGCGCCCGCCCAGCCGGGGATCGACGCCGTGCCCCGCTCGCCCCGGAACTCGATCTCGACGCCCGCCGCGCCGGGCGGGGCGCTCAGCCCGAGCGTCACCGTGCTGGACGCGCCCGAAGTGTGGCGCAGGATCAGATGCGTGGTGTCGGCCGGACCCCGGGCGGCGGTCAGGTGCTCGACGTCGCCCAGGACCGGGATCAGCACGGAGAGCGCGTGCGGGCCGACGTCCCACAGGCCGCCCTTCTCGCGCCGCCACGGGGAGTCCGCGTACTCGCTGCTCGAACCCTCGGCGTAGAGCGAGCCGAGCCACTGGGCACGGGCCGTGAACCAGCCGTCCACCGCCGCCTGTTCGGCGATCCACGCGGAGGTCTCGGGCGCGAAGCGCAGCGTGCAGAAGACGACCGAGGCCACCCCGGACTTCTCCGCCGCATCGGCCACCGCGCGGGCCCCGGCCACCGTCGTGGCGACCGGCTTGTCCATCAGGAGGTGGCAGCCCGCCTCCGCCGCCCGGACCGCGAGCGGGGCCTGCACGTCCGGCGGCAGCGCGAAGGCCACCGCGTCGCTCGCCTCCAGGAGCGCGTCGATGCCCTCCTCACCGGTGTACGCGCGCGTCCCGTGGGCGGCGGCGAGGGCGTCCGCCGCCTCGGCGCGGCGGCCCCACACCCCGCTCAGCTCGACGCCGGGGTGGGCGGCGAGCGCGGGGGCCTGGGTGTTACGGGCCCAGGGGCCGGTGCCGAGGAGGCCGATGCGCAGAGGTGTGGTGCCTGCAGTCGTCATGCGTGCCAGTGTGCCGGGTGCGGCGGGCGGCCGGGCAGGGGGCCGGGGCGTCCACGCGCCCGCTCGCCCGCCGGCCCGGGCAGGCACCGGGCAGGCACCGGGCCAGGATGCCCGGCCCCGCACGCCGCCATGCCCCGGAAGGCACCCGGGCCCCGAATGCGGTGGCGCGAAGCGGCCTTGCCCCGCTACGTTTCCGGGGCCGGCCGCGGGACTCCGGCGCGACTCCCGGGACTTGCCTGTGAAGCGATGATTTCGTTGTTCGCGCCTCCATTCCCCGGCCGGCACTCCAGCCTCCCGGGGGACGACCATGAACACGACCGAAAGCCCTGCCGACCGCGTCGCCGGCCGCGTCGCCGACCTCGTCGCCGCCGAGGACGTCCTGCTCTTCGTGAACGCGGCGATCACCGCGACCGGGCAGCGCGAGTTCCGCTCCGGTGCCGCCGACCAGCAGCTCTCCCTGGACTTCCTGCACACCTACGTACGGGTCAACTACCGCCGGGTGTACGCGGCTTCACTGGCTCTGGACATCAACCACCACAACGCGGCGCTCATCGTGCGCCGGCTGCTGGAGACGGCGGGCGAGGCGAGCCCCGAGGAGCGGCGTACCGAGGGCCGGCTCATCGCCGCCCGGCTGGCGTTGCTGCCGCCGCCGCGCGTCTACCGGCTCTTTGGCGAGCTGCGCCGGGCCGGAGTCAACAACCGGCGGACCCGCGCGATCATGCGGGACTGGCTGGCGGCCCGGCCGGATCTGGGCCATGACGCCGTGAAGTACCGCGCCGGGCTGAAGACCGCCGCCCGGCACATCCATCTGCCCTGCCCGGAGGGGGCCGCGCCGCTCGCCGAGGTCGGGGCGTTCCTGTTCCGGCCGGGGCGGCTGCCCCGCTACGAGCACGGGCTGCTCGACGCCTGGCGGCGCGCCCACTACGAGCAGGGGGCAGTGGCCGAGCTGCCGTTCACCGTCGCGGAGGGGTTCGCCGCCAAGCACGGGATGAAGCGCGAGGTGTTCCTGAAGCGGGCCGCGCCCCGGATGACCCGGCTGGAGCGGCTGCGTACCCAGGAGCAGCGGGCGGCGGCCGACCGGCGGCCGAACGCTCCGGCGGCCGCGCAGGTGGATCTGACCGTGATGCCGCTGACCCGGATCGCCCTGTACGTGCTGTCGCTCGGCTTCGAGCAGCGGGCCGAGCGGCGGGCCGAACTGACCGGCGCCCTGCGCGCGGCGGCCCGCCGGGCGGCGGGCGCACACGCGGGGAGCTGGGGGCGGGTGCACGCGGTGCTGGACGACAGCTTCTCCTCGTCCGGTTCGGGGCAGAAGCAGCGGCGGCCGCTCGCCGTGGCGCTGGCCTGTCACCATCTGCTGGAGGCGCTCGCCGCGCCCGGCGCGTACCGGGGGCTGTGGACCTCGGGCGCGGGCGACGCCCTGCTCGTACGCCCGTGGGGGCCGACCCCGCTGGGCATGCGGGTGCTGGACGCGCTGGAGCCGGGTCCTGGCGGGGCGGCCCCGGACCGGCTGGTGATCGTCTCGGACGGCTGGGACAACGCCCCGGCCGGGCTCGCGGGCGAGGTGCTGCGGGTGTGGCGGCGCCGGCTGGATCCGGAGCGGCGGACGGCCGTGGTGCACGTCAACCCCGTATACGACGCCGAGGGTTTCGATGTGCGGCGGCTGGCGGCGGGGGTGGCGACCGCCGGGATCCGGGACGCGGAGGATCTGCCCGCCCTGGTGGAGATCGCCCGGTTCGCGGAGGGGCGTACGGGGCCGGCGGAGCTGTACGCGTATCTGGACCGGCGCGTGGCCCGGTTCACCGGAGAAGCAGAAGGAGAAGCAGAAGGAGAAGCGGAAGGGGCGGTGGTCCGGTGAACCGGCTGGAGCTGACCGGGCTCACCGCGCGGCCCTCGCAGGTGTGGGGCGGCGTCCGGCTCGTGCCGCTGGTCCGCGCGGAGCCGGTGGCGGGGCTGCGGCTGCACCGCGAGGTGTACGAGGGCCTGGGCGCGGGGATCGTCGAGCTCGGGCCGCGGGAGCGCTATGTCTCGTACATTCCGCACGGTCTGGTCGCCGACTGGTCGGACGAGGACGGCCCGGAGGCGGGCCGGCAGTCGGCCGCGTACGGCACCCAGTTCGGCGGGGGCGGCGCGCCCCGGGCCGCCGTGCTGCCGCCGCTGCCGCATCGCCGGATGGCCAAGCGGCGGCCCGGCGACCGCTTGCGGTTCCTGCCGCTGCATCTGGCACTGGAGGGCTATCTCGCACTGCACTTCGGCGGTCCGTCGACCGCCTGGGAGGAGTGGTCGCGCACGGCCCTGCGCGACGGGCTCTCGCCGCGCGCCGAGGACGCGTACCTCGGCCGCTCGGTGCGCGGGCTCGCGGACGCGCTGCGGATCTTCGAGATCCACCCGGGCCAGTGCGGGGTGATGGTGTACGTCTCCGACGCGCTCGCCGCCGCCTTCGTCGTCCCGCACCCGGACGACTACCGCCTTCTGCACGCCTCGCTGGTGGAGGACCTCTACGGGGAGCTGGTGCACCAGTACGCGCTGTACGGGGCGCCGGTCCCGGAGCTGCCGGTGCGGATCGGGGGCGAGGAGCACATCCGGGACCTCGGCGGGCTGCGGGCGGCCGCGCGGGCTCAGGAGCGGGTGTGGGAGGAGGCGCACGACACCGTGTTCGCGCGGGAGCTGCTGGACTCCTCGTACACGTTCGACCAGGTGTACCGGATGACGTCCTTCACCCTGTGGCGTTTTCTGCCGCCGTTCGTCCGGGACACGGGCGGGCAGCACATCGGGGAGACGATCACCGATCACCGGGGGCGGGTCGCCTACCTCAAGACGTTCCGGCTCTCCGACGCGCAGATCCGCCGCGGCCATCTGCTGCGGACCGTGGCCGGGGCCGACTGGCACCTGGACACGGCGGCCGCCGCGCTGGGGTCGAGCCGGGAGGAGCTGGTGCGCCGGCTGCGGGCGGCCGGGTTCTCGGCGCTGCTCAAGGGCCATGTGTGAGCGTTCGGGTCGGCCGGTGGCGGGGTGGATCAGGGGTGGACCGGAGGCGGATCAGCTGCCTCGTTCCGCACGGGCAAAACAGAGGAAACCTCGGTAACACGGGGTTCACATCCGGGCAACGGACGGGAAATCGCGTCTTGCCAAGCTGCGCTGCATAGACCGCTGCACCCGCAAAGGATGGCGTCCGTGACGTTCAAGGCTGAGTACATCTGGATAGACGGCACCGAGCCGACCGCCAAGCTTCGCTCCAAGACGAAGATCATGGACGGTGCGCCGTCGGGTGACGTGGCGGATCTGCCCATCTGGGGTTTCGACGGCTCCAGCACCAACCAGGCCGAGGGCCACGCGTCCGACCGGGTGCTGAAGCCCGTCTTCACCTGTCCGGACCCGATCCGCGGCGGCGACGACGTCCTCGTGCTGTGCGAGGTCTTCAACATCGACATGACGCCGCACGAGTCCAACACCCGTGCCGCGCTGCGTCCGGTCGCCGAGCAGTTCGCGGGCCAGGCCCCGATCTTCGGCATCGAGCAGGAGTACACCTTCTTCGACGGCCACCGGCCGCTCGGCTTCCCCGAGGGCGGTTTCCCGGCCGCGCAGGGCGGCTACTACTGCGGGGTCGGCGCGGACGAGATCTTCGGCCGCGAGATCGTGGAGAAGCACCTCGACAACTGCCTGGCGGCGGGGCTCGGGATCTCCGGCATCAACGCCGAGGTCATGCCCGGCCAGTGGGAGTTCCAGGTCGGCCCGCTGTCCCCGCTGGACGTCTCCGACCAGCTGTGGGTGGCCCGTTGGCTGCTCTACCGCACCGCCGAGGACTTCGATGTCTCCGCCACCCTGGACCCGAAGCCGGTCAAGGGCGACTGGAACGGCGCGGGCGCGCACACCAACTTCTCCACCAAGGCGATGCGCGAGGGCTACGACGCGATCATCACCGCGTGCGAGTCGCTGGGCGAGGGGTCCAAGCCGCTGGACCACGTGAAGAACTACGGCGCGGGCATCGACGACCGGCTCACCGGTCTGCACGAGACCGCCCCGTGGAACGAGTACAGCTACGGCGTCTCCAACCGCGGCGCCTCGGTCCGTATCCCCTGGCAGGTCGAGCAGGACCAGAAGGGGTACATCGAGGACCGCCGTCCGAACGCCAACGTCGACCCGTACGTCGTCACGCGGCTGATCGTCGACACCTGCTGCACCGCGCTGGAGAAGGCCGACCAGGTCTGATCCCGCCGCCGGTCACGTACCGGACGCACGAAAGAGGGGCCCGCCGGTTCGCCGGTGGGCCCCTCTTCATGCGTCGCGGCGGCCCGGCGTGAGGAACGTAACGCCAAGGGTCCGTATCGACGGGTGAGAGGAGTCTGATGCACGGCCGCAATGTCTGCTTCAATGGAGCACATGGCCAGCTACCAGCACATCGCGTCGGGTCGCAGCGACCTCGAACCGTTCTGGCCTTCCCGTCAGCACCATGATTTCGACCGGGTGTGTTGCCGCGCGTGGAACGCGCAGGCCCACTAAAGCCGCTCACCCCGGCCTTCGGTCCGCGCGCACGACGCAAGTCCGTCCCAGACGACTCCTCGCGCGAAAGAGCTGACCCTCATGGCGAACACTCGTACTTTCTCCGCCGCGTCCGCCGCCACCG
>MUNB01000105.1 GCA_002154345.1 Streptomyces griseus
CCGCCGCCGGCGGCGGGCGCCGATCGTGACGTCTCGGTAGAATTCAGGACATGGGAGAGCGGCCCGCGACGCCGACTGCGCCCGAACTCGTGCTGGAGACCGATCTGGGCTCCACGGTGATGAGTCCGAGCCGGGACTACCACGTCGGGCGCGACCCCGAGAGCGACATCGTCATCGACGACAACCGGGTCTCCTGGCACCACGCGATCCTCCATCCCGAGGCCGGTCACTGGACCATCGAGGACGAGGACAGCACCAACGGCACGTACACCGGCGGCCGGCGCATCCACGCCTCGGACGTCGGCGCGGGCAGCGAGATCCGCTTCGGCAATCCGAGCGACGGACCGCGCGCCGTGCTGCTGGGCCGCGAACCCCCGGCGCCCTCCGTCGCCGCCCCCTCCGCGGACCGGCCGTCGGCCGTGTCGATGCCCGCGGCGACCGGCACGTTCCGGCAGCCGACGACGGTGCGGCCGCTGCCCGCGAAGACCGTGCGGATCGGCCGCGACGCCTCCAACGATCTCGTCATCGACGATCTGGTGGTCTCGCGCCACCACGCCGAACTGCGCACACTGGCCGACGGCGGCTACGAGATCGTCGACCTCGGCAGCCACAACGGCACCTTCCTCAACGGTCAGCCGGTCGCCCGGGGCCCCGTCGGCCCCGGTGACATCGTCGGTATCGGCCACTCGGCCTTCTGCTTGGTCGGCGACTCCCTCCAGGAGTTCGTGGACACCGGTGAGGTGTCACTGGACGTCCAGGACCTGGAGGTGACGGTCGGCCGGTCCGGCAAGGACGGCAAGACGCTGCTGGACCGGGTCTCCTTCCCCGTCGGCGAGAAGTGCCTGCTCGGCGTGGTGGGGCCCAGCGGTGCGGGCAAGTCCACGCTGCTCAACGCGCTCACCGGGCTGCGCCCGGCCGACAGCGGCACGGTGCTCTACGACGGCCGTGACCTCTACCGCGACTTCGCCGAGCTGCGCCAGCGCATCGGCCTCGTCCCGCAGGACGACATCCTGCACTCCCAGCTGACCGTGCGTAAGGCCCTCGGTTACGCCGCCGAGCTCCGCTTCCCGCAGGACACCGCGAAGGCAGAGCGGCAGGCGCGGGTCGCCGAGGTGATCCAGGAACTCGGCCTGGAACAGCGCGCCGACCAGCCGATCCACTCGCTCTCCGGCGGCCAGCGCAAGCGCGTGAGCGTGGCCCTGGAGCTGCTGACGAAGCCCTCGCTGCTCTTCCTGGACGAGCCGACGTCGGGGCTCGACCCCGGTATGGACCGCTCGGTGATGCACATGCTGCGCGGGCTGGCCGACGACGGACGCACCGTCATCGTCGTCACGCACAGCGTGCTGAGCCTGGAGGTCTGCGACCGGCTGCTCGTGCTCGCGCCCGGCGGCCGCATCGCCTACTACGGCCCGCCGGAGGACGCCCTCGCCTTCTTCGGCTTCGAGGAGTGGCCGGAGGCGTTCGAGGCCTTCGAGAACGACCGCGACCGCGACTGGGCGGCCACCTACGCGGACTCGCCCTTCCACCGGCAGTACATCGTCAACGCCACGGCCCAGCCCCACCTTCCGCCGGCCGCGCCCGGAGCACTGGTCGCGCCGCCGCCGAAGACCCGTAACTGGGGTGCGCAACTGCATACGCTCGTACGCCGGTACGCCTCCGCGCTGAGCGCGGACCGGACGTTCCTGATCATCATGATCGCGCTGCCCTTCGTCATGGGCGCCATGGCCCGCGCGCTGGCGGGCAGCCGGCTCACCCAGGAGACGGCGATGAACGCGCTGCTGATCCTGTGCGTGGGCGGTGTGCTGACCGGAGCGGCCAACGCCGTACGGGAGTTGGTCAAGGAACGGGTGATCTACCAGCGGGAACGGGCCGTCGGGCTCTCCAGATCCGCGTATCTGATGTCGAAGATCGTGGTGCTCGGCACCATCACCGTCCTCCAGGCCGTGGTGCTGACGCTGGTGGGTCTGGTGGGCGTCGATCTCGGTGCTCCGGGCGGCGAAGGGGTGTTCCTGCCACCGCTCGTGGAGATCACCCTGGC
The DNA here is from genome assembly GCA_002154345.1 of Streptomyces griseus. Classification (GTDB taxonomy): domain Bacteria; phylum Actinomycetota; class Actinomycetes; order Streptomycetales; family Streptomycetaceae; genus Streptomyces; species Streptomyces caviscabies. The sequence continues at coordinate 2,039 of MUNB01000105.1, forward strand.
CGTGGCCCTGTTGTCCTTCACCGCGATGATGCTCGGCCTGCTGGTCTCCGCGCTGGTGCGCAAGGAGGAGGTGACGATGCCGTTGCTCGTCCTCCTCGCCATCGTCCAGGTCGTCTTCTGCGGTGCGCTGCTCAAACTGCACGGCGTCCCCGGCGTGGAGCAGCTGTCCTGGCTGGTGCCTTCGCGGTGGGCGCTCGGCGCGATGGCCGGCACGATCGATCTGGCGCGGATCGTGCCGGGCGACCTGACCTCCGATCCGCTGTTCGGGCACTCGGCCGGGGTCTGGCTGCTCAACATGGGCATGCTGGTCGTCCTCTCGGTCGTCTTCGGATACGTGGTCGCGAAACTGCTGAGGCGGCACGAGCCCGCGGTCATGCGGAAGTGAGGCGGTTCCATGGCGACCCCGACCCCGGAATTCCGCCCCACGCACGTCGTCCCGCCGGACGGCCTCCCGGCCTGGGAGTCCCCCGACGTCGCCCGGCCCACCGACCCGCTGGACCCGCTGCTCCCGGTGCAGGTGCAGGACCGGCGCGGGGACTGGGCGTACGTCGCCTGCTCCAACGGCTGGTCGGCCTGGGTCGACGGGCGGCTCCTCGTCTCCGTACCGCGGACGCCGCCGGCCGCCGGGGCGCCGATGGCCCGCACCGCCGACCCACGGCCGCTGCTGGCCAGGGCGGAGGAATCGCTGAGCCGGTACCGCCGCGCGGCGCAGGACCTGGCCGAGGGCCGCAGCGACGGGGAGGGCTTCCGGCAGCGGACGCGGGGGCTGCGGGTGGGCATGGTGGTGGACGGGGAGTCGGTGTGGCTGTACGACGCCGAGCACGAGCGGTGGGTCTACTGCGACGGCACCCGGCTCAGTACGTACGCGGCGCAGGCGGGACCGGGAGGGGCGACGAGCGAGGAACCGGCGGGCCGGGAAGCGAGAGCGGCCGGAGCGGGGTCCGGGGAGGCGGAGGCGCCGAGGGCCCCGGCTCCGGAGCCGACCCGGGTCGTGACCGGCGACGAGCCGGACCCGGAGCCGACCCGCACGGCACCACCGGAGGGCCCCGACCTCACCCGCGTGGTCGCCCCGAACGGGCCTGAACCCACCCGCGTGGTGCCACAGGACGGACCTGAACCCACCCGCGTAGTACCACCCGACGCACCCGAGCCGACCCGCGTGGTCCCGCCGGACGCACCCGAACCCACCCGGGCGATCACCGTCGCCGGGCCCGACGAACCGCCCCGCGGCGGGGCGTCCGGGGATGCGGGGCGGTGACGGCCGATGGTGCCGCCGCCCCCGCCGTCGCACGACGCCGGGCTGCCCACCGGGCGCGAGGACGATCTCGTCGGCAAGCGGATCGCGAGCTATCTGGTGGAGGCCGAGATCGGGCGCGGCGGCATGGCGGTCGTCTACCGCGCCAAGGATCTGCGGCTCGACCGGATCGTCGCGCTGAAGCTGCTCGCGCCCGAACTCGCCCGCAACGACACCTTCCGGCAGCGGTTCACGCATGAGTCGCGGGTGGCGGCCGCGATCGACCACCCCCACATCGTGCCGGTGTTCGAGGCGGGCGAGACCGAGGGGCTGCTCTACATCGCCATGCGCTTCGTCGCGGGCGCCGATCTGCGGGTCCTGATCGACCGGCGCGGGCCGCTGGACCTCACCGCCGCCGTCCGGATCGCCGCGCAGGTCGCCTCCGCGCTCGACGCGGCCCATGACCACGACCTGGTGCACCGGGACGTGAAGCCCGGCAACATCCTGGTGGCGGCGGGCACCGACAGCGACCATCCGGAGCATGTGTATCTGACGGACTTCGGGCTGACGAAGAAGTCGCTGTCGCTGACCGGGTTCACCACGGTCGGCCAGTTCGTCGGCACCCTCGACTACGTGGCGCCGGAACAGATCTCCGGGCGGCCCGTGGACGGGCGGTGCGACGTGTACAGCCTCGCCTGCGTCGTCCAGGAGACCCTGACCGGTGCGCCGCCCTTCCAGCGCGACGACGACATGGCGCTCCTGTGGGCCCACCAGTACGACCCGCCCACCCCGCCGAGCTCCCTGCGGCCGGTGCTCCCGGCCGCGGTCGACGGCGTACTGGCGAAGGCGCTCGCCAAGTCCCCGGAGGACCGTTACGAGACCTGCCTGCGGTTCGTCGCCGCGCTGCGGGCCGCGGCGGCGGGCATCGGTCCCGGCGAGCACGCGCCGACCCGGGTGGACGCACCGGCCGGTTCCTGGTCGTCGGCCCCCGAGGCTCCGCCCGCGCCGCCGCGCTGGGCCGACCCGGTGTTCCCGTAGGCGGGTCCGTGTTCCCTCAAAGCCGGCCGGCCGGTCCGGTGCGGCCGGTTCAGTCCTCGGGCCCCCCGTCCCGGACCTCGCCGCGACGGTGCACCCGGGAGGCCGCGAGACCGCCGAGGAAGCCGGTGACCAGGCCCCACAGCACCGCGAACCCGAGCGCCGTCCACAGCTTCGGGCGCAACGACACCTCACCGCCGAGTCCGCCGCCGAGGTCACCGAGGCCCAGCAGGGACAGTCCGTAGTGGGCGGAGATCCGGGCGGTGAGGCAGATGAACAGCACGGTGAGAGTCAGCGCCACCGCCATGTGCACGGCGTGCTGCCACAGCCGCGTCCCGGCGGGCGACCGGGCCGCCATGAGGAACCCGGCGGCGAGCACCAGCACGGCGACGACGACCACGAGCCAGCGGACGCGCCCGTCCTGTTCGGCGAGGGTGCTCAGGTTCAGGGTGGAGAGGTCGGGGGTGCGCAGGACGGTGTCGAGCACCTGGGGCATGGGCAGCCCGAAGGGGCCATCGACCTTGCCCTCCCAGGACGCGCCGAGGCCGAGGGTGAGCGCGAGCCAGACCAGGTTGGGCAGCCCGAGGAGGAGCACCGCGACGGTCTCGGCGGGGTGCCCGCGCGTGATCATCACGACGAGACCGGCCACGACGCCGAGCGCGACGCAGGCGAGGAGCAGCGCCACCATGGCGAACGCCGCCGGGCGCACCGCTTCCTGGAAGCGCAGCAGCCGGGCCGGGAGCGGGGCCCGCCGCGAGACGAGCAGGGCCAGCACGAGGACGCCGGCCAGCCACAGCAGCCCGAAGACCAGGGTGAGGGGGATCTCCGCCCGGAATCCGACCTTCGGGTCGCTGCCGAGGAGGTCTCCGGCCTCACTGCCGGTGAGGTCATCGGCCGAGAGGGTGAAGGTGTGCCGGGCGATCAGGGAGAGCACGATCAGCGCGACGATCCACAGGGCGGCGACCCGGCCCGCCCAGCCGGCCAGTTCGCGGCCTCCGGCGACGGCGCGGTGGTGGAGCGGGCGCAGGAAGCCGCGGGCGACCAGGAGTGCGCCCACCAGGGTCACCGAGAGCGGCAGGACCGAGAGGTCGGCCTGCGTCCCCACAAGGGAACCGGCGTCCCCGGAGAGCCCGACGGAGCCGCCCGCCGCCATCACCACCACCGCGGCGACGACGGCCGGGAAGGCGGCGCCGGGCAGCCCGGCCGCACCGGCGGCCCACAGGCCGAGGGCCGCGGTCACCACCATGGCCAGCACGCCGGTGAGGACCGCGAGGAGGGCGTGGCGCCAGCCGTGCGGGGCGGGAGCGCTGTTCTCGTCGTTGCTCGCGCGGACGTTCACGCCTGCCACGCTAAGCAGGGACCGTACGCTCCGCTTGCCGGGCAACCGGGCCCTCCCTCCGCTTGCGGGGACCGCCGGGGCGGGGCAGACAATGGTGCGAAATGCTCCTGATTGTCGGCTTATGACCCTGGTACGGATACGGGGCCGGGCAGGGACGTCCGGGGCGGGTACCGACGTCGGGGAGCAGAGCCCGTGAGTGTCCAACCGCCGCCATCCGGCCGCCCCACCGGGCCGCCGTCCGGCCCGCTCTCGGGCCCCTCGCAGGACGGCCCCACACCGCCTCCGCCGACCGTGACCGGTCCGCCGCCCGGCCCGCCCAGCGGCGGCGACCACGGCGGACCGCACGGCTCCGGCGGTTCGGGCGGTGGGGGCGGCGGGGGCGATTCGGGTGACTCCGGTCCTTCCGGTGGCGGTACCGGCGGCCCGGGAGGCGGCTCGGGCGCCGCCCCGGGTTCCGGACCGGGCCGCCCCTGGTGGCGTTCGGTGCCCCGGATCGCGGCGATCGCGACGGCTCTGGTCGCGGCGGTGGTACTGGTCGTCGTCCTGACCCGGCCCGACGGCGGGTCGAAGGCGGGCGGTGAGGTGTTCCTCCAGGCGGCGGGCGAGTCCGGGCAGGATCCGTTCACGGAGTCCACGGCGAAGGAGAGCGACCCCGAGCCCGGCACGGCCAGCCCCTCCGTCGCGCCGAGCGCGTCCAGAACCGGCGCTCAGGTGACGCGTGGCGTGGACGGCGCGGCCCCGGGTCTGTACGGAGGCACCCGCAAGATCGCCAGTTGCGATGTGGAGCAGCAGATCAAGGTGTTGCGGGCGGCTCCGGACAAGAACCGGGCCTTCGCCTCGGTCCAGGACATCGAGCCGTCCGCCGTCCCCGGCTATCTGCGGGACCTCACCCCCGTGACCCTGCGCATGGACACCCGTGTCACCAACCACGGTTACCGCGACGGCGAGGCCAACGCCTACCAGGCGGTGCTCCAGGCGGGTACGGCGGTCCTGGTCGACGACCGGGGCGTGCCCAGGGTCCGGTGCGCCTGCGGGAACCCGCTGCTGCCGCCCGTGGCCCAGGACGATCCGCGGCAGGTGGGCAAGGCGTGGCCGGGCTACCGGGCCTCCGACGTGGTCGTGGTGGAGCCGTCGGAGAAGCCGGTGAAGGAGTTCGTGATGGTCGATCCGGAGAACGGCGACTGGTTCGAGCGGCCGGCCGGTGACACGGGCGACGGCGACAAGAAGACGGATCCGCCCAAGGACGCCTCCGAGTCCCCCTGCCCGCCCGGATCGGACCCCTGCCCCTCCTCGTCCGGGGCCACTCCGTCGGAGTCCTCGCCGGACGACCCGGCGACGCGGCCCGGTGACGATCCGGCGACCTCCGAGCCCCCGCCGGACGGCCCGGCGACCTCGGAGCCGCCGCCCGACGACCCGGGGACCGAGCCCGCGCCGGAGGACCCGCCGGGGTCGCCGGACTCGCAGTCGGCCCCGCAGCCGCCCGGACCGGACTCACCGGAGCCGCAGGATCCGGGACCGGGAGCGTCGCCGCAGGGAGCGCCCGCGATCGGTTAGGAAATCGCGCGGAGCGGCGGACTCGGAAGGATCGCGGGGCGGCATGCCCCGGGAGGATCGCGGGCCGCGAGCCCCTGGAGCATCGCGGCACGGAAGGCCTCGGGAGAGACCTGCCGGTCGGTCGCCTCAGCTCACGGCGTCCGGTCGGCTCTCCACCGGGGTCTTCGGCGTCGTACCCGTGCGCACCCCGGCGGCCGACGCGGCCGAGTGGAGGGAGCGCAGGGCGACCAGCAGAAACCCGATGTCGTCGAGGTAGACGGGGTCGGGCAGCAGGTCGACCGGTGACACGGTGTAGATGACGGCCGCCCAGACGAGCGCCTTGTTCCGCAGCGGGATCCCGGCGTCGACCAGCAGTTTCCTGGCCTTGAAGACGCGCACCAGCAGCACGACGGCCAGGGCCAGCATGAGCAGCGCGGCCACGGCGCCGAGAACGAGCCAAACGGTGGTGTCCATGGCTCATCGTGTACCCACTCGTCCCCGGATGACGAACCCGTTGCGGCGATACCCGCGCTCCGGGCCCGAGAAATCCGGCGGCGCGGGTCAGGCCGCGCCGCGCCCCCGGGACTCCGCCCGCCGACGGCTGCGGCGCTTCAGGGCGCGCCGCTCGTTCTCGGACAGCCCGCCCCAGATGCCGGAGTCCTGGCCGTTCTCCAGGGCCCACTCCAGGCAGGCGGCCTGCACGGGGCAACTCCGGCAGACGGTCTTGGCCTCCGCGGTCTGGACGACGGCGGGGCCGGTGCTGCCGATGGGGAAGAACAGATCGGGGTCCTCCTCCCGGCAGGCGGCGTGCAGGCGCCAGTTCTCCATGGTGCTCAACTCTGCTCACTCCCGATGTCGATACGTCGTCGGTCACGTGCCGTAGGTGTCTTCCGTGCGGGTGACCGACGAACGGCGCCTCAAACACGTAGCGGCGGATGCGTCGTACGGGAAGGTGCCCGGCGGGTTGTCCATCCGGCCGGCCCCCGTACCGGGCGGGGTGTGTGCCGGATGGCCGGTGGCCCTCGCCCGTTCCTAACCTCGGATCATGATCTTTCGTCGTTCGTGGTTGACCGTCGCGGTGCTCGCCCTGGCCGTCTCCTCCCTCCCGTCCGCCGCGGCCTCGGCCGCGCCCCACCCGTCCGGCACGGGCTGGTCGGTGCAGCGTGACGCCGACGCGCTGCGGGACACCGGGGTCACCGGCGTGGCGGTCCGGGTGGAGACCCCGCGGGGCACGACCGAGGCCCGGTCCGGGGTGGGGGACCTGGTCACGCGTCGGCCGGTTCCCAGGGACGGCTATCTGCGTCTGGGCAGCACCACCAAGACGTTCGTCGCCACCGTCGTCCTGCAACTGGTGGGCGAGAAGCGGATCTCCCTCGACCGCAGCGTGGAGGAACTGCTGCCCGGGGTCGTGTCCGGAGCCGGGAACGACGGCCGGACCATCACCGTCCGCGATCTGCTGCGACACACCAGCGGCCTGTCCGACTACATCCACGACGTCTTCCCCGACCCCGGCGCCCGGACGTACTTCGCCCAGAGGTGGACCGCGTACGAGCCCGAAGAGCTGGTCGCCCTGGCCATGCGCCATGAGCCCGCGTTCCCGGCGGGCACCGGCTGGGAGTACTCCAACACGAACTACGTACTCGCCGGAATGATCATCCAGAAGGTCACCGGCCGCACCTGGGAACAGCAGGTCCACGAACGCATCCTGCGCCCCCTGGGCCTCCGGCACACCGACACCCCGGGCACCGACCCCTTCCTCCCGTACCCGCACGCGGCCGACTACCAGCAGTTCGCCGAGGACGGCCCGATGGTCGACACCACGATCCCCTACCGGCCCTTCGACAGCGGGGCGGACGGGTCGATGACCGGCACGGCCCGCGACCTCAACCGCTTCTACTCCGCCCTGGCCGGCGGACGGCTGCTGCGGCCCGCCGAGCTCGCCGCCATGCGGACCACGGTCCCGGTGCCGCAGGACGGCGGCCACCCGGCGGGCACCCGGGACGGCCTGGGCCTCTTCTTCACGCCGCTGTCCTGCGGCGGCGGCTACCTCGGGCACGGCGGAAGCGGCTTCGGATACGTCGTCCGGGCAGCGACGACCACCGACGGCAGGCGCACGGTCACCGTCTCCGCGCACAGCCGCGCCGGGGACGCACGGAGCGCGGCGCGCCAGGAGGACGCCCTGCGCACCCTCGTCGACCGCGCTCTGTGCCGTACGCCCTGACCGGAGCGGCCGGGTGGACGCCGACGTGACCGCCGCCGGTGGCCACGCCGCTACGCGCGCGACCGGGTCCGGGGCCGGTGCAGGGCGAGGAGCGCCTGGTCGTCCTGGATCCGGCCGCCGGTGTGGTGCCCGACGTCCTCGATCAGCAGGTGGAGGATCTGCGCCGGGGTAGCCGGATCGCCGGTCAGCGCCCGGTGGCGGATCAGGAGGGGCAGCCGGACGGCCGCGTCGTAGAAGACGCCGGACTCGTCGCGGGCCTCGGTGACCCCGTCCGTGTAGCAGACGAGGGTCGCGCCGGGCGGGAACGGGAACGTGTCGACCGGGGACGACCAGCTGCCCAGGGCGCTCATGCCGAGCGGGGGCGCCTCCTCGGACGGTTCGAGCACGGTGGCCCGGCCCTCGGCGTCCAGCAGCACCGGCGGCGGATGCCCCCGGTTGACGACCCGTACGGTGTCGAGGCCTGCGGCGAACTCGGCGATCAGCGCGGTGGTGAACCCCTCGTCCTCCTCCTGGCCGCCGCGCCGGCGGCCCTCGCGCAGCAGGGCCCGCTCCAGCGAGGACACCAGGCCCGGCAGATCCTCCGCCTCGTCGGCGGCGTACCGGAACGCTCCCAGGTCGGCGCAGACCGCACTGACCGCGCCGAGGCCCTTGCCGCGGACGTCCCCGACCATCACGCGTACGCCGTGCGGGGTGTCCTGGACGACGTAGAGGTCGCCGCCGATGGTGGCCTCGTTCTCGGCGGGCACGTAGCGGGCGGCGATCCTGAGCTCGCCGAGGCGCGACGGAGGCCGCGGCAGGACGGCGCTCTGGGCCACCGCGGCGATATGGCGGGCGCGCCGGGTCCGCGCGTGCTGGCCCTCCAGCGCGCGGTTGATGAGAACGGCCAGCACGGTTACGGCCATAAGGGTGAGCTGGTTGGCGACGCCACGCTTCCAGCCGAAGGTGCCGTCGACCCAGGCGAGGACCGCGTGGACGGCCATGGCGAGAACGCCGATCGCGATGATGCCGCGCAGCCGCAGCAGCGGTGCGGCGGCGACGGGCGCGGCCATCAGCAGCGGCGCGGAGGTGACGTCGGGCGGCGTCGCCAGGTCCAGCACGACAGCCAGGACGATGACCCCGACCGGGATCCACTGGGCCCTGCGCGGCTGCACCACTCCCCCACGCTGTACGCCGCCGGGGCCCGCCGCATCCCGGCGGCGGCCCGGTGCGCCGCGCCGGGCCGGCTCACTCCGGCAGCGGGGTCCCGGGGCCGGGCGCGGCGGCGCACGCGGCGTCCAGCCGGATGCGGTGGGCCATCACGGCGTCGGGGTCCTCGATGAGGTCGACCCGCACGCCCGGGGTCTCCAGCACCGCCTGGTCCCCGATCTCGGGTGCGGGCACCCGGAGGATGTGCAGGGGCGGCAGTCCGGTCAGGGGGTGCGGCGGGTGGTCCAGCGGCACCACCTGGACGGTGACGTGCTGCTCCTTCATCGCCTCGGCCAGCGCGGCCCGCTGCTCCGCCATGGTCTCCGGGCCGCCGACCCGCGTGTGGAGGGCCGCTGCCGGGAACAGGGCCCACAGGGCGGCCCCGCGCTCGCGCATGCGGCGGCGGCGCTCCCGCAGCAGCTCGACGCGGCGCTCGCGGCGGGCGGGGCTGTCGTCGGGGTACTGCGTACGGTGGAGCGCGGTGGCGTACGCGGGGGTGCGCAGCAGCTCGGGCACGAGCGCCGGGTGCCAGGTCCGGACGAGGCTCGCCGAGGATTCCACGCCGATGACCTCCTGCTGCCAGCCCTCCATGGCGTCCCGCCAGCGGTGCCACCAGCCGGGCAGGTTCGCGGCCGAGAGCCCGGCCATGATGGGCTCGGCGACGGCGGGCGGTACGCCGTAGCAGCGCAGCAGTACGCCGACCTGCCGGGCGTCGAGTCCGGTCTCGGCGCGTTCGATGCGCCGGACGGTGGCGGGGTGGGCATCCAGCGCCTCGGCCGCGGCCCGCAGGCTGATGCCCGCGCGTTCCCGCAGCATGCGCAGGCGGACCGCGAGGACGCGGTGCTCCACGGTGGGACCTGAACGGGCTCGCATGCGTATACCTTCTCCGTCGAGCCCCGAGGCGGAGCATTACACACTCTGTCGCTTGCAAAGTATGCGTTTTGCGTCGAGAGTGCATACATGTCGGAAATAGTCAGTTGCGCGGAGCGTGCCCCCGATGACGGAGGTGTCCAGGGTGCCGAAGGCACCCGGAGTGCACACAGCTGGTGGGTTCCCCGATTGCCGGGTGGCGTGCCGGAGGCCCGTCACCGGGTCCAGGAAGCCATGCGGGCCTGGGGCGAACCGGCCGAACGGATCGAGGCGGCGGCGCTGATCGTGACCGAGCTGGTCACCAATGCCGTGCAGCACACCAGCACCCGGCGGATCCGCTGCCGGCTCCTGCGCTCCGCGGAGGGCGTGCGCATCTGCGTGTGGAACCGCGGCCGGGCCCGGATCCCGGCCCCGGGGTCCCCGGGCGACGCGACGAGTCTTCCCGTCTCCGGGGTCCCGGCGGCGGCCGACCTCGAAGCGGACGATGCCCTCGACCGCCTGTCCGAGGACGGCAGAGGGCTCCTTCTGGTCGACGCGCTGGCCGCCCGCTGGGGCACCCGCGCCGCGCTGGCGGGCCGGCTCGTCTGGGCCGACATCTGAGCCTGCCCCACGGCCTTCCCGCCCGAGCGCGGTCCGGGCCGACGCCCGAGCGCGCCCTCGCGTGATCAGGCGGGAGCGGTACGGCACTCCGGGTGACCCCAGCCGTTGGGGTTCTTCGCGATCGGCTCCTTCGCCGCGTACGGCTTTCCGCAGTGGCACCGGCCCGCGAAGCGCGCCTTGATCGTGCCGGTGGACCGTGCGCTCCGGGACGCACCGGTGGAGCCGCGCTCCTTGGTGCCGCCCGAAGCACCGGACGCCTCCGCGCGCCCCTTCGTGGACCGCGCGGGCGCGGGCACCGGCAGAGCCGTGGCGCCGTGCGCCGTACCGGCCGGCCGCTGGGTCACGGCGGCCTCGCTGGCGGCCTGGTCGGCGAGCGCGTTGAGCGGATCGCCGTTGACCTGGTGCGCGGGAACGTAGCGGAACGTCACCGAGCGGTCGGCGAGCAGGGCGTCGATGCGGGTGACCAGCTCACGGTTGGCGACGGGCTTGCCGCCGGAGGTCTTCCAGCCGTTGCGCTTCCAGCCCGGCAGCCACTTGGTCACGGCGTTCATGGCGTACTGCGAGTCCATCCGCACTTCGATGCGCACCGCCGGGTCGGTGGACTCCAGCAGCTCCGCCAGGGCGGTGAGCTCGGCGACGTTGTTCGTCGCGGTGCCGAGCGGGCCGGCCTCCCAGCGCACCGGTTCGCCCTGCGCGTCGGCGGCGACCCACGCCCAGGCGGCCGGTCCCGGATTCCCCTTCGACGCCCCGTCACACGCGGCGATGATGCTCTCGTTCATCCCCCGATCATGCCAGCCCGGCATGACCGCACCGGACCGGCGGCAAGGTCACCGACCCGTCGGCTCAGGGCACGATCGAGTCCACGTAACCGCCGTCGACGCGCACGGCCGCTCCGGTCGTCGCCGAGGCCTGCGCGGAGCTGAGGTAGACGACCAGGTTCGCGATCTCCTCGGGCTCGATGAGCCGCTGGAGCAGGGACTGCGGCCGGTGCAGCCGCATGAACTCCCGCTGCGCCTCGTCCCAGGGCAGCTCCCTGTCGACGAGCTCGTACACGAAGTCCTCCACGCCGCCGGTGTGCGTGGGGCCGGCGATCACGGAGTTCACCGTCACGCCCGTACCGGCGGCCTCCTTCGCGAAGCCCCGCGAGACGGCGAGCAGCGCGGTCTTCGACATGCCGTAGTGGATCATCTCGGCGGGGATCACGATCGCGGAGTCGCTGGCGATGTTCAGCACCCGGCCCCAGCCCTGCCCGGTCATGCCCGGCAGATAGCGCCGGATCAGCCGGACGGCGCTGAGGACGTTCGTGTCGAAGTACGTCCGCCACTCCGCGTCGGTGATCTCCAGCGGCGGCCTGGCGCCGAAGATGCCGAGATTGTTGACCAGGACGTCGGCCGTGGGCACGGCCGCGTACAGCAGTTCGGCGCCCTCCTCGGCGGTCAGGTCGCAGGCCACCGTCACCACGGACGCGTCCGCCACCGCCGCGCGCAGGGTCGCCGCCGCCTCGTCCAGCCGGTCCGCGTTCCGCCCGGTGAGGACGACCTCGGCGCCGGCCTCGGCCAGCCCGGTCGCGATGGCGAGGCCGATGCCCTGCGAGGAACCGGTCACCACCGCGTTCTTGCCCGTCAGATCGATGCGCACGCCGCTTCTCCCCTGGTCTGTTCGTCCATCGCCCGTACCGCCCCGCGGGTCCGTGGGGCCTCTCGCCTCCCAGGCTCGCACCGCCGCACCGCATCCGCTTGACCTCAACCAACGTTGAGGTCTTAGCGTTCCGAAGGAACCCGGGGCCGCACGGCCGACAGGGTCCGCAGGCCGTCGACCATCCGCAGGCCATCAGAATTCGGAGCGCCCCATGGACATGGAAGTCACCGCGTGGCATTCGCTGCACAGCGCGATGAACGCCCAGCAGGACCGCCGGCCGTTCTCCCGGAAGGCGTTGCGCCGCATCATGCTCTTCGCCCGGCCGCACCGGCGGCGGATCTACCGCTTCCTGCTGCTGAGCGTCCTCACCGCGCTGCTCGCTGTGGCCACCCCGGTGCTGGCCGGAAAGGTCGTCGACGCTATCGTCAACGGCGAGGACACCGGCACGGTCACCCGGCTGGCCCTGCTCATCGCGCTCATCGCCGTCGTCGAGGCCGGTCTCGGTCTGCTCACCCGCTGGCTGTCGTCGACGCTGGGCGAGGGCCTGATCCTGGATCTGCGCACCGCCGTCTTCGACCATGTGCAGAAGATGCCGGTGGCCTTCTTCACCCGGACCCGGACCGGCGCCCTGGTCAGCCGGCTCAACAACGATGTGATCGGCGCACAACGGGCCTTCAGCAACACGCTCTCCGGCGTCGTCTCCAACCTCGTCACGCTGTTGCTGACGCTCGCGGTGATGCTCACGATCTCCTGGCAGATCACCCTGCTCTCGCTGGTGCTGCTCCCGGTGTTCGTCGTGCCGGCCCGCCGGATGGGCGTCAGGATGGCCGGACTCCAGCGGGAGGCGGCCGACCACAACGCCGCGATGGGCACCCAGATGACCGAGCGGTTCTCCGCCCCCGGCGCGACACTCGTCAAGCTCTTCGGGCGGCCCTCCGACGAGTCCGCCGAGTTCGCCGCCCGCGCCGACCGGGTGCGTGACATCGGCATCCGTACGGCGATGGCCCAGTCGGCGTTCATCACCGCCCTCACCCTGGTCTCCGCCCTGGCGCTGGCCCTGGTCTACGGACTCGGCGGCTTCTACGCCCTGCGCGGCACCCTGGAGCCGGGGGCCGTGGTGGCGCTGGCGCTGCTGCTGACCCGGCTGTACGCACCGCTCACCGCGCTGGCCGGAGCGCGGGTCGAGGTGATGAGCGCGCTCGTCAGCTTCGAGCGGGTCTTCGAGATCCTGGACCTCAAGCCGCTGATCGAACAGAAGCCGGACGCCCGGACGGTGCCGGAGGGTCCGGTCTCCGTGGAGTTCGACCGGGTCTCCTTCGGTTACCCCACCGCCGACAAGGTCTCGCTCGCCTCGCTGGAGGAGGTCGCCACGCTCGACGACCGCGGCGGCACACCGGTCCTGCACGATGTCTCCTTCCGCGCCGAACCGGGCCAGATGATCGCCCTGGTGGGCTCGTCCGGTGCGGGCAAGTCGACGATCGCGCAGCTGCTGCCCCGGCTGTACGACGCGGACGCCGGTTCCGTACGGCTGAACGGTGTCGACGTACGCGATCTGAGCGCCGACTCGATCCGGGACACGCTCGGCATGGTCACCCAGGACGGACACCTCTTCCACGAGTCCGTGCGGGCCAACCTGCTCCTCGCCCGGCCCGACGCCACCGAGGACGACATCTGGGACGCGCTGCGCCGCTCGCGGCTCGACGGGCTGATCGCCTCACTGCCGGACGGCCTCGACACGGTGGTGGGCGAGCGCGGCTACCGGCTCTCCGGCGGGGAGCGCCAGCGGCTCACCATCGCCCGGCTGCTGCTGGCCCGTCAGCGGGTCGTGATCCTCGACGAGGCGACCGCGCACCTCGACTCCACCTCGGAGGCCGCCGTCCAGGAGGCGCTGACCGAAGCGCTGGCGGGCCGGACCGCCCTGGTGATCGCCCACCGGCTCTCGACCGTACGGGCGGCCGACCGGATCCTGGTCGTGGAGGCGGGCCGGGTCGTCGAGAACGGCACCCACACCGAGCTGCTGGCGGCCGGCGGACGGTACGAGCAGCTGTACCGCACCCAGTTCGAGCGGCCGTCGTCGGAGGAGCGCCGACAGGCCCAGCCGGTCTGCTGACCCGGCGCCCCGCAGCCACCCCCGTACATCGGCACGCGCTGACGGCGTCCGGCCGGATCCCACCGGCCGGACGGCGTCAGCGCGTGCCGATGCGGGTGAGGGACGGCCGCTCGGCGGTACGAAGCCGGCGCAGCGCGTGGCCGCCGCACCGGCGCCACTCCTTCGGCGACACCCTCGGCCGGTGCCCGCCGTTGGTGACGAGCGCGTTCACCGAGGTCATCGGGTCCGCCGCCATGGTCTTGGCCAGCAGCACGCCGACCACCAGCGGGAGCAGCGTGACGGCCAGGGCGGAACCGGCGGTCGTGACGTGCTGGATACGGGGGTGGCGCGGCGCTTCGGAGGTCATACGGCCATCGAACAGCGGCCCGCGGTCCGGAACATCGGGGAACGTACTCAGGAGTGCGGGCCCGGCATACTCAGGCGCTCCCCGGGGGACGCTCACAGCGGCCGGGCAGATGGCTCCCGGCCGGCCGCCGGAGCACGGAAGGACCGCCTCGATGGGTGACAGCCAGGGACGCGTGGGCGAGGGGCACGGAAGTCCTGCCGCGGCGGTGTTCGACGCGCTGGGCGCGGAGTACGAACAGGCCTTCGCCTCATCGGCCGCCCACCGCGAGTCGCTGGAGAGACTGCTGGCGGACCTCGCACCGGGGAGCCGGGTGCTGGACGTGGGCAGCGGGACGGGCCGGCCCACCGCGCGGACCCTGGCGGACGCGGGTCACCGGGTGCTGGGCGTCGATGTGTCGCCGGTGATGACCGCGCTGGCGGCCCGGCAGGTGCCGGGGGCCGAGTTCCGGTGTGCGGACATCCGTGACCTCCCGCTGACCGAGGGCGAGTTCGACGCGGTCTGTGTGTACTTCTCGCTGCTCCAGCTGTCGCGCGGCGAGCAGGGCGAGCTGCTGGAGCGGCTCGCCCGGTCGCTGCGGCCCGGCGGGCTGCTGGCCGTCGCGACGGTGCCGGTGGACGTCGCGGACGTCGACGCGGTGTTCATGGGGCAGCCGGTGCGGGTCTCCAGTTTCGGGGCCGAGGAGTTCACCGCGCTGACCGAGCGGGCGGGCGTCATCGTGGAGTGGACGCACAGCGCGCTGTTCACCCCGGACCATCCGGCGGGCGCACCCGAGCCGCACTTCTTCGTGCACGGCCGGCGTATCTGACGTCGCAGGCCTACCTCTCGGAACTCTCCACCCATTGGCTATCACAAAGAACAAGCCGAATGAATGACTTGGGTGGCGCATTTACGTTCCTTCACGAGAAGGTAATGCGATAGCAAAGTTCCGGTCTATATGCTCAGCTGTAGTCGTATCCGTGCGGAGTGACCGGAGCGAGCCTCATGACGGCTGCCGTCCGGCAAACCTCAAGGTGAGGAACCCTTCATCTCTTCCGAACACGTATACGGATACAACTAACGCATTCGTCGATATGACCCGACCACACCGCTCCCCGGCACCGCCGGATGCAGGAGGCAGGCCACCATGCAATCCCTCGTAGACCACGCCCGGACATTCACCGAGCACGTCGCCGCGAACGCAAAGGATTTCGAACGCCTCGCGGACGGCCAGACCCCCGAAGCACTCTTCGTCACGTGTTCCGATTCACGTGTCGTCCCTTCGCTGTTCACCGGCGCCCGCCCGGGACAGCTCTTCGAACTCCGCACCGCCGGAAACATCGTGCCGCGCTACCCGGCGCAGGACCGGCCCACCGGTGAGGCCGCGACCATCGAGTACGCGCTGCGCATGCTCCAGGTGCGCGACATCATCGTGTGCGGGCACTCCCACTGCGGCGCGGTGGGCGCCGTGTTCCGCGGCGACGACCTCTCCGCCATGCCCGCCGTCCACCACTGGCTGGAGCACTCCACGGACGGCAGAGATCCGGCGGCGGACCCCGCCGATCTCCCCGGGGCGATCCAGGCCCACGCCCTCGCCCAGCTCGACACCCTGCGCGGCTACCCCGCGGTGCGCGAGCGCCTCGCCGAGGGCTCTCTCGGCCTGCACGCCTGGTACTACGAGGTGGACACCGGTTCCATCAGTGTTCACCGACCCGAGCGCGGGACCGAGTTCGCCCGCCTCTGACGGCTTCCCTCCCCCCACCATCACGTGCCCGGCCCCGGCCGGGCGCGACCGTACCCACAAGGGAAGCCACCGTGATTTCCGCGAAGGAACTCAAGAACCCCCACGTCGTACGACGCGATCTGCTGGCGTCACTCGTCGTCTTCCTGGTCGCGCTGCCGCTGTGCGTCGGCGTCGCCGTCGCCTCCGGAGTACCGGCCGAACTGGGCCTGGTCACCGGCATCGTCGGCGGGCTCGTCGTCGGCTTTCTGCCGGGCAGCAAGCTCCAGGTCAGCGGCCCCGCCGCCGGACTCACCGTGCTCGTCTTCGAGGCGGTCAAGGAATTCGGGCTCAGCACGCTCGGTCCGATCGTGCTGGCCGCCGGGCTGCTCCAGGTGGTGCTGGGCCTGGCGCGCTTCGGCCGCTGGTTCCGCGCCATCTCCGTCTCCGTGGTGCAGGGCATGCTCGCCGGCATCGGCCTGATCATCGTGCTCGGCCAGGTGTACGCCATGGCCGACACCGAACAGCCGGGCAGCGGGCTCGCCAAGCTGGCCGGACTCCCCGGTCTCGCCGTCGAGATCGTCACCGACCAGGAGGCCCTGACCGCCTTCGGCCTGGGCGCCGGAACGGTCGCCGTGCTCCTGCTGTGGCCGAGACTCCCGGCCACCGTACGCATCGTCCCGGCGCCACTGGCCGCGGTCGCGCTCGCCACCGCCGTCGCCTCCCTGGCGGGGCTGCGGCCCGCGGTGGCCGATGTGAACGGGCTGCTGCACGCCATCGATCTGCCCGGCGGGGCGGAGTTCGGCCGGCTCGCCGATGTCGCGGTCATCGGCACCGTGCTGGCCTTCGCCCTCATCGCCTCGGCCGAGAGCCTGTTCAGCGCGGCGGCCATCGACCGGATGCACGACGGACCCCGTACCGACTACGACAAGGAGCTGGTGGCCCAGGGCGTCGGCAACACCATCTGCGGGGCGCTCGGGGCACTGCCGATGACCGCGGTCATCGTCCGCAGCGCCGCCAACGTCCAGGCCGGGGCGACCACCGCGCTCTCCCGGATCGCCCACGGTCTGTGGCTGCTGCTCTTCGCCGCGCTGCTGCCCGCCGCCGTCGGGATCATCCCGCTGGCCGCCCTCGCCGGGATCCTCGTGCACGCCGGATGCAAGCTGGTGCCCGCCAAGGAGTTCGGCCCGCTGTGGCGCGAACACCGGGGCGAGGCCGTGCTGTTGGCGATCACCGCGATCGCCATCGTGGTGACCAACCTCTTCGAGGGGGTGGTGCTCGGTCTGCTGCTGGCCGTGGTCAAGTCGGCCTGGGAGACCTCGCACGTACAGCTCACCACCCACCAGCTCACCGGCGGCCGGGTCGTGGTGACGCTCACCGGCAACGCCACCTTCCTGCGACTGCCCCGCATCCTGGAGCAGTTGGAACAGCTCCCGCAGAATCAGCCCATAGAGCTGGACCTGACCGGGTTGCGCCATCTCGACCACGCCTGCCGGGTCGCCCTGGAGAACTGGGCTCGCCGGCACAACAACGCGGAGATCGAGCCGGTGACGATCCGCCGGTAGGGCCCGTCCAGGCGGCGAGCAGACGCAGCGAGTGGCGGCACCGATTCCGGTGCCGCCACGAAGCCACCGGATCAGGCGGCCTGCGCCAGTAGTTCGGCGCGGCCGAAGAGGAGCGCGTAGCCGGGCGGCAGCTGGGCGACGATCCGGGCGACGAGGTCGTCGCCGACCACTGAGGCGATCTGGCTGAGGACGACGCCGGCGTCCCACCGCGCGGTCGCCGGAGTGCCTCCGGTCCGCTCGGCGAGATCGCGGACGAAGGCGGCTCCGGAGCACTGCCGCACCGCAGGGACTTCGGCGGTGAAGACCAGCGCGGCCTCTCTGGGCAGTGCGGCGGCGAGCGCGACGCGTTCGTCGCCGGTGACCTGACGGCCGAGCGCGCCCAGTACCGCGCGGAGGCTCTCCTCGGCGCGTTCGCGCGTCGGATAGGCGCCCTCGTAGCGGATCTTCTCCAGCAGACGGCCGGTCGTCGTACCCTCCGGTGCGCCGGTCTTCCGAGGTTCGTGGATCATCGTGGCGGCAGTCCTTCTCGTCGGTGGGGACGGGCGGCGAGGTGGATCACGTCAGGTGCCCCTCGCCCGCCCGCCGAAGAACACGTCGTAGTCGGGAGGCAGTTGAAGCGGGATGCGCAGGGTGGGTTCCTCGCCGGCCGCGTCCGCGACGACGCCGAGGACGGCGGCCGGTTCGGCGCGTTCGGCCTCCGTCCGCGTCCCGTACTCGCCACGTTCCCGGAGCCGGTCCAGGAACGACTCCCGCCGCAGCGTCATCTCGGCTGCCCCTCGAACGGGGTGGGCGGGAGCCGGGACCGGAGGAAGAAGGGGAGATCCGTCCCGGCCCTCGCCGCTGTCGCGGACCGACCTCGGTCAGCCCTTGATCTGCTTGCGCCGGGACTCCCCGCCGATGGCGATCTTCCGCGGCTTGGCGCGCTCGGCGATCGGGATGCGCAGGGTCAGCACACCCGCCTCGTAGTCGGCGTCGATGTGTTCGGTGTCGAGCGTGTCCGCGAGGACGATCTGCCGGGAGAAAGCGCCGAGCGGACGCTCGGAGAGCTCCATCTGCACGCGATCGGCGTTCGCCGCGGGCCGACGCTCGGCCTTGACGGTCAGCATGTTCCGCTCGACGTCGATGTCGATCGCGTCCGGCGAGACCCCGGGGAGATCGAATGCGACCACGTACTCGTCGCCCTCGCGGTACGCGTCCATCGGCATCGCCGAAGGCCGCGACCAGGTGCCGGGGCGCAGGAGTTGCTCGGAGATCCGGTCGAGTTCACGGAAGGGGTCGGTACGCATCAGCATGACGGAAACACCTCCAGTCGATCGGGCGGACAGCCCGTGCTTTTCACCTGACACCGTTGTAGCATGTCATCCATTCGATGACAACTGACCATGTCACCGAAAGGACGACAGAACCTCGAGAGTGCCAAGGAGACCCCGTGCCCGCATCAGCCCACCCCGAACGGCCCGACCGCCCCGCGCCGGACGCCATCACCTTCCTCGCGGCGTCGGCGGCTCTCAAGGCCATCGACGAGGCGGTCCGTGACGCGCATGCCGGCACCGGTGACGCGACCGGCTCCGCACCGGTCACCGAGAGAGCCCAGGCCCTGGCCTCGCTCCAGCTGTTGCGCGAGGTGCGGGAGCAACTCGCGGGCTGGGAGACCGGACTGATCGAGACGGCCCGAGCGGCGGGAGCGAGCTGGGCCGACCTCGCCGACCCGCTGGGCGTCGCCAGCCGGCAGGCCGCCGAGCGACGCTATCTGCGGCTGCGCCCCGGCTCCGCGGGCAGCACCGGCGAGCAGCGGGTCCAGGCGACCCGGGACCGCCGGGCGGGGGACCGGTCGATCACCACCTGGGCCCGGGAGAACGCAGCGGACCTGCGGTCCCTTGCCGGACAGATCACCGCACTGGCCGACCTCCCCAGCTCTGCGGACGGCTCGCTGGACCGGCTCCGCCAGGCGCTCGGGACCGACGACGCCGCCGCCCTGGTCACCCCGCTCGGCGCACTCCATCCTCATCTCGCGCCGGGTCACCGGCAATTGGCGGACCGCGTCGATTCACTCACCCGCCACGCCGGTCGGCTGCGCGAGGACACGGCCAACCGGAGGCGGAGCGGATGAACCGCACCGCCGTACGGCGGTGGCCACGGCGACGCCCGCGCCCGCGATCACGGCTTGCGGGCGACCAGGCCCCACTGGTCGACGGGCACCGCGTCCTCCTCCTCGGGCCGCCAGCGGTCGATCGGGCCGAAACCGGGTTCGACCAGCTCCAGGCCCTCGGCACAGCCGGTGATCTCCTCCGGTTCCCGGACGAGGTAGGGCGGGTTGTCGCCCGACGCGTACGCCTCCTGGGCCGCCAGCGTCTGGGGGGTCTTCACCGTGTCGCACAGCACCAGATAGCTGCCCGAGGGCATCCGGGACAGATACCGCTGGACGACCTCGATGCCCTCGGCCGGGACGAGGTGTCCGAGGGTCGAGAGCAGGAGCACGGCGACGGGCCGGGACAGATCGAGCGTCTTCGCCGCCTCGTCCACCACCGTGTCCGTCGCGGACAGATCGGCGTCCACGTAGGCCGTGCGGCCTTCCGGGGCGCTGGTCAGGAGCGCCTCGGCGTGGGCGAGGACGATCGGGTCGTTGTCCACGTAGACGATCCGCGAGTCGGGCGCGATGCTCTGCGCCACCTCATGGGTGCTGTTCGCCACCGGCAGCCCGGTCCCGACGTCCAGGAACTGGCGCACTCCCGCCGAGGCGAGGTAGCGGATCGCGCGGATCTGGAACGCGCGCGAGGCTCGGGCGATGTCGACCATCTGCGGGTAGGCCGCGCTCACCACCTCGGCCAGCTCCCGGTCCACCGGGTAGTGGTCCTTGCCGCCCAGCCACGCGTTCCAGACGCGCGCCGAGTGGGGAACGTCGGACCGGATGCTGCGGCGGAATTCTTCGTCGTCGACGCTCATCTCTCTCCTCTACTCGCTGTCCGTGCACGGCCGTTGACCGGATTCACGCTGGTCGGGGCCTGGTGGTGACCGTACCCCGCCGTTCGACGGCACGCGGTGGAGACGGGGCCGCGGCGCTCGTCCGTCCGGCTCAGCGGGCATGGCACGGCACAACCCACGCCACCCCCCACGCCGTCACTCTGCGTATCATGATCATGACCTCAGGTACGCAGAGTGAGGGGCGTCCGCTCCGGGTGGCCGTCCCGACAGAGATCCGGAGTCCACCATGTTCCCGATTCCCGCCATGAAGCGTCTTCTCGCCGGTCTGGCCCTGGCCGGGGCCGTATCGGGCCTCGCCACGGCTCCGGCGACCGCCCGGCAGGCCGAGGCCCTCGGACAGTGCTCGGTGAGCGCGAGCAACCCGATGCACACCGGCGACTACGTCTGGGCCGAGGCTCCGTGGAACTGTTCCACGCTGCCTCCGGACGGGGGCGCGAAGATCTATGTGAAGCTCTTCCGTGACGGTGCTCTGGTGAAGTCCGCCGAGTTCTGGCAGGACGGCGCGTTCAACTTCGTCTACTCGACCGGCGTCCCCTGTGTCGGTGGCACGCACACGTACCAGGTGCGAACGCACGGCTGGGACAGCGACCACATCAACTACGACGCGTGGAGCCAGGAGATCTCACTCGGCTGCTGACCACGGGAGCGGTCCGGACCGGCCGGGGTTCGGACCGGATCCGCCCGTACGACGGGGTACGCGTACGGGATGACACGCGCCCTCTCCGTATGCGTCTCAGGTCGCACACGGTTGCGACGTGAGCGCGATGCGGCGGGCCGCCGGCCGGCCGGACGATGTCCGGATGAACGATCCGACCGCGGGGCTGCCGTTGTCCGCCCCGGAAGCCCTCACCGTGCTCGGCGCCCTCGTCCTCGTGGCGGCCCGCTGGCTCCCCGAGCGGCTGCGCGGACCGGCCGCGCTCGCCGCCGGAGCGTTGCTGGCGGGATCGGTGACCGTCCTCGTCATGACCGGGCTGCGCTGGCAGCTGGTTCCGGTGGTCGTCGCGGCGGCCGTCGTCGGCGCCTTCCTGCTCGCACCGGTGGTGGCCCGGCGCTCCGGGCGCACACCGTGGCGGGCCCGGTGGTGGCTGGCGGTCCCGGGTTCGGTGGTGTGTGCCGCGCTGATCGCGGCGGGGCCGGTGTCCGTATGGGCGTTTCCGGTGCCGAACTTCCCCGCGCCCTCGGGGGACTTCCCGGTGGGCACCGAGGCGCTGGAGTGGTCCGCGCGCCCCGCCGGAGCCGGTCCGGACGCGGAGCCGCGCACGCTCGTGGTGCAGCTCTGGTACCCGGCGGGCCGGAGCGGTCCGGACGCCCGGCGGGCGCGGTACCTCGGACGTACGGAGGCGGAGGCGCGCACGGTCTCCTCGGCGTTGGCGGACTACGCCGGGGTACC
Organism: Streptomyces griseus; assembly: GCA_002154345.1. Lineage (GTDB taxonomy): Bacteria > Actinomycetota > Actinomycetes > Streptomycetales > Streptomycetaceae > Streptomyces > Streptomyces caviscabies. The sequence continues at coordinate 23,783 of MUNB01000105.1, forward strand.
CGGATTTCTGCTCGACTCCCTGCCGCGCGCCCGGAGCCACGCGGTGCCGGGTGCGCCGGTCGCGGACGGCGGCGGGCGCTTCCCGGTGGTGGTGTTCTCGCCCGGGCTCGGCGGTGTGCGCACCCAGAACACCGCCTGGGCGGAGGAACTGGCCTCCCACGGCTATGTCGTGGCGGCCGTCGACCATCCGTACGACTCCGCCGCCGTGGTCCTGTCGGACGGGCGGACCCTCCGTACCCGGGTCTCGGCCACCGGCGACCGGGCGAAGGACCGGGCGGCGGCGGAGGGGTGGACCCGGACGCGCGCCGGTGATCTGCGGGCGGTGCTCAGCCGGCTGGAGCGGCTGGACCGGGGCGAGGGCGAAGGGCCGTTGGCCGGGCGGATCGACACCGGGCGGGTCGCGGCGGCCGGGCACTCGCTCGGCGGCGCGGCCGCGTTGCGGGCGGCCCGTCAGGACCGCCGGTTCGACGCGGTCGTCGATCTGGACGGCTTTCCGCACGGGCCCGTCGGCGATCGTTTCGAGCAGCCCGTGCTGGCCCTGACCCAGGAGATCGGGCCGCGGACCGACCCGGACTATCTGCCCCGGCTGACCCGGGTGCTGGAGCTCAGCGACACGGCGGGTTACCGGCTGACCGTGCCCGGCGCCGCGCACCTCACCTTCACCGACGCCCCGCTCTACCTGCCGCCGGCGCCCGGCGTCATCGGTTCCCCTGGCCGTACGGAAGGCCCCCGCATCACGGCCGGGGCGACCCGGTCCTTCCTGGACGCCACCCTGCGCGGCACCGCCGTCGATCTGCCGGCCGCGCTCTCCGCGTACGGGGAGGTGACGGTGCACCGGCCGGAGGGCGCCGGCTGAACCGGCCGGCCGCGCGGGTACGTGTTCAGGCGTCTGCGGCCGCGGGCGCCACCGGTTCGTTGAGCTTCCCGAACGGCACATGCACGCTCGGGGTGGTCCGCGAGGTGCTCTCCAGGTGGCCCTGCTGGTCGTCGAAGAAGATGTGCGGCTTCAGGATCTTCATGATCCGGCCCTTGTCGATGCCGCCGAGGAAGAACGCGTCGTTCACGGTCACGCCCCAGCCCTTGAGGCTCTGCACCGCGCGCTCGTGCGCGGGCGCGTTGCGTGCCGTGACGATGGAGACGTGCAGACGGGTCCGGTAGTCGGGGTTCTTCCGCCGTTCCAGCTCCTCGCACTGCTGGATCCGGTTCACGTTCGCCAGGAAGTCCCGCAGCGGCCCGGCGTCGTGCGGAACCCCGGCGTGGGTGACCTCGTGGGCGCGGAACTTCTCGATGCCGCCCTCCTGGAACACCTGCTCCGACGCGTCCGTGGCCAGGACCCCGTCGAAGTCGAAGGAGATCCGCAGGTCGTGGTCGTCCACGTCGTCCTCGTACGGAGCGCCCAGGACATGTCCGGCGGGCAGCCCGGCGGCGACCGCGTCCCGGACGTCCTGTTCGTTCGCCGACAGGAACAGGGACATGTTGAGGGCGGGCATGAACCGGTGGGGCGAGCGGCCCTGCGTGAAGATGGCCCGGCTGATGGGCAGACCGTGGCCCTCTATGGAGCGCATGACCCGCAGTCCGGTGTCGGGATCGTTGCGGGACAGGACGATGACCTCGACCAGCGGGTCGTTCACCTCCCCCAGGTCGTTCAGCGACAGCAGACGCCGGATGAAGGGGAACGCGGTCCCCGGGCGGAGCCGGTCGCCGACGTGCTGCTCCTGGTAGGCGCGGTAGCCCTCCTCGCCCTGTTCCTGGAAAACGGCGTCCGACTCGGTCAGGTCGAAGAGAGCGCTGGACGCGATCCCGATGACCAGCCGGTCGGCCAGTTCGTAGTGCACGGCACCCCCTTCGGTCGGCACTGTGCCGACCGAAGGGGGTGCC
>MUNB01000106.1 GCA_002154345.1 Streptomyces griseus
GGGGCCGGCCTGGCGGGGAGTGCCGGGCAGCCGCCCGGTCTGTCCCTGATCGTCGTCGCTCCCCGGGACGGCCTCGCGGTGTACGCGCCGGTCGTGGACACGGCCGGTCCCTGGATCGCGTCGGGCACTCCGCATCTCTACGCGGGGGTGATCGAGGCCACGGGGGTGGTCGGGCCGCTGGTCCTGCCCGGGGGCACCGGCTGTGCGGGCTGCCTGGAACTGCACCGTGCGGACCGGGATCCGCAGTGGCCCCGGATGCTGGCGCAGTGGCGTTCCGGGCGGCGGGGAGCGGTGCCCGCCTGCGATCTGGGGCTCGCGACGGCGGTCGCCGGACTCGCCGCGGCGCACGCCCTCGCGTTTCTGGACGGCGACCTCCCGACCAGTACCGGAGCGCGCTGGGAGGCCGCTCTGCCGTTGCTGGACTGGCGTTCCGAGCCGATCGGCCCGCATGCGGACTGTTCCTGCGGGGCGGCCGGGGGCGCTACGGGAGAACGGGCCTCCGGTGGTGTTCCGGCACAGGACACAATGGCGGGGTGACCGCCGTCGCCGGAGTGACACCGGTGGCCCGAGCGGCACGGCAGTCTGGGAACTGGAGGGGCACATGTCTGATCTTCCCCGGAAGGCGGTTACGCGTACGGCCAAGCTGGCCGCGCTTCCGCTCGGCTTCGCCGGCCGTGCCACCTGGGGGCTGGGCAAGCGGATCGGCGGGAAGTCGGCCGAGCTGGTGGCCCGGGAGGTGCAGCAGCGCACGGCGGACCAGCTGTTCAAGACCCTGGGCGAGCTGAAGGGCGGGGCCATGAAGCTGGGCCAGGCCCTCTCCGTCTTCGAGTCGGCCCTGCCCGAGGAGGTCGCCGGCCCCTACCGGGCGGCGTTGACCAAGCTCCAGGAGGCCGCGCCACCGCTGCCCGCGCGGACGGTCCACGAAGTGCTCACGACACGGATCGGGGAGGACTGGCGGGAGTATTTCCTGGAGTTCGACGACACCCCGGCCGCTGCCGCCTCGATCGGTCAGGTGCACCGGGCGGTGTGGCACGACGGCCGCGAGGTCGCCGTGAAGGTGCAGTATCCGGGCGCGGGCGAGGCGTTGCTCTCCGACCTCGCCCAGCTCAGCCGTTTCGCCCGGCTGCTCGGCCCGCTGGTGCCGGGGGTGGACGTCAAGCCGCTGATCAAGGAGCTGCGCGACCGGGTGTCGGAGGAGCTGGACTACGAGCTGGAGGCGCAGGCGCAGCGGGAGCACGCGGAGGAGTTCGCGGGCGACCCGGATGTGGTGATCCCTCAGGTGGTGCACCAGTCCGACCAGGTGCTGGTGACGGAGTGGATCGACGGGATCCCGCTGTCCGAGATCATCTCGGACGGCACACCGGAACAGCGCGACCGTGCGGGACAGTTGCTGGCCCGCTTCCTCTTCTCCGGTCCGGCGCGCACCGGGCTGCTGCACGCCGACCCGCATCCGGGCAACTTCCGGCTGCTGCCCGAGGACGAGAAGGAGCAGGGGGAGGATGGCGGCGCGGCCGAATCGTGGCGGCTGGGGGTGCTGGACTTCGGCACGGTGGACCGGCTTCCGGGCGGGCTGCCGAGGAACATCGGCGACTCCCTGCGGCTGACGCTGGAGGGCGACGCGGCGGGGGTGTACGCGAAGCTGCGCCAGGAGGGATTCGTCAAGGAGTCGATCGACCTGGACCCGGACGAGGTGCTCGACTATCTGCTCCCGATCATCGAGCCCACGCAGGTGGAGGAGTTCACCTTCGGTCGGGGCTGGATCCGTGAGCAGGCGGCCCGGATAGCCGATCCGCGCTCCCCCGCCCATCAGCTCGGCAGGCAGCTGAACCTCCCTCCGTCCTACGTCCTGATACACCGGGTCACGCTCAGCACGATCGGGGTGCTGTGCCAGCTCGGCGCGACGGTCCGGCTGCGCGAGGAGCTCGAAGCGTGGCTGCCGGGGTTCCTCGCGGAGGAGGCGGAGGAGGCGGAGGCACAGGCCCCGGAGGCGGAGTACGCCGGTACGACGGAGCACGCCGAGGAGGAGGGCGAGCCGGAGCCGGAGGGCGAGACCGTCCAGGCGTAGAGCGGGGCGGGTGGGCGGCCGTCGTCAGGTGGTCACCGTTGCGCGGCCGCCGCCAGGCGGTCCCCGGCGCGCGGTCATCGGTGTGCGGCCCCCGGCGCGCGGCCCACGGCGCGTGGTCACCACCAGAGTGAGTCGAGGCGGCTCTCGATCGCGCGGATGTGGAGGCGTGCGCAGCCCTCGCAGAAGTGGAGGCGGCGTCCGTCCTCCACGGAGCAGAGCCAGGTCGGAGGGGCCGTGTCGCCTTCGGTGGCGGTGCCGCAGCGGGCGCACACCACGGGTCCCTCGGCGGGTTGTTCGGGGGGATGGGTCTCCTCGTCCACCTCCTGACGATATCCCCGTGATCGAACGAGTGACGGCACAACGCACCGCGGGGCCGTCCGTGTCCGGACGGCCCCGCGGTGGAGTGATGGCTGCACGATCAGTGCATGACCGCCATGGCCAGCGCGCGGCGGGCGCGCAGCGAGGCACGCTCCGCCCGGCGCTGCATCCGGCGGGCGGTGATCAGGCGGACCGACTGGCGGTCCCCCTGGGCCTCCCGCAGGCGGTCGTGCATATGCGCACGCGCCAGGGCTTCTGGGATGAGTTGCATTTCGCGGGTCCTGTTCTGACGCGAGTCGTTCGCGCCGATGATGGTGACGTCGGGGGTCGCGGAGCCGACGGGCTCCTTCGTGGGGGTGATCATTGGTGCCTGATTCCGGGGGTCATGGGTCTGGGGACGGTCGATCGTTCCGAGGCGGAGTCCGCGCGTGGGGGCGGGGACCCCACAGGTCGCGGTCACGCTGCGACCGGGTTCTTGCGCGGACGGCCACGGGGACGCTTGCGGGCCACGACGACACCCTGGACGAAGAGCTCGCCACCCCAGACGCCCCAGGGCTCGCGGCGGTCCTTCGCGCCGGCGAGGCAGGCCTCGACGAGCGGGCAGGTACGGCAGAGGGACTTGGCGTACTCGACGTCGGCGGGCGACTCGGCGAAGAAGACCTCCGGGTCGTAGGAGCGACACGGGACGGGGACGCCGAGGTTCTCGATGGCGTCGTCGAGCGCGGTGAGCGTGGTGAGCGGGGTCAAGGTGGAGTCCTCCGTGGAGCCGGGCGGCGAGATCGGGGTGGAAAGCGGTACTGACGGGGCGTGCGTTTCGATGTGCACGGTGGGTGGTGTCCTCGTCTGGTCGTGCCGGCCTGTTGGCCGGTTGGCGGCTTCTGGTACCAGGTCCTGCTTGTCCCGAGGCTCCTTCGTTCCGTCTCGTCCGTTCGGACAAAACAAAAGGGCCGCGGATCCCGAGTGGGGTTCCGCGGCCCTGAAGGCGCCGGCCTGATGCTGGATCAGGCTGGATCACTCCAGGGTTCAGGCCCACGGAAGGCCCACATCTCGTGGTGGTGCTGCGTCTGCTTCGTGAATCCGGCACCGGCTGCCGCAAAGGCATAGGCCTGAGCCTGTGCTGCCTTCGCTACTGCTGCCGCCGGTGCCTCGGTCGGTCGCTCATTGCGCTCCCGCGTCACGGGGAGGCTCGCCGGGGACAGCGGACGGGCGGCAGAGATGCCGGACAGACCGGTGGCACGGAGCGAGGCAGCCGAGGAGCGGGTGAGGCCGAGCGAGCAGGCGGAGACGACCGAGAGATCGGTCATTTTCTGGGTTTCGATGATGCTGATCACTTCAATCGCCTCCTCTCGGCGTCTCATGGGACCGGCCGGGACCGGTCCTGCGTATTCGGATAAGTACAGCACGGAATCAGGGCTTCAGAGAAGTCGCTGTTCCCGTGGTTAAGAACCTATGGTGACGACTGGTGCGGGCGCAAACTATTTTCTGGACGAGTTTTCCTCAGGTCTCCCCGACGCCCTGCTCGGACTCGCCATCAACCGTCTCACCTGCGCAGATAGCCAGAACGTCGGTGCCGAAGCGGCTCAACTTCCGGTTGCCGACGCCGGCGATGACGACGAGCTCGCCCTCGGTGGACGGCACGGCCTCGGCGATGGCCATGAGGGTCTTCTCGGTGAACACGCAGAAGTCCGGCTGTCCCAGCAGGGCCGCCTGGGCGGCCCGCCAGTCGTACAGCCGCTCGTACAGCGCCTCGTCCATGTCCGAGGGGCACTCCTCGCAGCGCATCAGCTTCATCTCGCCCGCGTCGGTGAGCGTCCGTCCGCAGACCCGGCAGCGCACCGGGCTCCTGGGCTTGCGCTCGACGGCCGGGGTCCGCCCGGCCGTCGCGGCCCGGCCGGTGCCCCGGTCGATCCCTCCGCCGCCGCCCGCCCCGCCGCGCGCGCCCGAGGCCGCCGAGCCCGGCCGCAGCCCGTTCAGGAAGCGGGTCGGCCGTCGGCTCGCCCGGCCGCCCGGCGACCGGGACAGCGCCCAGGAGAGCGAGAGGTGGACGCGGGCGCGGGTGATCCCCACGTACATCAGGCGCCGCTCCTCCTCGACCTGCTCGTCGGTCTTGGCGTAGGCGATCGGCATCATGCCCTCGGTCAGGCCGACCAGGAACACCGCGTCCCACTCCAGGCCCTTCGCCGAGTGCAGCGACGCCAGGGTCACCCCCTGGACCGTCGGGGCGTGCTGGGCGGCCGCCCGCTCGTCCAGCTCACGGACCAGGTCGGTCAGGGTCGCCCCGGGCTTCGCCGTCTCGAAGTCCTCCGCGAGGCGCACCAGCGCGGCCAGCGACTCCCAGCGGTCGCGCACGGCCCCCGATCCGGCGGGCGGCCGGGTGGTCCAGCCCTTGGTGGAGAGGACCGCCCGCACCTGGGAGGCCAGGTCCTCGGCGCCGTCGAGCAGGGAGTCGTTGCGCCCGGCGCGGGCCGCGCCGCGCAGGGCGGTGCCCGCCTCGCGGACCTCGGCCCGCTCGAAGAACCGCTCGGCGCCCCGCAGCTGGTAGGGCACCCCGGCGTCCGCCAGGGCCTGTTCGTAGACCTCGGACTGGGAGTTGACGCGGTAGAGCACGGCGATCTCGCCGGCCGGCACGCCCGCGGCGATGAGGTCGCGGATGCGCCGGGCGGTGGACTCGGCCTCGGTGGGCTCGTCGGAATACTCCGCGTAGACCGGCTCGGGGCCCTTGTCGCGCTGCGAGACCAGCTCCAGGCGGTGGTCGGCGGCCTTTCCGTGGGCGTGGCTCAGCAGGCCGTTGGCGAGGTGGACGACCTGGGGGGTGGAGCGGTAGTCGCGCACCAGCTTGACCACGGTCGCCCCGGGGTGGCGGGTGCGGAAGTTCAGCAGGTGGTCGGGGGTGGCCCCGGTGAAGGAGTAGATCGTCTGGCTGGCGTCGCCGACGACGCAGAGGTCTTCCCGGTCGCCGACCCAGAGGTCGAGCAGCCGCTGCTGGAGCGGGCTCACGTCCTGGTACTCGTCGACGACGAAGTGCTGGTACTGGCCGCGCACGTGCTCGGCGATGTCGCTCCGGTCCTGGAGGATGCCGACGGTGAGCAGCAGCACGTCCTCGAAGTCGATCACCGAGCGGTCGCGCTTGAGCTGTTCGTACGTGGAGTAGATCTGGGAGAGCTCCGCCGGGTCGCGGGGGGCGTCCCGCTGGGTCTTGGCGACGGCGGCCGGATAGTCGGCGGGGACGGTCTGGGTGACCTTGGCCCACTCGATCTCGCTGGTGACGTCCCGCAGCTCGTTGCGGTCGAGCCGGAGCTGGCAGCGGGCGGCGGACTCGGCGACCAGCTGCACCTTCCGCTCCAGCAGCCGGGGCAGCTCGCCACCGACTGCTTTCGGCCAGAAATACTGGAGCTGCCGGAGGGCGGCGGAGTGGAAGGTCCGCGCCTGGACGCCGGTCGCGCCGAGCTGGCGGAGGCGGCCGCGCATCTCTCCGGCAGCCCGGTTGGTGAAGGTGACGGCGAGCACGGTGGCGGGCTGGAGAATGCCCGCACGCACCCCGTACGCGATGCGGTGGGTGATCGCGCGGGTCTTGCCCGTACCGGCTCCGGCCAGCACGCACACCGGTCCGTGCAGGGCGAGAGCCACCTCGCGCTGCTCGGGGTCGAGCCCGTCGAGCACGGCGTCCGGGGTCTCGGGAACCTGGGGGAAGAGAGTGGAGTGCGTTGCTGCTGTCACCCCGCCATGCTGCCAGGTCCCAGGGGGCGGATGCGGCGGTTGTCCACAGGGGTGAGGTATTCGTCGTACCGGCCGGGCCGTGCGGGGCCGGCCGCCGGGGCCGGTACCGGCGCTGTGGGAATGGTGGCCGCCTCCCGTACGTTCTTTAACCTTGCGGGAGCGCTGCGGTGAGCGGCCGGACCGCGAGTGACGCTGCCGGCCGCGCAGCGGACGGACGAGACGAAGGAGCGCCAGCGACATGGCGGGCACTGTGACGATGTACAGCACCACCTGGTGCGGCTACTGCCGTCGGCTGAAGAGCCAGATGGACCGCGAGGGCATCGCGTACAACGAGGTCAACATCGAGCACGACCCGGAGTCGGCCGCGTTCGTCGAGAAGGCGAATGGCGGAAACCAGACGGTCCCGACGCTGCTGATCGTGGCCCCCTCGGGCACCGAGTCGGTCATGACGAACCCGTCGCTCGCCCAGGTGAAGCAGGCCCTCGCCGCCTGATCCGGCCGATGGAACGACTGCCTGTCGCGCGTACCACTGCCCCCGGCACCGCCGGGGGCAGTCGTGTGTCCGGGGGCGCGGACCTCAGGCGGTCCGCTTCACCGAGCCCGGCCTCGGGAGCGGCTTGCCGTACCAGAGCTCGATCAGGCGGGCCGCGATCGAGATGCCGAACGGGGGCATGACCTCGCCGGACTCGAAGGCGGCGGTGAGGTCCTCGCGGGAGAACCAGCGGGCCTCCTCGATCTCCTCGCCGTCGACGTCGATGTCGAAGGAGGTCGCCCGGGCCATGAAGCCGAGCATCAGGCTGGAGGGGAAGGGCCACGGCTGGCTGGCGATGTACTCGACCTCGCCGACGGTGATCCCGGCCTCCTCGTAGACCTCACGGGCCACGGAGTGCTCGATCGACTCCCCCGGCTCGACGAACCCGGCGAGCGTGGAGAAGCGGCCCTCCGGCCAGTGCACCTGGCGGCCCAGCAGGGCCCGGTCCTGGTCGTCGGTGACCAGCATGATGACCGCCGGGTCGGTACGCGGGTAGTGCTCGGCCCCGCAGGCCTGGCAGCGGCGGATGTGGCCGGCCGCCGCGATGACGGTGCGCTCACCGCAGCGGGAGCAGAAGCGGTGCAGGCGCTGCCAGTTCTCCAGCGCGACGGCGTGCACCATCAGGCCCGCGTCGCGGGGGCCGAGGAGCAGGCCCGCCTCGCGGAGTCCGGCGGGCCGGGCCGACTGGTCCATGCGGCCGGGCAGCGAGTCCTTCTGGAGCGCGAAGTAGCTGACGCCGTCCTCGTCGGTGCCGAGAAAATACCGGTGGGTCTCGGTGACCGGGGCCTCGAAGGCCGGGGTCATGACGATCTCGGTGCCCCCGTCGGGGGTGTCGTCGATCAGCACCTGCCCGCCGGAGACGACGAAGACGCGGGTCGTCGGGTGGCTCCACGCCACGGCCAGCCACGCCTCGTCGAGGCGGTGGTGTGCCGCGCGGTCGATGCCGCTCGGCGCGGTGAGGCCGATCGGGCGGTCTGCGGTGGCGTTGTCGAAGGTGCTCACAGGTGCTTCCTACTCCCCCTGGGTGGATCGGGTGTGCGGAGGTACGTGGAGGTGCGGCGGATTCATCGGCCCAGCGCCGAGGCCAGGTCGCCCCACAGGTGGGCGGTCGTCTCCACGCCCTTGAGGAGGAGGTCCAGTTCGACCTTCTCGTCGGGGGCGTGCCAGCCGTCGGAGGGTACGGAGATGCCAAGGAAGAGGACCGGGGCGCCGAGCACGTCCCTGAGGTCGGCGGCGGGGCCGGAACCTCCTTCGCGGGTGAAGAGGATCTTCTTCCCGAAGGCCCGGCCCATCGCGCGGGCCACGGCCTGGAGGGCGGGGTGGTCCAGCGGGGTCAGGCAGGGGCGGGTGGCGGGCTGGAAGGTGATCCGGTGGCGGATGCCCGCCGGGACCCGGGATTCGGCCCAGGCCCGGACGGCCTGCTGTACGCGGTCGGGGTCCTGGCCGTCGACCAGCCGGAAGCTGATCTTCACCAGGGCCGAGGAGGGGATGATCGTCTTGCTGCCGGCGCCCTGGTAGCCGCCGCCGATGCCGTTGACCTCGGCGGTGGGGCGGGCCCAGACGCGCTCCAGCGTGGAGTATCCGGCCTCGCCGGACGCGGCGCCCGACTTCGCGGTGCGCAGCCAGGTCGCCTCGTCGAAGGGCAGCTCGGCGAAGAGGGCCCGCTCGGTGTCGGTGAGGTCGGTGACCCCGTCGTAGAAGCCCGGGATCGCGACCTTGCCGTCCGCGTCGTGCAGGGCGGCGACCAGGCGGGCGATCTCGGTGGCGGGGTTGGGGACGGCGCCGCCGAACGATCCGGAGTGGATGTCCTGGGCGGGTCCGTACAGCTGGATCTCGCACTCGGCGAGGCCGCGCATGCCGGTGCAGACGGTCGGGGTGTCCTCGTCCCACATGCCGGTGTCGGAGACGATCACCGCGTCGGCGGCGAGCCGGTCGGCGTGCCGCTCGGCCAGGGCGCGGAAGTTCGGCGAGCCGGACTCCTCCTCGCCCTCGATCAGCAGCTTGAGGTGCACGGCCGGGGTGGTGCGGCCGGTCGCGGCGAGGTGGGCGCGGACGCCGAGGGTGTGGAAGAACACCTGGCCCTTGTCGTCGGCCGCCCCCCGTCCGTACATCCGGCCGTCCCGGACCACCGGCTCGAACGGGTCGGTCGCCCAGCCGTCCTCGCGGGCGGCGGGCTGCACGTCGTGGTGGCCGTAGACCAGGACGGTCGGGGCGTCCGGGTCCTCGCTGGGCCACTCGGCGAAGACCGCCGGGGCGCCGGGGGTCTCCCAGATCTCGGCGACCGGGAAGCCGGTCTCCTTGAGCTTGGCGCTCAGCCATTCGGCACTGCGCCGTACGTCCCCCGCGTGCTCCGGCTGCGCGGATACGGACGGGATGCGCAGCCACTCGGCGAGGTCGTCGAGGAAGGCTGCACGGTGCTGCTCGGTGTACGTACGGACGGCGCTGTCCGGGGTCTCGCTCATGCTCTTGAGCCTATCCGTCCTCGGGGGCGGGCTCGTCCAGCAGGATCCGCTCCAGCTCGGCCCGGCCGGGCAGTCGTCGCGGTCGGACCGTCTCCCCGCTGCGTACGTAGAGGAAGGTGGCGGTGACCGCGGCGAGCGGCAGATCGTGCAGTTCGGCCCAGGCGAGGCGGTAGACGGCGAGCTGGAGCGGGTCGGCGGTGCGGTGGCGGGTGGTCTTCCAGTCGACGATCTCGTAGGTGTCGCCCGTGCGGTACACCGCGTCGATCCGGCCCCGGATCACCCGGCCCGCCAGGGTGATCTGGAAGGGGGTCTCCACGCGGTACGGCGTGCGCCGGGCGTACGCGGTGCGCTCGAACGCCTCCTTCAGCTCGGCGAGGTCCCGCTCGTCGGCGATCTCCGTGTCGTTGTCGTCGCCCCCGGGCAGCTCGTCGGGGCCGAGCAGGGGCAGCGGCAGTTCCTCGTAGCGCGACTCCACCCAGGCGTGGAAGCGGGTGCCCCGGCGGGCGGCGGCACCGGGCGGACGGGGCATGGGCCGGGCCAGCTCCTGGGCGAAGGCGTCGGGGTCCTCGGCCAGGCGGAGCAGCTGGGTGGCGGAGAGCGAGGCGGGGAGGTGGACCTCGCGCACGGTGGCGCGGGCCCGGCGCAGCTCCCCGGCCAGCGCGTCCAGGTCCCGGTCCCAGGAGGCGAGGGTGCGGGCCTCCTCGGGGGTGAGCCGCCCGGCCGGGTCCTCCTGCGGGTGGCGGGCGGCCGGGATGTGCGGGGCGGGTTCGGTGTGCGAGACCGGGTCCCGTACGGGCTCCGGTGCGGGCTGCCGTACGGGCTCGTGGGCCGTGTCCGCCGGGTCCGGTCCGGTCTCCGGTGTGCCCGGGGGGCGCTCGGTGGGGAGCGCGTCCCAGTCCCAGTCCTCGTCGGCCGGGGGCTCGTCGAGCGGAGGCTCCTCGTCCCAGGGTTCGTGCGCCGGTACGTCGTCGGGTCCGGGGGCGTACGCCGGTGGCTGCTCGTCCCCCTGGACGGCGAGGCGTTCCAGATGGGCCAGCACCGTGTCGCGGGCGGCGCGGCGGCGGGCGAGGGCGTCGGCGTCCAGCGGGAGCGGCCAGGCCAGGTCGGCGTCGCGCTCCGCGAGGGCCGGGTTCTCCTCGTCCTCGGCGGGCTCGTCCGCCCAGGCCTCGATCTCGCCGTGGCCCGCGGCGCAGTGCTCGTACAGTGCGTCCAGGAAGGCGGACGGGCCGCGCGTCCGCTTCTGGGACGGGCCCCACCAGTGGCCGGAGCCGAGGAGCAGGGAGCGGGGGCGGGTGAAGGTGACGTAGCCGAGGCGCAGTTCCTCCGTGTGCTGGTGCTCCTTCATCTCCTCCTTGAACGCCTTCAGCCCCTTGGCGTCGAAGCTGTCGACGGCCGGGAGCGTCGCCGCGTCGCCGCGCAGGGCGTGCGGGAGCACCTTGGCCTGGGCGGTCCAGGCGTCCCGGGACTGGCCGCTGGGGAACTGGCCGGTGACCAGTCCGGGGACGGCGACGACGTCCCACTCCAGGCCCTTGGACTTGTGGGCGGTCAGCACCTTGACGGTGTTCTCGCCGCCGGGCAGCGCGTTGTCGAGGCCCTTCTCGTACTGCGCGGCGGTCCGCAGGAAGCCGAGGAAGGCGAGCAGCGACGCCTCGCCGTCCAGCGAGGCGAACCGGGCCGCTGTGTCCAGGAAGTTGCCCAGCGTCTCGCGGCGGCGGGCGGCGAGCGCCTGCGGGGAGGCGGACAGCTCGACCTCCAGGCCGGTGGTGGCCAGGACCCGGTGCAGCACGTCCATCAGCGGGTCGGCGAGCGAGCGGCGCAGGTCGCGCAGCTCCCGGGCGAGGCGGGCGAAGCGGACCCGGGCCTCGGCGGAGAACGGCAGCCCGTCGTCCCCTTCGTCCGCCGCGACCAGGAAGGTGTCCAGCGCGTCGGCGAGCGATATCACCTCGGCCGGGTCCGTGCCCTCGACGGCGTCCGCGAGCCGCTGGTCCGCGTCGGCCTCGTCCCCGTGGCCCGCCCGGTGCACGAGGAGGCGGGCGCGGCGGCCGAGGAGCGCGAGGTCACGGGGGCCGATGCGCCAGCGCGGTCCGGTGAGCAGGCGGACCAGCGAGGCGTTGGCCCCGGGGTCCTGGAGGACTTCGCAGACGGCGACCAGGTCGGCCACCTCGGGCAGATGCAGCAGCCCGGCGAGGCCGACGACCTCGACCGGGATGTCCCGGGCGACCAGGGCCGCCTGGATCTCGGGGAAGTCCCCGGCGGTGCGGCACAGGACGGCGATCTCGCCGGGCGGGGTGCCGGTGCGCACGAGGTGGGCGAGCGAGTCGGCGAGCCAGTCGATCTCCTCGGTGTGCGTGTTGAGCAGGGCGCAGCGGACCGTGCCGTCCCGCTCGGCGCCCGGGGCGGGGCGCAGCGCCTCGACGCCCTCGTGCATCGCGCGCAGCGGTTCGGCGAGGCCGTTGGCGAGCTGGAGGAGGCGGCCGCCGCTGCGGCGGTTCTCGCTGAGGCTGTAGCGGGTGGCGGGGGTGCCGTCGGCGTGCGGGAAGTGCTCGGGGAAGTCGTCGAGGTTGGCGACGGACGCGCCGCGCCAGCCGTAGATCGCCTGGCAGGGGTCGCCCACGGCGGTCACCGCGTGGCCGGCAGCCCCCGGCTCCGTACCGCTGCCGAACAGCGCCGAGAGCAGCAGCCGCTGGGCCACCGAGGTGTCCTGGTACTCGTCGAGGAGGACGACCCGGAACTCCTCGCGCAGGATCGCCCCCACCTCGGGCCGGGTGAGGGCCAGCTCGGCGGAGAGGGCGATCTGGTCGCCGAAGTCCATGAGGTCGCGGCCTCGCTTGGCGGATCGGTAGCGCTCGGTGAGGCCGAGGAGGGAGCGGCGGGCCTCGGCGGTCTCGGGGATCTTGCGCAGGTCGGCGTTGCTGAGCTTGGCGGTGGCCAGCTCCCGCAGCAGCTCGGTGTCGTACGTCTCCAGCGTCCCCGGCCGTACGAGGTGTTCGGACAGCTCGCCGTCGAGCGCGAGCAGATCGCTGACCAGGGTGGGGAAGGAGCGGGTGAGCGCCGGATAGGGGCCCGGGGCCTCGCGCAGCACCTTGGCCGCGAGCTGGTAGCGGGTGGCGTCGGCGAGGAGGCGGGTGGAGGGCTCCAGGCCGATGCGCAGTCCGTGCTCGGTGAGGAGGCGGCCGGCGAAGGCGTGGTACGTGGAGATGGTGGGCTCGCCCGGGGGGTTGTCCGGGTCGATGGCCTCGGGGTCGGTGACCCCGGCGGCGATCAGCGCCTTGCGGACGCGCTCGGCCAGCTCGCCCGCCGCCTTGTTGGTGAAGGTGAGGCCGAGGACCTGTTCGGGCGCGACCTGGCCGGTGCCCACCAGCCAGACCACGCGGGCGGCCATCACCGTGGTCTTGCCCGACCCGGCTCCGGCCACGATCACCTGCGGGGCGGGCGGCGCGATGATGCAGGCCGTCTGCTCCGGGGTGAACGGGATCCCGAGGAGCTCCTTGAGCTGCTCGGGATCGGTGATGCGCGGGGACACGTGAGAAACGGTAACCGGAGCCACTGACAACCCGGTACGAACCAGACCCGACGGCTACTCCACCACCTGCCGCCCCTCGGGCTGTGCGCTGCACGAGGCCCGGAAGGCGCAGTGGGCGCAGTGGGTGCCGGTGGTGGGCGTGAAGCGTTCGTCCAGGACCTTTCCGGCGGCGGTGGCGAGCAGGTCGGAGACCCACTCCCCGGCCAGCGGTTCCTGGGCCTGGACCTTGGGGAAGGCGTCGCCGCCCTCCTTCTTGGGGGCGGGCTGACGGAGCTGGACCAGTTCGGCCCCGCCCGGCTCGGGGCGCCTTCCGTCGAAGACCTCGTCGACCGCGCCCTCCCGGACGGCGAGCTGGTAGACGGCGAGCTGGGGGTGGGCGGCGACCTCGTCCTTGGTGGGCGCGCTCTTGCCGGTCTTGAAGTCGACGACGTACGCCCGGCCCTCGGCGTCCTTCTCCACCCGGTCCATGGAGCCCCGGATGCGGACGGCGTACTCCCCCGCCTCCAGCGTCACGTCGAAGTCGTGCTCGCTCGCGGTGGGGGTCCGGCCGGCCCGGTCCAGGACGTGCCAGTGCAGGAAGCGTTCCAGGGCGGCGCGGGCCTGGTCCTTCTCCTGCTCGGACTTCCAGGGGGCGTCGAAGGCGAGGCCGTTCCACACGGAGTCCAGGCGTTCCATGAGGACGTCGAGGTCGGCGGGGGTCCGGCTGGAGGCGACCTCGTCGGCGAGGACGTGGACGACGTTGCCGAACCCCTGGGCGGCGGTGGCCGGGGCGTCGGCCTTCACCTCGCGGCCCAGGAACCACTGGAGGGCGCAGGTGTTGGCGAGCTGGTCCAGCGCACTGCCGGAGAGGGTGACGGGCTGGTCGCGGTCGCGCAGCGGGACGGCGGAGCGGGTCGGTTCCTCCAGACCCCACCAGCGGTACGGGTGGGCCGCCGGCACCAGCGGCTGCCCCTCGTCGTCGGTGAGCGCGGCGAGCCGGGCGAGGCGGTGGGCGGCGGCCTCGCGCAGCGCGGCGGATGCGGCCGGGTCGACCGTGGTGGCGCGCAGTTCGGCGACGAGTGCGGCGACCGCGAGCGGGCGGCGCGGGCGGCCGGTGACGTCGCGGGGTTCGACGCCGAGTTCGGTGAGGAAGCGGGAGGGCTGGTCGCCGTCGTCGGCGGGGGCCTTCACGGCGGTGACGATCAGGCGGTCGCGGGCGCGGGTGGCGGCGACGTAGAAGAGCCGGCGCTCCTCGGCGAGGAGGGCCCCGGGCGTGAGGGGTTCGGCGAGTCCGTCGCGGCCGATCCGGTCCGCCTCCAGGAGCGAGCCCCGGCGGCGCAGGTCGGGCCAGACGCCCTCCTGGACCCCTGCGACGACGACGAGCCGCCACTGAAGGCCCTTGGAGCGGTGGGCGGTCATCAGGCGTACGGCGTCGGGGCGGGCGGTCCGCCGGGAGAGGGTGTCGGCGGCGATGTCCTGGGCGTCGACCTCTTCGAGGAAGTTGAGGGCCCCGCGCCCGCCGGTGCGCTCCTCGGCGCGGGCGGCCGTGTCGAACAGGGCGCACACCGCGTCGAGATCGCGGTCGGCGTTGCGCCCGCCCGCCCCGCCGCGCAGCGCGGCCCGCGCCAGCCGGCCCGGCCAGGGGGTGCCGTTCCACAGGATCCACAGGGCCTCCTCGGCGGTGCCGCCGCCTTCGAGGAGCTCGCGGGCCTTGCGCAGGAGCGCACCGAGGCGCTGCGCGCCGTGGGCGTACGCCGGGTCGTGCGTGACGAGCCGCTCGGGCTCGGCCAGCGCGCGGGCCAGCAGGTCGTCGGAGGGCGCGGGCACCCGGATTCCGGCGGCGCGTTCCTCGTCGCGCAGGGCCCGGCCGAGGCGGCGCAGATCGGCGGCGTCCATGGCGCCGAGCGGGGAGGTGAGGAGGGTGAGGGCGGTCTCGGTGTCGAGCCAGGAGGTGGGGCCTGCTTCCGGCTGATCCTCCGCTTCCGTTTCGACCGGGCGGTGGTGCAGCGCCGCCGTCGCCACCGTGCGCAGGGCCGTCAGCAGCGGGGCGACGGCCGGTTCGTGGCGCAGCGGCAGATCGTCGCCGTCGACCTCCAGGGGGACGCCGGCGGAGGTGAGGGCGCGGCGGACGGCGGGCAGCGAGCGGCCCCCGGCCCGTACCAGCACGGCCATCTCCTGCCACGGCACCCCGTCCTCCAGGTGGGCGCGGCGCAGCAGGTCCGCGATGTTCTCCAGCTCCGTGGACGTGGTCGGGTAGGTGTACGTCTCGACGCGGCCGCCGTCCCGGACGGCGTGGAGGTCGCGGTGGGCGCGGACCGTGTCGCCGGGCAGCCGGGTCAGCGGCATCCGGCGGGTGAGCAGCCGGGTCGCCGCCAGCAGTCCGGCCCCGGAGCGGCGGGAGGTGGTGAGGACGCCCACCGGCGCGGGGCCTCCGTCCGCCCGGCGGAAGGTGTCCGGGAAGTCGAGGATGCCGTTCACGTCGGCGCCCCGGAAGGTGTAGATCGACTGGTCGGGGTCGCCGAAGGCGATCAGCGTCCGCCCGCCGCTCGGGTCCTCGCCGCGCCCCCGGTTCCCGGCCAGCGCGTGCAGCAGGCGCACCTGGGCGGGGTCGGTGTCCTGGTACTCGTCGACGTACACCGCGTCGTACCGGCCGGCCAGCTCCGCCGCCACCTCCGGGCGCTCGGCGAGCAGGACCGCGCGGTGCACCAGCTCCGCGTAGTCCAGGACGCCCTGGGCGTCGAGGATGTCGAGGTACTCGGCGAGGAACTGGGCCGCCGCGCTCCAGTCCGGGCGGCCGGTGCGGGCGGCGAAGGCGGCCAGCGCGTCCGGGCCGAGGCCCAGTTCGCGGCTGCGGGCCAGCACGGCGCGCACCTCGTCGGCGAAGCCGCGGGTGGTCAGGCAGGACCGCAGCTCGTCCGGCCAGCGGACATGGGCCAGGCCCTCCTTCTCCAGGTCGAGCTGGCCCGCGAGCAGTTCGCGGACGGTGACGTCCTGCTCGGGCCCGGAGAGCAGCCGCAGCGGATCGGCGAAGAGGTCGGCGTCCTGGTGGGCCCGGACCAGGGCGTAGCAGTACGAGTGGAACGTGGTGGCCTGCGGACCCCGGGCCGCGCCGAGGCGGGCGGCCATCCGGTCCCGCAGTTCGACGGCGGCCTTGCGGCTGAAGGTGAGGACGAGGATGCGGGCCGGGTCGGCGCCCCGGTTCACCCGTGCGGCGACGGATTCGACGAGGGTGGTGGTCTTGCCGGTGCCGGGCCCGGCGAGGACCAGCAGCGGACCGCCCGGGTGGTCAACCACCGCGCGCTGGCCTGCGTCCAGCAGAGGAGGATCCACCGAACCCGGCGGAGTGCGCACCAGCCGGTACGCACCCGTGGTCCGCGGCCGTGACTCACGGTGCGGACTGTGCCGGGTGGAGGAGGAACTCACGTGGATCGCCGGTCCTGTGGATATGCGTGGATGTGCGTTGATGTGCGTGGGTGTACGTAGGTGTACGGGTGAAGAGGAACAGGGTCGGTGCAGACGGGGAAGAGGAAGGGGCGGAGCGTGCCGCGCGATGACGACGCTACGCCAGCGACGGCGCGGGAGGCGGCGGCCGCGCTGCGTCCCTCGTCACGTGCGCTGCCGCGTCGGGGCGCCGCCCGGGCGGGCCGATGGCGGAAGCTGTCAGGTGTGAGCTTTCTCGCCCGGACCGCCCCCGTCGCCGCGCGCGTGCCCGTCCCAGCGGGCGCGGCGCATGTCGATCCGCGGGATGTGCCCCTCCGCCTGCCGGGACGCCTCGCGCAGCGGGGTGCCCTCCGCGCGGTAGTGGTCCAGCGCCCGCAGCTCGTGGGAGGGCAGCAGCGTCCCGTCGGCGCGGACGACGCGCCACCACGGCACGGCCGATCCGTACAGCGCCATGACCCGGCCGACCTGGCGGGGCCCGCCCTCGCCCAGCCACTCCGCGATGTCGCCGTAGGTCATCACCCGGCCGGGCGGGATGAGATCGGCCACGTCGAGGACGCGCTCCGCGTACTCCGGCAGCTCCGCGTGTTCCGGCGGACCGCCGCCGGCCGGGGCGGTGCCGGGGCCGCCCCCGTCCGTCTGGTGCTGGCTCATCCGGCCCATCCTGCCGTACGCCACCGACAGCCCGGCCGAAACGGTTTCCGTCCGCGCACACAGCGTGCGCGCGGGTGCAAAGGAGCGTATGTTGCGCTTCCCGCGCCCGTGCGATGCACCCTGATGCCCTCCTCCGTCTACGGGCCGTGCCACCATCATGCGGGCGGTGACCGGTGATACCAGAACACGAAGACGAACCAGAGGCGACGAAGGAGCAGGGCGTGCAGCCACCGAAGGCGGCGGACGCCTCCGATGCCGGGGAGCGCCCGCAGGGCGGTCCCGAGTCCCCCGGAGCCCTCCGCGCCGACGGCCCCACGACGTCCACCACCGGACATCTGGCGGGCTCGACGCTCGCCTCCGCCGAGGCCGCCCTGACCGACCGCGTCTCCGGCGACGAACCGCTGCTCCCCGCCCGGGTGCACCGCCCCTCCGACCTGATGCGGCTGCTCATCGGGGTGCTCGCGATCGCGATCCTGTTCTCGATCGCCGCGTTCGCCCAGGGCACCACCACCGGTCTTGAGGACGACATCTCCAAGGGCACCGAGCAGGCGCCCGATCTGCTGATCAAGATCGCCGGCCTGGTGTCCAGCATCGCCGTGCTGCTGGTGCCGGTCGCCTTCGCCATCGAACGTCTGATCAAACGCGACGGGCTGCGGATCGCGGACGGGGTGCTCGCCGCCGTGCTCGCCCACGGGGTGACGCTCGCCACCGATCTCTGGGTGTCGCGGACCGCTCCCGGCACCATCCAGGACGCGCTGACCCAGCCGCAGACGACCGGCGGGCTGACCGACCCGGTGCACGGCTATCTCGCACCGGTCATCGCGTACATGACGGCGGTCGGCATGGCCCGGCGGCCGCGCTGGCGCGTGGTGCTGTGGGTGGTGCTGCTGCTCGACGCGTTCGCGATGCTCGTCGGCGGGTACACCACCCCGTTCTCGATCATCCTCACCGTGCTGATCGGCTGGACGGTGGCGTACGGAACGCTGTACGCGGTCGGCTCGCCGAACGTCCGCCCCACCGGCCAGCACCTGATGGCCGGTCTGCGGCACGTGGGCTTCCGGCCGGTCGCGGCGATGCGCACCGAGGACACCCCGGACAAGGACGGCACCGACCAGGGCGACCGGGGACGGCGCTATCTGGTCACCCTGGAGGACGGGCCGCCGCTGGACGTCACCGTCGTCGACCGGGAACAGCAGGCCCAGGGGTTCTTCTACCGGGCCTGGCGGCGGCTCACCCTGCGCGGGATCACCCAGCGGCGCTCCATCCAGTCGTTGCGCCAGGCGCTGGAGCAGGAGGCGCTGCTCGCGTACGCGGCCATCGCCGCCGGGGCGAACGCGCCCAAGCTGATCGCCACCTCCGAGCTGGGCCCGGACGCGGTGATGCTCGTCTACGAGCACATCGGCGGCCGGTCGCTGGACTCGATGGAGGACGAGGAGATCACCGACGATCTGGTGCGCAGCGCCTGGCGTCAGGTGAAGGCCCTCCAGTCGCGGCGGATCGCACACCGCAGGCTGACCGGTGACGCCCTCCTGGTGGATCGTTCCGGCAGGGCGTTCGTGACGGATCTGCGCGGCGGCGAGATCGCCGCCGGTGATCTGGTGCTGCGGATGGACGTGGCCCAGCTGCTGACCACGCTGGGGCTGCGGGTGGGCGCGGAGCGGTCGGTGGCCGGGGCGCTCGCCGTGCTCGGCCCGGACGCGGTGGCGGACTGTCTGCCGCTGCTCCAGCCGATCGCGCTCAGCCGTTCCACCCGGGCGACGCTGCGCCGGATCGCCCGCGAGCGTTCGCAGCGCGAGCGGGAGGCGGTGCTGGAGGCCTCCCAGGCGGCCAAGCAGGCGAGGGCCGGGCTCTCCGCCCCCGGGACGGACGGCAAGGCGGCTTCCAAGGCGGAGCGCAAGTCGCTGCGGACCGAGAAGCAGGCCGAGAAGCGCGCCATGGACGATGCGCTGGAGGAGGCCCGCGAAGAGGATCTGCTGGCCCAGATCCGCCGCCAGGTGCTCCTGATCCGCCCGCAGGCCCCGGTCGAACCGGTCCGCCTGGAGCGCATCAAGCCGCGCACCCTGTTCAGCTTCATCGCCGGCGCCATCGCCGCGTACTTCCTGATCTCGCAGGTCACCCAGGCCGACTTCGGCGCGGTCGTGGAGCAGGCGGAGTGGGGCTGGGTGGCGGCCGCCCTCGGCTTCTCGGCGCTGAGTTACGTGGCGGCGGCGATGAGCCTGCTGGGCTTCGTGCCCGAGCGGGTGTCGTTCCTGAAGACCGTGCAGGCGCAGGTGGCCGGTTCGTTCGTGAAGATCGTGGCGCCCGCCGCGGTCGGGGGCGTGGCGCTGAACACCCGCTTCCTCCAGCGGGCCGGGGTGCGCCCCGGTCTGGCGGTGGCGAGCGTCGGGGCCTCGCAGCTGTTCGGTCTCGGCGCCCACATCATGCTGCTGGCGCTGTTCGGCTATCTCACGGGCACGGAGAAGACCCCGGACTCGCTGACCCCGTCCCGGACGGTGATCGCGGGTCTGCTGACGGTCGCGGTGCTGGTGCTGGTGGTGACGGCGATTCCGTTCCTGCGGAAGTTCGTGGTGACCCGGGTGCGCTCGCTGTTCGCCGGGGTCGTGCCGCGCATGCTGGACGTGGTGCAGCGGCCGCAGAAGCTGCTCACCGGCATCGGCGGCATGCTGCTGCTGACCGGTCTGTTCGTGCTCTGTCTGGACGCCTCGATCCGGGCGTTCAGCGGCCCGGACGTGCCGCAGCTGAGTTACGCGAGCATCGCGGTGGTCTTCCTCGCCGGGAACGCGCTCGGCTCGGCCGCCCCGACGCCGGGCGGTATGGGCGCGGTCGAGGGCGCTCTGACGCTGGGCCTGATCGCGGTCGGGCTGCCGAAGGAGGTCGCGGCGCCGGCGGTGCTGCTGTACCGCGTGATGACGCTGTGGCTGCCGGTGCTGCCGGGGTGGATCGCCTTCAACCAGCTGACCCGCAAGGGCGAGCTGTGATCCGTACGCGCATCCGGTGGCCGGGCGGGCGGTAGCCGCCGGGGCTGTCTCCTATACTCATC
>MUNB01000107.1 GCA_002154345.1 Streptomyces griseus
GGCCGCCACCCGGCTGGCCGCCGAGGTCTTCCAGCTCTCCCAGAAGCGCCGGTAACACCCATGAGCACCCGACTGATCCACCGCCCCGCCCGGACCACCCGGCCGCCGGCCGAGCCCGCTCCCCGCACCATCGAGGCCCCGCCCAACCTCCCCGAGGGGAAGGCGGGCAATATCGCGATGTCGCTGTTGCCGGTCGCCGGAGTCATGTCGTCCGTCGTGATGATGACGGTGATCCGCAACAGCCAGTTCGCCGCCCTCGGCGCGATCATCCTCGTGGTCACCGTCATCGGCTCCGTGGCCCTGCTCTTCTCGCAGCGCGGCAAGGCCCAGCGCACCCGCCGAACCCAGCGCGAGGCCTACCTCGCCTATGTGGAGGACCTGCGGGAGGAGCTCTCTGGCGAGGAGCGGGAACGGCGTGAGCGCGCCGACGTCCTCAACCCACCGCCGTACGCCCTGTACGACATCGTGCGGGACCCGGCGCGCCTCTGGGAGCGGCGCAGGGTCGACGACGACTTCCTGCGGGTGCGGGTCGGCACCGGCGAGATGCCCGTACGGGATCTGCAGATCGCCGAGCCGGGGTCGACGGTGCTCACGCCGCCCGACCTGTTCATGCTCAACGAGGCGTCGGCGCTGGTGAACCGGTTCCGCAACGGCACCGAGCTACCGCTCACCGTCCCGCTGGACCGGATCGGCAATGTCAGTGTGATCGGCCCCCGCGAGGACTGCCTGCGGGTGGCCCGCGCCCTGCTGGTCCAGGCGGCCGCCCTGCACGCCCCCGACGACGTGGCGATCGCCCTCGCCGCGCCGGGCGACCGCTTGGCTGACTGGGAATGGGCCAAGTGGCTGCCGCATCTGCTCGACACCGAGCAGTACGACGGGCCTGTCGCCGCCCGCCGCATCGCGCCCTCCGCCCCGCAGCTCGCCCGGCAGATCGGGGCGGAGCTGCGTCGCCGTGCCTCCTACGCGGCAGAGGTCCGCCGAGGTCTGGCCGGCCGGGACGCGCTGTCCATGAACTCCCGGCTGCTCGTCGTCACCGACGGACACGGTGAGGACGCCGTCGACCTGCCCCGCCCGGACGACGCCGTCGGTCTGCGCGAGATGGGTGTCACCGTGCTGCACCTGCTGGAGCGGAGGGTGCAGGAGCCGGGACAGGTCAGCGTACGGATCACGGTCGACGGCACTGACGTGACCATCGAGGACCTGAGGACTCCGGAGCCGGTGGTGGCGCAGGGCACGGTCGACGAGGCGGGCATTCCGTTCGCCGAGGGGCTGGCCCGGATGCTCGCGCCCCTGCGGCTGTCCGCCGAGTCCCTGGTGGACGCGCCGTTGTCCGGTCCGGTGGAGTTCGCGGCGATGCTCGGTATCGACGACGTGGCCCGGCTCGACCTGGACCGGCTGTGGGCGCCGCGCGGCGAACGCGCCTTCCTGCGCGTCCCGATCGGCATCAGCGACTCCCACGAGCCGGTGCTGCTGGACCTCAAGGAGTCCTCGGAGCTGGGGATGGGCCCGCACGGACTGTGCGTGGGAGCGACGGGTTCGGGGAAGTCGGAGCTGCTGCGCACGCTCGTCCTCGCTCTGGTGGCCACGCATCCGCCGGAGGATCTGGCGCTCGTGCTGGTCGACTACAAGGGCGGGGCGACGTTCGCGCCGTTCGCGGAACTGCCGCACGTGGCCGGGGTCATCACCAATCTGGAGAACCAGGCGGGGCTCGTCGAGCGGGTCCACTCCTCCCTCGCCGGTGAGGTCAAGCGCCGCCAGCAGGCCCTCAAGGACGCGGGGAACGTCGCGGACATCGGGGACTACGCGGCTCTGCGCGCGGAGAAGCGGCCGGACCTTGACCCGCTGCCGCACCTGTTCGTGGTGATCGACGAGTTCGGCGAACTGCTGACCGCGAAACCGGACTTCATCGACCTGTTCCTCTCCATCGGCCGGATCGGCCGCTCCATCGGTGTGCATCTGCTGCTCTCCAGCCAGCGCATCGAGGGCGGCAAACTCAAGGGCCTGGACACCTATCTCTCCTACCGGCTCGGCCTGCGTACCTTCTCCGCCGACGAGTCCCGAACGGTCCTGGACACCACGGATGCCTTCCACCTGCCTCCGCTGCCGGGATTCGGCTATCTGAAGGTCGACACGAGCCATTACGCGCGCTTCAAGGCGGGGTACGTGTCGGGGGGTTACCGCGGTCCGGTCCGCAGCCGGGACGAGGAGGACACCGGCCCGCTTGCGCTGCCGTACGAGGCGTTCAACACGTTGGCCGGACCGGACGAGGCACGCCAGTCCCCGGAGCCGGCGCCCCGCCGCCGCGAAACAGGACCGACGGAACTCGGCGTCATGGTCGACCAGTTGACCGGAGCTGCCGCCGCCGTACGGAGCATCTGGCTGCCGCCCCTGCCCACGGCCACCGCGCTGGACACCGTCGCCGGTCCGCTGGACATCGGGCCGCACGGAATGCGGCTGACCGGAGCGGCCGTTGAAGGACGCCGGAGGCCGCTTCGCGTTCCCGTCGGCCTGCTCGACGACCCGGCCAAGCAGTGGCAGGGGCAGTGGTTCCTGGACCTCACGGTGGCGGGCGGCCACGCGGCGGTGATCGGCGGACCGCAGTCGGGCAAGACGACACTGCTGCGCACCCTCGTCCTCTCCCTCGCGCTCACCCACACTCCGCGCGAGATCGGCGTCTACGGACTCGACCTCGTCGGCGGTGGCCTCCAGGCACTGTCGGGTCTGCCGCACGTCGGCGGCATCGCGGGCCGCGCCGACCGGGAACGGGCGGCGCGTACCGTCGAGGAGGTCCGCACGATGCTCGCGCTGCGCGAAGACCTCTTCCGCGAGCACGGCATCGACTCGGTCGAACAACTGCGCACCCTGCACGCGGCCGGCCGGCTGCCCGAACTCGCGTCGGCCGAGATCCTTCTCGTCATCGACGGATTCGGCGCGCTCCGCGACGACTTCGACGAGCTGGACGACGCGATCGCCGACATCCTCAAGCGCGGCGGCGGCTACGGCATCCACGTCGTCGCGGGCATGCTGCGCTGGAACGACGTGCGCATCGCCATCCAGTCCAACTTCGGCACGCGCGTCGAGCTGCGCCTCAACGACCCCGGCGAGTCCGGCATCGACCGCAAGCTCGCGGAGACCCTGTCGCCGGACGAGCCCGGCCGCGTCCTCACCGACGGGAAGCTCTTCGCCCAGGTGGCACTTCCCCGTACGGACGGGGTCGAGGACACCGCGGACCTGGGCGCGGTGCTGGAGCGTACGGCCCGCACGGTGCGGGCCACCTGGAACGGCGAAGTGGCGCAGCCGGTGCGGGTGTTGCCGCACCTTCTGGAGCCGCACTCGCTGCCGGGCCCGGCGGCCGAGCCCACCCGTGTACCGATCGGGCTCGACCAGTCGGCGCTCGCGCCCGTACTGCTCGACCTGTTCCAGCACGATCAGCACCTGCTGGTGCTGGGCGACAGCGAATGCGGAAAGACGAACCTGCTGCGGACCGTCGCACACGGCCTCATCGACCGGTACGGCGAGGACGAGTTGGTGTTCGCCGTGATGGATCCGCGGCGCTCGCTGCGCGGTGCGGTACCTGAGGAGTTCAACGGAGGCTACGCGTACAACTCCAAGCTCTGTGCGGGGCTTTCGGCCGGCATCGCCACCGAACTGGAGAAGCGACTGCCCGACGAGAACGCGCGCCTGGAGGACCTGGAACCCGGCAACTGGGGCAAGGGCCCTCGCATCGTGGTGCTGGTCGACGACTACGACGTCCTCACGACCGCCGGGCAGTCCCCGTTGTCGCCCTTCCTCCCGTACATCCCCTCGGCGGTCGACATCGGCCTTCACTTCGTCCTGACGCGGCGGGTCGCCGGTGCGTCGCGCGGCATGTACGAGCCGCTGGTGCAGGGTCTGCGGGAGTCGGGGGCCTCGGCACTGCTGATGGCGGGCGACCGCAGCGAGGGCCAGCTGTTCCCCGGCGTGTACGCCTCTCAACAAGCTCCCGGCCGGGGCGTGTTCATCCGCAGGGGTCAGCCGAACCGCCTGATCCAGACGGTGTATGCGCCGATGTGAGACCACGGCACGGCGCACTGCTCTCGCACACCCACCACCGATCGACGAAGGACCGGACGACCACGCCATGACCAAGGACGTCATCGCCCTCACCTCTCGGATGCCCGACCCCTGGGCCGTACTGGCGGGCCTGCTCTCGGGCGGCCCGGACAAGCTGGTGGGCACCCGCGGCGAGGGTGCGGTGATCCAGCTCTGCGACGCGGAGGGCCGCCCACTCGTCTCCGTGGAGGCGCCGCTGCTGGTCTCCGTCGAGGGTGAGGCCGAGCGGCTGCTCGGGACCACGGCGCCCCCGGTCCCGTACTGGTGGACGGAGGCACGCGCCACGACGGGCGTCGCGGAAGCGGAGGCGCTCGCGGGCACGTTCGCGGCCCGCCTGGCCACGCTGGTGGGCGGCTCCGCCTGGCCGCCGGACGCGGCCGGCTCGATCGCCGTGGTGAAGACCGACGGCGTGAGCGTCGCCCCCGAACCGGCGGCGGACCGGCCCGCCATCGACGTGCTCACCGGCAAGGTCGCTGTCGTCATCCAGGACCGCCCGGTGGTGGCCATGACGGCCTGGCTCTCGGACGCGTTCCGCGCGGCGGCGGAGGCGAGCCTGGGCCTTCAGATCGTCAGCCCGGCGGGCACCATGCTCTCCCCCGCCGTACGGGACGCACTGGGCGGCTGGCCGTCCCGCTGGATCGTCCAGGACGAACGCGACGGCTACTACGACGGCCTGACGGGGGCGGTACTGCGCTGGCAGGACGGCGCGTTCGACCCGGTCCTCTCACCCGACGCCACGGAGGACGACC
Organism: Streptomyces griseus; assembly: GCA_002154345.1. Taxonomy (GTDB): domain Bacteria; phylum Actinomycetota; class Actinomycetes; order Streptomycetales; family Streptomycetaceae; genus Streptomyces; species Streptomyces caviscabies. Next base: position 4,842 of record MUNB01000107.1, read on the forward strand.
CGCACACCCCGGTAGCAGCCGCCTACCGGGAGGTCCGGGACACCGGAGAACGCCAACTGGGGCTGACCTTCCGCATGGTGCACCCCGCGGACGAGCGGCTGGTGCTCGGCGGCGGCCTGGAGACGGTGTGGCGGGAGCTGACGGGCGAACCGCCGGCCGGCTGGGGCACATCGGAACCTGCGACCCTCCCCTGGTCGCTCGGTCGGCTGACGGACGTGGCGTACGAGCGGGCGCCGGAACCGACCTGGCTCGTGGTGGTCGGAAGCCGCTCGCGACCAGGAATCGCGACCGTACGCATCACGCGGACGAAGGCGGGCGTGGAGGAGGAGGTGACGCTGGCGTTCGGCTACGGCGCCGACGAGGAACCTCCGCTGGACACCCTGCCCGCGGCCGCCGAGGCGCTCGCCACACGCCACCACCTCCAGTCGATGCTCGTACAACTTCGCAAAGCGCGCCGCGATGTAGCCGTACCTCCACGCTTCGAGGGACCAGGGGTCCCGCTGGCCTTCGTGCTGGGCGCGGAGGAGGTCCGCGCGATGCCGGGAGACCGGGCGAGGCGTACGCCGCTGACCGAGCAACCGGTGCGGCTCGGCCCGAGGACCAGGCCTGCTCTGTACTACCCGCTGCCGGGGGACCCTTCGGATCTGGCAGGGTGGCAGGAGTTCGAGAGGCTGATGCGGCATCTCAAGGGGGCGTAGACGCTCACCGGCCGCAATCTGGCTGATTGCAGATTGCAGTAGTGATGTAGCGGTTGATAGACAGAGACATACGCATACGCATGTTCGTTCGATGTGTCAGTAGGGCGGGGGATGTCATGAAGTTCGACATGGGGGCTTCGGTCCTGTCGAGGCTGTTGTCGGATTCGCAGGGCGCGAGTACGGATCTGGGCACGCTGATCCAGCAGTTGATCGCGGCCGCGGAGCCGTTGGAGGGGAAGTTCAACGGAGCCGGGAAGGTCGCGTTCGACGACTTCAAGGCGCGTTCGGACGAGATCACGAAGGCGTTGAACGCGTCGCTGTCGGGGATTCTGGGCGGTCAGTCGGGGATGGACGCGGCGTTCGGCTCGGGTGACCAGGAGCAGGGCGAGAACGCGAAGTCGCAGATGGCGTCGGCGAATTTCGACGCCGCACGTTTCGGCGGCCGCTGACTCCGGTCGCGGTGTGGGCTTCGTACGGTTTTTGTCTGACGGGGAGTGATGAGTGATGGCGGGAAGCACGGACCGGCGTTCGTACGACACGGGCGCTTCGACTGAGGTGCAGGCGGCGCTTCAGGTGGTGATCGGTCGCCTGGAGCAGGTGATCACGGCGCGGGACACGCAGGTGAAGGCGGCGATGAACGATTTCGCGGCCGATGGCGTGGCGGATGAGTACCACGGCAAGGAACTGCGGTGGAACGCGACGTCGCAGGAGGTACGGAACATCATCCGGCTGCTGCGGACGACGTTGGAGAAGAACGACGGAACGGCCACGCAGACGCTGGCGCGGGCGAAGGCCGCCGTCGACAGCATCGGCTGACCGCCGGCCGGCTTCGTGTTGCCGCCCGTCGTGCGGGTGGGCGGCTCGGCTTTGGTGTGCGTACGGGGGATGTGGGATGACCGGGTGGGATATCAAGCCGCAGGGTGTGCAGGGCCAGTTGAAGGTCGTCGGGGTGCATGCCGGTGAGCTGGAGAAGGCGCTGAACACGCTGATGAAGGACCTCGGGGAGGCCGCGCAGTCGGCGGGGACCGCGGTTCCGGGAACTGCTGCGAGTACACCGCTGCACGGTCCGGTGGCACCGGGGCAGGCACCGTTGTCGCGGGCGGCGTCGGGGCCGGTGGCGGCGGCGCTGGGTGAGTACGTGACGGCGCGGCAGGCGCAGCTGACGTCGATGTCGGAGCGGATCCAGGCGGCTGTACTGGGTGCGGCGACGGCGACGAACGAGTATGTGGAGGGCGACCTCGACACGGCGAAGCAGGCGCAGAACGCGGCGAAGTCGGTGCGTCTGGACCTGCTGAAGGACCTTCGGGGTGCGAAGTGAGTGATGACCAGCCCGTGGTCCTGGAGGGCATCCCGGTCTTCACGGGCGACCTCGCTCTGCTGGACTCCACGGTCAAGGAGCTGACCAAGGACGGGGCGAAGATCGCCACGGCCGCGGGCGACATCCACAGCAGCTTCGGCGGTCTACAGGCCTTCTACCAGGCCCCCGAGGCCGATCAGCTGTTCGCGACGACGAAACCGGTCGCCGACCGCGGGGCGGCGCTGAAGTCCGACCTCGCCACGATCACCGGTGCGCTGAGCGCCTACTCGGACGAGGCGCACCCGCTGGTCGAGAAGCTGAGGCAGCTCAAGCGGGACGCGGGTGCGTTCCTCGTCAAGGTCAACGCGGACGACAAGTGGCGCGAGGACGGCGACCTGGTCGAGGAGAACAATCACCGCCGCGACGAGATCAGGGAAACCTGGGCGGCGTTCCAGGCGGTGGAGCGCGCCTGTTACAACAAGATCATCGCTATGGTCCCGGGCGGCAAGCCGCTCACGACGAATGACGGCTCCAACGGCAAGCACATGTACGGGTACGACGCCGAGGCCCTGAAGCAGGCCAAGGGGCTGCCCTGGGGCGATCCGGTCAAGGAGTCGACCCGCTGGTACCAGTTCTACGAACACGTCTGGGACTTCGGCAAGGGCTTCGTCGTCGACGGCGTCTGGGGCACGGTCAAGGGCCTGGGCACCCTGTTCGGCACGGAGGGCTGGGACACGGCCAAGCAGGCCTGGACCGGCCTGGGGAACCTTGCCACGGGTGTGATCCTCACCGTCGCCGCCCCGCACGTGCTGTGGCTGACCCCGGAGAAGGACCTGCCGGGCTTCGCCCGGGACGCGCGCAACGCGATGAAGGAGACCGGCAAAGCGCTGATCGCCTACGACCAGTGGGGCGAGAACCCGGCGCGGGCCGGCGGCGCGGTCACCTTCAACGCCCTGACAACGATCTTCACCGGCGGCGCGGGAGGCGGGGTCTCCGGCGCGGGCAAGGCAGCCGCCGCGGCGAAGGCCATCTCCTTCGCGAACAAGGCGAGCCGCGTCGTCGACCCGACCACGTACCTCTTCAAGGGCGCCGGCGCGGGCATGTCCAAGATCAGCGATGTGATGGCCGGCATCAAGGGCATGGGTCGGGTCGAGGTGCCGACCCTGCCACCCGGTGCGATCACGCTGCCGGACGGCGCGTTCAAACTCGGCGACGGCACCCTGCATCTGCCCGAGGGCACGGCAGTCCCGGAAGGCGCGTTCGAGATCCCGAAGGGCTCGGTCAAGCTCCCGGACGGCGCGAAGATCCCCACCGGAGCGGTAGACCTCGGCGACGGCGTCTACCACCTCCCCGAAGGCGTGACCCCGCCCGCGGGCTCCCTGCCGATCCAGGAAGGCGCCCTCAAGCTCCCGGAGGGCACCACCGCCCTGCCCGAGGGCACCTTCAGAGGCGTCGACGCCGACGGCAACGTCGTCCACCTCGACCGCCAGGGCAACATCCTCGGAGAGGACGGCACCCTCAGACAGCACCACACAGCCGCCCAACGCGAGAACCCGACGGACGGCGCTTCCGCCAGAACGGACGCGGACAGCCCCCTGCCCCGTACCCCGGCCGAACAGTCGGCCCTCGTCGGCGCGGGCGCACGCGGAGGCAGCGACACGGTACGGCTGGGCTCTGACCTGGGCGACGCGGGCCGAGTTGGCGACGACCTCGGCCGGACGGGCGACGACGCCTCGAACCTCAACAGGTCACCGGGCGGAACCGCGCACAACCTGCCGACCAACAGCGTGGACAACAGCACGCCTGGCGGTGGCCCGCGGGGCGGCCAGGGCGATCATGTCCCGGCGAACAGCCTGGACGGGGGAACGTCCAGCGCATCCCACACAAACGGCACCAGCGCGGGCAACGGCAACGCGGAGATACCTCCAGCAGGAGGCAGTCACGGCGGATCGGGCAGCGCTGCGACTGACAGCGCTGTCCCGGACGCGTCGGCTGCGAATGCCCGTGGTCACGACGTTCCCGCACGAACGCCGGACGAAGCTGCGGCCATCGCGGAGTATGAGGCGGCTCGCGACGTGCCTCCTCATGACCGGACACCTGAACAGCGAGCGGCAATCACCCGGGAACACGTACGGCTGGCAAACGAAGGTGGGTCTTGGTTCCGCGAAAACTACGACGAGATAGGCCGTCGCGAGAGTTCCCGTCGAAAGGTCGATGGCCAGCTCCTACCCAAGCTCGCCCGCCGGGAGGGCGGCGGCTGGATGGCAGCGGACGGCCTGCCTTACGCGAGCGGGGAAAGCTTCCTGCTGGAACCCATCCACCGAGGTCGCTCCACCGTCAGCCCCGACGATCTGAAGCACTTGGACGAAGTCTCAGCGAAGCGCAGGGCAGGCATGGATCTCAACGCCGCGAAGGAGCACTACAAGACCGACCCCTCCACCAGCAATGCCGACGCGCTCGCCCAAGCACAGGCAAGGTTTGATGAAACGGTCGGCGTAGGAGTGTCGAACAACAGCAAGCTAGGGGAGGCATTGGGCGAGGAGGCGGCTCGTCGCCACATCATGCTCCAGGAGAGGTTCGCGGGCTCCCGGGAGGTCACAGACCTTCCTCAAACGCCTAATGGCTCCAAGAGGTTCGACCAGCTCTGGCGAACCAAAGAGGGCAAACTGGTAATCGTCGAGGCAAAGGGCCCTAAAGCCGTCCTGGACTGGCGACAAGGCAGCGGAGATCTCGACAGTGGCACCATGGTGAAGCAGGGCACCCTGGAATACGTCCGCACCATCCTCGCCGACATGGAATCACGCGCCCTGACATCCCCACTTGACGCCAAGTACGCCGCGGAGATTCGGGCCGCGATCGAGGACAGATCCCTTCAGTACGTTCTCGTTCAGGCCACAGAAAACCATGGCAAGTATGCTGGGGCTCAAATGAAGCACTTCAAGATCTTCTGAGGAGAAGTACGTTGACGGTCACTGTTTCCCGCCACCCCTTCCGAACAGGGAATGCGACGGCAGGACTTGCCGTACTCCAAAATAGCGCGGAAGGATTGATCGAAGGCTTGGAGGCCGACTCCACCCGCCTGGGCGACGCCTTCCAGTTGACGCTCACGCTCGCGAAGTCACACTGCCTTCTGGACACCGAGGCATCCCTCCTGCCTACCTGGAAGGCGTGGGTCAACGCCATGCAGGTAGGCTCCGCAACGTTCGCCACAATGAACACAGCAGAACAAGAGGTGCACTGCCGCATCGCGGAGAAGGATCGGACACTCCGAACGACTGGTCCGCAGCGCTACACGCACGCGGGAACTTGGCTGACGGCCTTCTACCTCTCAATGGTCTGCAGAGAGAAGGGCCGGCTGACTACCTTGTGCCAGGTACCGGTATCTCTGCTCAAGGAATCCGGGGCGCCTCACGACGAATTTATCTACGACTGGGTAGAGACCCTTCAGGCCTACTGGCTCGGTGGACCAGACCTGGGTTCCAAATTGGTGGCAGCAATCGATGGCACGGACCCCCAAAACAGCCAGCTCAACGACTCTCAGACAACGGCGAAACTCCTCTACCCGCCGATGGAGATGTTCCACCGCCTGGTCCGCGACGATCACGCCGGATTCAATAGAGCATTGACCGATGCTCTCCAGTGGCACAAGGAGTACTGGAGCACAGAAGACAACGCGCTCCAGGCTACCGGCCTGGTCGCCCTCCCGCCTCTCGCCATGGCATGCCTCGCCTACGACTTGGGTCTCCCCATCGACGTGGAATCCGACTACCTCCCCATCGCCCTCCTGGAACGGGACTGGGCAGGAGAGTTCCCTACGTAAAGAGACCGATATCGTGTGGGTGGCGAGCGAACGCAGCGGAAACTGCGGGTTCTGCAAGCGGCCGCATGGTGCTCGCCTGCATGGCTTACGACAGCGGATTCCCGATCGATGTCGAGTCGGACTACCTGACGAGAGAGTTCCTCCCACTTCGGTTGGGCGCGCGAGGTTGGTTCCTGACGACCTGACATTCTCAGGATCATCGCCCACGACCAGTGGGACGATGAAAAGCCGAAGGGCACTAGTCTACAATAAAGAAAATAGATACAGAATCCCTCACGGATCGAATCTTCGCGATTCGCCGACTGAAGGAGGAACGTAGTTTCATCCATGGCGCATCCCATGCTCTACTTATGGGCGAGCACCTCTTTCGATCCGCAATCCGGATACAAGAGCTTAATAAGGGTTCCTCAGTCCCAATCTCCGGTTTCGGTCGATTCGAAGACTGACCCTTCGTTGATATTGCACGCCGGGTAGATCCTTCGGTAGCCTAAAATCCAGAAATCGCATTCCGGTTGAATAGTTTTCTAACTGAACATGCAAGCAACCCACTGACTGGACGGATCTGCCGTTTCGCCTTGAATTGGGTATCGCTTCCCGATGAAGCTCCCCCGACATTATCTGACCCCCCAGATCCTTTCGAACCACCGATCATCCTTTTCGAGCGAGGTGGCGGATTCTGGATCGAAAATGGGTTCATCGACTTCGTCGCCCACCGCGTCCGACTGGCCAATCTGGATCAGTACCTCGATCGCCAGCCGCTTGCCTCTCTGGACGCCGACCATCTCGACTCACTGGATGAGAATCAGTAGAACTGTGACAGCACCTCTCCTTATCGGGCGATCCGAAATGGACATGGGAACCTACCAATGACTGTAGAGATTGCCCGCCACGATCTGCCGACCGGGGCCGATGCGGAACGCCTCGCTGAAGGACTTGACGAAGATCTGGCCGAGGAAATTATTCATCTTGAGAAGACGGCGGCACTCATCGACTCAGCCTTCGGGTCTGCCCGCCTGACCTTGCACGCCAGGTGCGTGATCGACCCCCGGGCGGCAGGCGTCGAGACATGGGAATCCACGGTCAAAGCCCTGCAGATCGGCTCAGCCTTGTTCGCCGTGACAGCCATACAGGAAGGCGCCGTCGAGTGCCGGATCAACCGCAAGGTGCGGTCCATCCCTGCGATCGGCCCGCTGTCCACAGCCGACGCCGGCACCTGGCTGACCGCGTTCTGGCTGGCCGTCATCTGCCGCGACCAGGAACGCATGACCCAGCTCAGCGAGATCACCCTGGACCGGCTCCGCTCGCCCGAGGGTTCCTACGACGAGTACATCTACCACTGGGTCGACACCCTCCAGAGCTGGTGGCTCCGGCGGCCCGGCCTCGCGGACAAGCTCATCGCCACCATCGAGGCATCCGACCCAGCCATCGCCCGCGTCGCACCACAAGATCTGCTCCAGGCGGTGCTCTACCCGCCGATCAACCTCTTCTACCACTACGTCCGCAACGACCGAGACGGATTCACCTCCACCCTCGCCGACGCCCTCAAACTCCACAAGACCTACTGGACCCTCAACGAGGATCGCGCCACAGACATCGACGGCAGCATCGCCCTCGGCCCCCTCGCCATCGCCTGCCTCGCCTACGACGCCGAGTTCCCACTCGATATCGAATCAGGCTACCTCCCCAAGCACCTCCTGGAACGCACCTGGATCGGCGAATTCCCCACCTGAGTTCCCTCCTGGTCGCGATCCTGTTCACGCCAGTCCGAGTTGTTACTTACGAGTTTCTTCGCGTTGACCTCAACGATTCTTACCTTCGCCTGGACCTCGTCGGCGGCCGCAGCCCAGGTGAACGGGTTGGCGTTCTCGTTCCAGGAGTTGATGTATTCGCGAATCTGTTTGATCAGAACGTTGACGTTGGAAAACATGACGCGGCGGATCGATTGCCGGGGGAGGGTTCCGAACCAGATCTCGATCTGGGTGGACGTGCGGACGGGCATCCTTGCCGGTGTGCGGTTTCACCACCTTCTTCAAGAAGGACAGGAAGTCCTTGCCGTTCCGGGCGGCCTCACTCTCCGTGCACTTCGCCGGCTATCACGTTCAGCATGGCGGATAGGTTCGTGGTGCGCCGTCTACGATTTACCGTCATGGGCATATGCATGGACGTGCTGATCGTCGACTGGGACCACCTCATGTCGGTACCGGAGGATCGGCACTCCGCAGTGCTGTACGAGGCCGCCGACTCGGTGGACGAGGAGTGGTGGGCCAGCGGGCCGGACCAGCCGGCGTCCGTCGAGCCCCAGTGGTTCTGGCCCACTCCCCCGACCCCCGGCTGGTTCGGGAAGTTCGACTTCGGAGTCGTCGGCTCCTCGTACAAGGATCACTTCTGGGCGGGTGAGCGGTGGGAGGAGATCCGGGCGTTCGTCGAGCCGGGGCTGCGGTCGGGCGTGGACCGGTTCATCGATCCTCTTTTCTGGGGTGGGCTTGAGTACATGCCCGATCGGGAGGACGTCCGGGAGGCGCCGGCGCTCGTGATGACGGACGAGGCTCCTGCGCACAGCGGCCATCTGTTGTGGCGCCGGCCGTCCGCCGTCTCCTCACTCAAGGTTCTCTGGAATTCCGCCGGCCCTGAACTGGGCCTGTTGCGTGGCCCGTTCGATCAGCACTCCCGTGCCGACTTCGGGCGGATCAATGACTTCGACACCTTCGCCGGGCTGCTCCGGGGGTGGGGCGACGTCATCAGCCAAGCGGAGCTGCGGGGCTGGGGCGTTGTCGGGCTGCGTTGTTGAGGGCGGGCGAACGCGGAACGGCGCCCGGCGTCAGCGGGTGGATGGGGCGTGTGCGGGCGCCCTGGTCGGTTGTCGTGGTGATCTGGGTGATCGCGGCCGTGCTGATCCTTGTGGGTGGCGTCGCGCATGTCGGCGATCTCGCGCGCCAGGGGCTGTGGGCCCATGCGTGGGCTCCCGGCTGGCTCAACCTCTACTGGTCGTCGCTCGCCGTCCTCGATCCGCTTGCCGCCGTGCTTCTGCTGCGCGGCAAGCGGATCGGCTTCGACCTCGCATGCGGGGTCATGGCGACAGACCTGGCTGCCAACCTGTACGCCACATACGGGCTCCGTGACAGCGAGCTTCTTGTCGAGCCAGGGCTCCAACGGGTCTTCATTTTCGCCCTGTTCGTGTTCGGGGCTGCTCCGTTTGTCCGCCGGTGGCTCACCTAGGCGCTCACACAGGAGCCCCTCGACCCAACCGGCTGCCGAAGCGGACCACCGACAGCTTCGCGCCGCCCCGTACCGGCTGGTGAGATCCACCGGGCTCGCCCTCTGTTTCGTATCCCGCCTTGCGCGCGAGGCCGCCGCGACCACCTCCTCCTTGCGTTATCGGCAAGTCGCTATGCGCCTTACGCAATCCAGCCGTACGCTCGACGGCATGGCTCACGACGCACACACCACGGCCCCCGCCCACCGTCACGATCACGGCCACACCCACGGCAACGGTCACGGCAACGCCCACGGACATGGCCACAGCCACGCCCACGACTCCGATGCGACGCCCAACGGTCTGCCCGAGATCCTCGACCTCGACGCCGCCCTCTTCGCGCCGCATCTGACCGCGCTCACCGGGCGGATCGCCTGTCTGGCCGGTGACGACGTCCGGCACATCGTCGACCTCGGCTCGGGCACCGGGACCGGCACCTTCGCCCTGCTGGAGCAGTTCCCGACCGCCCGTGTGACCGCCGTCGACAGCTCGCCCGCCATGCTGGAGCGGCTCACCTCGGCGGCCCGGGACCGGGGGCTGGGCGACCGTGTGCGCACGCTGGAGGCCGACGCCGGTGCGGGGCTGCCCGGGGTCGTCGACGCCGACCTCGTCTGGGCGTCGGCCTCGCTGCACCACCTGGACGACCCCGCGGCCGCCCTCGCCGGTATCCGTGCCGCGCTGCGCCCCGGCGGGCTCCTGGCCGTCGCCGAGGTGGACGGGATGCCGAAGTTCCTGGCCGAGGACGGACCGTGGGGTGAGCTGGAGGCCCGTTGCCGCGAGGCCCTCGACGGTCTGCATGCCGAGCGGATGCCGCACCGCGGGGCCGACTGGGGCGCCCTGCTCGCCGCTGCCGGTCTCCCCGTCGAGCAGGAGCGCGCCGAGCGGTGGGAGCTGCGCGCGCCGCTGCCCGAGGGGGCGGGGCGGTACGCCTACCTCGTCTTCGAGCGGATCCGCGGCACCCTCGAAGGGCGCGTCGACGCCGAGGATCTGGCCGCGCTCGACCGGCTCGTCGACGGCGGGCCCGAGGACGTGCGCCACCGCGACGACCTCGTCGTACGGTCCACGCGCGAGACGTGGATGGCCCGCCGCCCCGCCTGAGAACCATCCACGTCGTTCGCGTGCGTCAGTGTGCGCGTGTGGCCGCCTTCGCCGCCTGCTCGATCTTCGTGCGGTGGGCCGCGCGGGCTTCCTCGTCGATCGGCTGCTCCTGTTCGGGGCGCAGCCCGGTCCGGCCGTCCACGCCCTCGCGCAGGATGTCGGCCTGCCCGGTATGCCGGATGGTCTCGCCGAGGACATGCACCAGGACGGCGAACAGGTTCGTGCGGGTATAGGGCTCCGGCCACCACGGCACATGACCGGGGGCGTCGACGGAAAGCTTGTCGATCGTCGCGTCCGCGTGTTCCCACGTACGCCGGTAGAACGCGATGATCTCTTCGCGGGTCTCGTCCTCCGCCGCCCACTGATCGCTGCCGTCGGAGTCCTGCCACCGGCACAGCGGTTCCGGGGAAGGCCGGTCGAAGACCTCGCCGAAGTACCTGGCCTCGACGGTGGCCACGTGTTTGACCAGGCCGAGGAGGTTGGTCCCGGTCGCCGTCAGCGGTCGGCGGGCGTCGTACTCGGACAGGTCGTCGAGTTTCCAGAGCAGCGTCGCGCGGTCCCGCCGCAGCCTTCCGTGCAGGTTGTCTTTCGCGAAGTCATCAATCATGCGGCGTGAGCCTTTCTGTCGAGCGGTTCAGCGAGCGCTTCAGTGAGCGCTTCAGTGAGCGGCAGGGGAAGGAGAAGGAGCAGGCGAAGGGGCAGGGGACGTGCGCGGGTGCCAGGTGCGGATCCAGCCGGCCGTGAGCACCACCGCGCCGCCCGCCAGGGCGATGGCGCCGCCTGTTCCCGTGCCGGCCGCGGCCACCGCGCCCAGGCAGACCGGTCCGACGCCCTGCAGCGTCATGCTGCCGGAGCCGATCAAGCCGAAGGCCTGGCCCTGGCCGTCCTCCGGCAGGGCGTCCAGGAACGGGCGTTGCAGGCCGAGTCCGTAGGCGTATCCGAGGCCGCTGAGCAGCAGCAGACAGGACGAGACGCCCACCCCGGGCTCGGCGGCGAAGCCGAGCAGAGGCAGCCCCGCCAGCGCGACCAGCGGGACCACCAGCCGTTCCCGGTTACGCGGCCGCAGAAATCGGCCCACCAGCAGGTCGCCGACCAGCATGCCGGCCGGAAGACAGCCCATCAGCACCGCGTACCGGCCGGGCGCGAATCCGCGTTCTCCCGCGTAGGCGACGATGAGGCCCTCCGCGCCCGCCACGAACGCGACGGGCAGCCACTGGGCCACCATCAGTCGTCGCACCGTACGGTCGCGCAGCAGCAGGCCCGCGCCCCGCAGGCTTGCCCGGACGGCCCCGCCATCGGCCCCGCTGTCGCCCCCTCCGTCGGCCCCGCTGTCGCACCCGGTGCTGCCGGGTGTGCCGCCGGTCTCCCCCGCCCGCAGCCGGGGCAACCGGAGGCGAACGGCGAGCGCGCAGCCGAGATAGAGGACGGCGCTGACCGCGAGCGCCCGGCGCGGGCCGAGTGCCGCGACGGCCGCACCGCCCAGCGCCAGGCCGAACACCTGCGCGCCCGCACTGGCGATGTTGCTCAGCGAACGGCCCAGTACGTAGGCGTCGCCCTTCAGCGACTGCGCGACCAGCCGGCTCGACGCGCCGTGAAACACCGGTGTGGCGAGAGAGACCAGCGCCACGACACCGAGGCTCGCCGCGACCGGCATGCGCACCACCGCGAGCAGCAGGGCGGTGGCGCACGTCAGGGCGTAGCCGCCGGTGATGAGTGCGCGGGGCGGCAGTCGGTCGGCCAGTGAGCCCAGCAGCAGCGAGCCGAACAGCTGCGGGATGAAGCCGATGCCGAACGCCACCGCACTCAGCAGCGCGGAGCCGGTGGACGAGAAGACCAGAACCGAGAACGTGGTGATCCGCAGCGCGTCCGCGGTGATCGCGACGGTACGGGTCGAGAACAGCAGCCGGAAGCGCGGCTCGGCCAGCACCTCGCGGTACGTGGCTCGATGGTCGCCCTGCGCGGGCCCGGCGGTCGGAGTCATGACGCGCAGCCTCGCCGTGCGCCCGAACCACCCACCAATGATTCGTCGCTGGACGAATCCGAGCAGGCGTCCCGCAGTAGCATGGCCGCGTGCTGCGCTTCGAAGTCTCCGTCGAGGACCTGCTGCGCAGCCGCTTCGCGCTGTCGCCCGCGTTGGACCTCTGCTTGCTGCTGCGCTCGCTCGTCGGGCAGGACCCGCCGCTGCCGCGAGCGTGGGCGGCCCGGCTCCTGCCGGCCTTCGAACGGCTTCGCCGTGAGACCGAACTGAACGCCGTCCTCGCCCTGCACACCAAGCGCGGGGGCGGACCGAACTTCGTCGCCCCGCCGCCGCGCGGCCTCAACCAGACCTGGGCCGACGACCTGGCCGTGATCCGGGCCACACCGCTGGAAGCGGCCCGCCACGAGATCGCCGTCAACGCGACCGGCCCGTCCGCCCGTGATCCCCGCGTACGCGCGGTGCTGGACGCACCGGACGCCGTCTCCCGGATCGCCGAGGCGATGGACCGGGCGTGGCACGAACTGCTCGCCGCGGACTGGCCGCAACTGCGCGCGATCTGTGAGCGCGATGTCGTGCACCGGGTGGGAGTGATCGGCGAACACGGCTGGGCCGCGGCCATCGAGAGCCTGCACCCGGGCGTCACCTGGCGCGCCGGCGGTATCGAGATCGGCTTCCTCCGGGGCGGAACGGTCCGCCTCGCCGGAGACGGGCTCCTGGTGATCCCTTCGACCATCGTCGGGCACATCGCCGCCCACATGGACGACCCCTGGCCCAGGACCTTGGTCTACCGCGCCCGCGGCACCGCCGCCCTGTGGGGCGAACAGGAGACCGTCCCCCGGCCCGACGCGCTGACCGCCCTGGTCGGCCGGGCCCGGGCCCGGCTGCTGCTGGCGCTGGACGCCCCGGCCAGTACGAGCCACCTCGCCCGGAGCCTCGCCATGGCACCCGGCGCGGTGGGGGACCATCTCGCCATCCTGCGCGAGGCGGGTCTGCTCGTCCGCGCCCGGTCCGGACGGTCGGTGCTCTACCGGCGCACCCCGCTCGGCGAGGCACTGGTCGCCGGTTCGGGCTGAGAGCACGCTGTTCGGCGTGCCTCTGCCACCTGACCGCCCGGACAACCCCTAGCTGGTCGCCGCGACCACCGTCCCCGCCGAGATCGCCGCCACCGTCCGCATCACCGCCGCGTTCACCGCCTCCGCGCCCCAACTGCTCTGCTCCAGCTCCTTCGCCCGCTTGTAGACCTTGCCGGACCACGGGATGGAGCGGTGCAGGGTCGGCAGCGTGCCGCTCGCGGAGAGCAGTCCCGTCAGCGCCGCCGTACGGTCGTCGGGTTCCGCACCGTCGATCAGAACGGCCCGGACCTTCTCCACCAGCGCCTTCTTGTACCCGGTGTCCGCGACCGTCGTCGACGTCGTACGGAACAGGCCCAGCGTCTTCTTGGTCTCCTGGCGCAGCATGCCCCGCTCCACGAGCCTGTCGAGCACCGTCTCCCGCTTCACCACCCCCGTACCGATCTCGATCAGCAGGGTCTGTACGCCGCGCACCCGCTCACCGACCTTCGCCTGAGCGGCCCGGAGCAGCGGATCCGACGGCGTACGGTTGCTGACGGCGTGGACCTTCACGCCGTTCAGTCCCTGGTCGTTCTCGTCGGCCGCGATGTGACCGCCGAGGCCCAGCTCCACGAGGACCGCGCCGCCCAGCGTGTAGTACAGCGTGCCTTCCCCCGCGATGGCCCCGGACTTGTCGTCCATCATCAGCAGCGTCAGGTCTTCGACGATGAGCAGGTCGTTCTCGTTCTCGTTCTTCTTCTGCATGGCCTCTGTCCAACCGTCGGCGTCCGGTGCGCGGGTCTCCGCCCAGCCTGCCCCGCGCGGGCGGAGGAGAGCGGTGCGCCCTGTCACCACTGTTCATGACAGACGTCATGTCCGGGCGTACGGCAGGGCCGCCCGGTCTCACGGAAGCGCCGCTAGCATCCGGGGGGAGACCCGAACGGATGAGAAGCGGAGGAGGAGCGACGCGTGCGATTCGCCCTGGAAGCACTGTTCGCCGACGTGCCCGCCGAGCAGATCGCCGAAGCCCGCGCCTTCTACCGGGCCAGGGCCGCAGGCCGCGGGCCCGCCGGCTTCGAGGAGCTGAAGGAGATGCGGGCGAGGACGTCCGCGCCTCGCGCCGTCGTTCCCCCGGCCCTCGAAGAGACGGTCGAGGCCGCCGGAGTACGCGTTCCGGTCCGGATCTTCCTGCCCGCCGACGGTCCGCCCCAGGGCGTCTGCCTGGACATCCACGGCGGCGGCTTCTACCTCGGCACCTCCGCCCAGGACAACGCACGCCACCGCGCGCTCGCGGACGCCCTCCGGATCGCCGTCGTCGGCGTCGACCACCGGCTCGCGCCCGAACACCCCTGGCCCGCCGCCCCCGACGACTGCGAAGCCGTGGCGCTCTGGCTCGTCGAGCAGGCCGAACCCCGCTTCGGGACCTCGCGGCTCGCCATCGGCGGAAGTTCCGCCGGAGCCACCCTCGCCCTCGCGACCCTGCTCCGGCTGCGGGACCGGGGCGTCGCCGACCGGTTCGCCGGGGCCGCGCTCCGCTTCGGCACCTGGGACCTGAGCGCGCGGACCCCGAGCGGCCGCCTCATCGCGGACGAGTACTTCCTCCAGGCGTACGTCGGCCACGTGCCGGACCGCGACCGCACCCTTCCCGACATCTCGCCCCTCTACGCCGACCTGAGCGGCCTTCCTCCGGCGCTGCTGGTCGTCGGCGGCGACGACATCCTGCTGGAGGACAACCTGACCATGGCCGGGCGGCTGGCGGCGGCCGGCAACGACATCGACCTCCGTGTCTACCCCGCAGCGCCCCACGGCTTCACCGGCCACCCCACCGCCCTGGCCGCCACCGCGGTCGACGGCGTCAACTCCTGGCTGAGCGACCGGATCAGCGGTCACCTCTGACCCTGGCGTGCAGATGCATGTCGTGCCGGCCGTCGTCGTGCACGGCCGCGTTGCGCTTGGTGCCCTCCAGCCGGTAGCCGGCCTTGGTCGCGACCCTGCACGAGGCGGCGTTACGCGTCGAGTGGTCCAACTCCAGCCGCCAGAAGCCGATGTCGTCCAGGGCCCAGGCGCTGAGCGCCGCGAGCGCCCGGGTCGCCACCCCCGCTCCGCGGGCGGCCGGGAGCACCCAGTACGCGGCGTTCGCCACGCCGTCGTCGAAGTCCAGGCCGCGCAGCGCCACGCGGCCGAGCACGTCACCGTCCTCGCGGACGACGGCGAAGTGACAGCCCCTCTCGCGCTCCCAGTCCAGGCGGTACCCGTCGAACCACTCCTCCACCTGGGCCACCGTAGAAGGACGGTGCGTGTGCCAGCGCCGGGTCTCCTCGTCCTGGTACACGGAGAGGAAGGCCGCCGCGTCGGCCCGTTCCCAGGGGCGCAGCAGCAGACCGTCGCCCACCGGGAGCACGGGTTGCGGGGCACGGGAGAGACAGCCGGATGCCATGGCGGGAGGCGTCGACAACGTACGGATCATGGCTCATGGTCACCCGGCGGCGAGCCCGCGCGTCAAGGCCGTTCGCTCGCGCTCTCTACGCTCGGGAACATGAACAGCTTCTACGGCGGTGACGGCCGCTACCTGGAGATGACCAACGGCGGTACCGCCGTGTTCGTCGACGTACTGATGCTCTCGGTGTCCACGCTGGCCCGGGAGCCCTGGGACTTCCGCTTCGCCGCCCTGCTGACGCTCCAGGACCAGAGCATGATGGGGCGCGGGGTCGTCGGCTTCGACCTGGCGGACCTCGACTGGGGTGCCACACCGCAGGAGCGGGACGCGGCGAAGGACTTCCTGCTGCGCGTCCTCGATCTGGCGCTCACCCGCCACCGGTGGGAGGAGCTGACGTACGAGCCGCCCCGGGCCGAGGGCTATCTGCGTACGTACCGGGCGATGGTGGAGGAGTTCGACCCGGCGACCGCGAACGCCGGTGCGGATGTCCTGCCCGGGCCGCAGAGCGCCGCGATGGCCTCGTGCGTACGTCACCGGGTGCTGGACGGACTGCCGTTCTGGGATGTGTGCGTGTTCTGCTCGGCCGGAGTCTGAGGGCCCGTGCACCGGGCCCTCTCCGCCGCCTCTGCCGCCTTACGGTCGCAGCCGGACCAGCCCCGGGCCCGACGGGTGATCCGGCTCGAACGCATCGGGAATGCCCAGCCTCAGACCCCGGCTCCGGGCGACCCGGTGGACGTCCCGCAGCGAGTGCGCCAGCGCGGCGGCGACATGGCGGAGCTGTACGACCGTGGACCCGTCGTCCGCGACCATGTCGTCGGCGTGGTCGAGGAGTTCGTACGCCATGCCGAGCTGCATGGCCTCGACCTTGTCGGCCTCGCGCGAGACCTTGCCTTGGCCGTTGCCGACGACGTAACACGGCCTGCCGGCCGTTCCGGTCCAGGGGAGCAGGCGGACGGTGTCCAGCGGTTGTTCCTTCATGAGGGCGTCAACTCCGTGTGCGGTGGGGGTGAATTCTTCGCTGCGTAGCGATCCACTCACAGAGTGCGAGCGGCGCGGCTAGGCTCGCCAGAGGGTTTGTGGTGACACCGCGTTCGTCGCACGGGAGTTGGCTGTGAGTAATACCTATGGCACATGGTTGAAGGCGCAGCGGGAAGCGGCGGGCCTGACGCAGCAGCAGCTCGCGGACCTGGCACTGATGACGCGGTCGCACATCTCGCACATCGAGGCGGGGCGTCGCATGCCGAGCGAGGAGGACGCCCGGCGGTTGGACATGGCCCTGGGGACGGGCGATGTGCTGACCACCTTCCGGCCTGGCGCGGACAAGGACGCGGTCGCGGACTACTTCGCACCTGTGCAACACCTTGAGCAGCAAGCGTCGGTAATCCGTGAGTTCGCGCCCTCGCTGGTTCCGGGAATTCTCCAGACCGAGGCGTACGCCCGCGCGGTTATCGGGAGGTCGTTCCCCTCGATGAGTCCCACCGAACGTGACAGGGTGGTCGTCGCACGCCTGAAGCGTGCCGAGATCCTCAAGAACCCGGTCACGCCTGTGGTCTGGGCCGTGCTCGATGAGGCAGTACTACGACGCCCGGTCGGCGGTGCCGCAGTCATGGCCGAGCAGATCGACCACATCGTTGCCCTGACGGAATCGGAACGCATCCGCACGCATGTGATTCCGCTGGGCCTCGGATATCACCCGTTGCTGGACGGGATGCTGACGTTGATGTGGTTCGACGACCAGCCTCCGGTCGCCTACAGCGAAGGGCTGCGGATGGGCAGACTGCACGATTCACCGTCCGTGGTCGAGGCGTTCCAGGGCGACTACACTCTCAGCCTGAGCGACGCGCTGCCGCTGAAGGAGTCGCTGGCAGCAATGAAGGCGACATCGAAGGGCTTCAGAGACCATGGATAGCGAATCCGTCCCGGCGACGTCGCTCCTCAACGGCTGGCGCAAGTCTTCGTACAGCAATGGTGACGGTGGCAGCTGCCTGGAGGTCCAGGACCACCACCCCACCGCCGTCCCCGTCCGCGACTCCAAGGTCCCCGGTGGGCCCGCCCTGCTCATCCCCGCCGCCGGGTGGACCTCCTTCGTGGACGCGGTCAAGCGCGGGGCCTTCTCCGCCTGACCCGGAGGTCGGGCGGAGAAGGCCCGGGCCTCACTCCCCCACGTACTCCGCCAAGTGCTCGCCCGTCAGGGTCGAGCGGGCCGCGACCAGGTCGGCCGGGGTGCCCTCGAAGACGATCTTGCCGCCGTCGTGGCCCGCGCCGGGGCCGAGGTCGATGATCCAGTCGGCGTGGGCCATGACCGCCTGGTGGTGCTCGATGACGATCACCGACTTTCCGGAGTCGACCAGGCGGTCCAGCAGGCCGAGGAGCTGTTCCACGTCCGCCAGGTGCAGGCCGGTGGTCGGCTCGTCGAGGACGTACACGCCGCCCTTGTCGCCCATGTGCGTTGCCAGCTTCAGGCGTTGGCGTTCGCCGCCGGAGAGCGTGGTGAGCGGCTGGCCGAGGCTGAGGTAGCCGAGCCCGACGTCCACGAGGCGGTCGAGGATCTTGTGGGCCGCCGGGAGGGCCGCCTCGCCGGAGCCGAAGAACTCCTCGGCCTCCGTGACCGACATCGCGAGGACCTCGCTGATGTCGCGGCCGCCGAGGTGGTAGTCGAGCACCGAGGGCTGGAACCGCTTGCCCTCGCAGTCCTCGCAGGGGCTGGAGACGCTGGCCATCATGCCGAGGTCGGTGAAGATGACGCCCGCGCCGTTGCAGGTGGGGCACGCGCCCTCGGAGTTGGCGCTGAACAGGGCGGGCTTCACGCCGTTGGCCTTGGCGAAGGCCTTGCGGATCGGCTCCAGGAGGCCGGTGTACGTGGCCGGGTTGCTGCGGCGGGAGCCCTTGATGGGGCTCTGGTCGACCGAGATGACGTTCTCGCCCGCCGGGATCGAGCCGTGGACCAGTGAGCTCTTTCCGGAGCCGGCGACGCCGGTGATGACGGTGAGGACGCCGAGCGGGATGTCGACGTCGACGTTCTGGAGGTTGTGCGAGGTCGCGCCGCGGATCTCCAGCGCGGCGGTGGACTTGCGCACCTCGTCCTTGAGGGCGGCCCGGTCGTCGAGGTGGCGGCCGGTGACGGTGTCGGAGGCGCGGAGGCCGTCCAGGGTGCCTTCGAAGCAGACGGTGCCGCCCGCCGTACCGGCCCCGGGGCCGAGGTCGACGACGTGGTCCGCGATGGCGATGGCTTCGGGCTTGTGCTCGACGACCAGGACGGTGTTGCCCTTGTCGCGCAGGCGCAGCAACAGGTCGTTCATGCGCCGGATGTCGTGCGGGTGGAGGCCGATGGTGGGCTCGTCGAAGACGTACGTGACGTCGGTGAGCGAGGAGCCGAGGTGGCGGATCATCTTGACGCGCTGGGCCTCGCCGCCGGAGAGCGTGCCGGAGGGGCGGTCCAGGGCGAGGTAGCCGAGGCCGATCTCCACGAAGGAGTCCAGGGTCTGCTGGAGGGCTTCGAGAAGCGGGGCGACCGAGGGTTCGTCCAAGCCGCGGACCCATTCCGCGAGGTCCCGGATCTCCATCGAGCAGGCGTCGGCGATGGAGATCTTCTTGATCTTCGAGGAGCGGGCGCCCTCGGTGAGCCGGGTGCCCTCGCACTCGGGGCAGGTGGCGAAGGTGACCGCGCGGTCGACGAAGTCCCGGATGTGGGGCTGCATCGCCTCGCGGTCCTTGGACAGGAACGACTTCTGGATCTTGGGGATCAGCCCTTCGAAGGTGAGGGTGGAGCCCTCGACCTTCACCTTGGTCGGCTCCTTGTAGAGGAAGTCCTGCATCTCCCGCTTGGTGAACTTGGCGATCGGCTTGTTCGGGTCGAGGAAGCCGGACTCGGCGTAGATCCGGACCGTCCACCAGCTGTCCGACTTCCAGCCGGGGATGGTGAACGCGCCCTCGGCGATCGACTTGGAGTCGTCGTAGAGCTGGGTGAGGTCGATGTCGGAGACCCTGCCCCGGCCCTCGCAGCGCTGGCACATGCCGCCGGTGCGGCTGAACGTCGCCTTGACCGCCTTCTTGTTGCCGCGCTCGACGGTGATCGCGCCGCTGGCGGTCACCGAGGGGACGTTGAAGGCGAACGCGCCGGGCGGGCCTATGTGCGGCGTGCCGAGCCGGCTGAAGAGGATGCGGAGCATGGCGTTGGCGTCGGTGGCGGTGCCGACGGTGGAGCGCGGGTCGCTGCCCATGCGCTGCTGGTCGACGATGATCGCGGTCGTCAGCCCGTCGAGCACGTCGACGTCGGGGCGGGCCTGGGTGGGCA
>MUNB01000108.1:0-6266 GCA_002154345.1 Streptomyces griseus
GCGGGGGTCGGGGCTGCTCTGGGGTGTGGGCGGCGCGCTGGTGGCTTCCGTGGTGTGGGCGGCGGTGGTGTTCGCGTACGGGATCGGTGGCGACCGGAAGCCGGACCTGCACGGGTACCGCGTGGAGTCCGACTCCTGCGCCGCGATCGAGCTGAACGCGCTCGCCGAGGTGGTGGGAGCGACGGAGTCCGAGCCGGCGGCGACCGAACTGGACGGGATCGAGCACCCGGCCCTCCACCGCATCAGGTGCACCGTCATCCTCACCCCGGCGGACGCCGCTGCGCAGGGCGGCGAGGACGGGGCGAAGTGGTCCACGACCTACCAGGCGTCCGTCACGGCCGAACTGCACAAGGAGACCGACCCGCGACCCGAATTCGAGGCGAGCAGCACGCTGACGGAGATCGACGGCATTGCGGTGGCGCAGGTGGAGCGGGTGCCGGACCTCGGGGACCTGGCCCATCTGCTGGTCATGGAGGACAACGTGATGCAGCTGAAGATGGTGGAGGGCGGTGCCGTTGTGACGCTTTCCCTGACCGCCTGGACGAACTTCGACCTGGACGATGAAGAGGAAGTGCCGGACGTGCAGCCGGAACCCGAGCTGCTCGCGTACCGGGCCGACCTGATCACCGATATGCGCGAGGTGATGAAGGCGCTGAAGACGGGCTGAGTGCCAGTGGCCGGCCAGCCGGTCGTTGTACGTGCGGAAGTGGCCGCCCCCGACACACAAGAGGGCGGCCACTTCCGCGGTGTGGAGACCGTGACCGGAATCGAACCGGTGTAACTCGAGTTGCAGTCGAGCCCCTGAGCCTCTCGGGCACACGGTCGGGAGTAACGCTGGATGCGCTGTTCCTTTGCTGTCCACGACGCTACGGGGCGCCCGTCCTCGCCTCAAGGAATCCGGCCCGGCCGCAACGCGACTGCCATACGCCGTTCATACCCGGGGCCCGAGGCCTACGACCAAGGGCCGAGCCCGGGACCGTACATCGACAGGGTTCAAACCGGCCCATGCCCCTTACGCTGAGGCCATGACCGCCCTCGAACCGCGCGACGGCACCGATGCCGCCCGCCTCACGCCGCCCGCGACCGACGATCACTCCCCGGACCCGTTGTCCGACGTGCCCCTGGCGGCCGTCGAAGGAGTTCTCGGGCGCACCTACCGGGCGCTGAGCATCGGCATCGTCTCCGTGGTGTTCCTCATCGCGTTCGAGGCCACGGCGGTCGGCACGGCCATGCCGGTGGCGGCCCGCGAGCTGAACGGCATCCCGCTGTACGCGTTCGCCTTCTCCGCGTACTTCACCACCAGCCTCTTCGCCATGGTCCTCTCCGGGCAGTGGGCCGACCGGCGCGGGCCGCTCCAGCCGCTCGCCACCGGGATCACCGCGTTCGGCGCCGGTCTGCTGCTCTCCGGGGCGGCCTCCAGCATGTGGATCTTCATCGCCGGGCGGGCGGTCCAGGGCCTCGGCGGCGGGCTGGTGATCGTCGCCCTGTACGTCGTCATCGGGCGTGCCTACCCCGAGCGCATCCGGCCCGCGATCCTGGCCGCCTTCGCCGCGAGCTGGGTGATCCCCTCCGTCGTCGGGCCGCTCGCCTCCGGGACGGTGACCGAGCACCTCGGCTGGCGCTGGGTCTTCGTCGGCATTCCTGTGCTGATCGTGATCCCGCTCGCCCTGGCCCTCCCGGCGATCCGGCGCACCGCTTCCGGGCCCGCGGATCCGGCCGCCGCCTCCGAGCCGTACGACCGCCGCAGGATCCGGCTGGCCCTCGGGATCTCGGCCGGGGCGGGGCTGCTCCAGTACGCGGGGCAGGAGCTGAACTGGCTCGCCCTCCTGCCGGCCGCCCTCGGCGTCGCCCTGCTGGTGCCCGCCGTCCGCGGACTGCTGCCCGCCGGGACCGTACGGGCGGGGCGCGGGCTGCCCTCGGTGGTCCTGCTGCGCGGGGTCGCCGCCGGGTCGTTCATCGCCGCCGAGTCCTTCGTGCCGCTGATGCTGGTCACCCAGCGCGGGCTGTCGCCGACGATGGCCGGGCTCTCGCTGGCCGTGGGCGGGGCGACCTGGGCGCTCGGCTCGTACGTACAGTCCCGGCCGCGTATGGAAGCGCACCGCGAGCGGCTGATGGTCAGCGGCATGGTGCTCGTCGCCGCCTCGATCGCCGTCGCGCCCTCCGTGCTGATCGACGGGGTCCCGGTCTGGACCGTCGCCGTCGCCTGGGCCTTCGGCTGCTTCGGGATGGGCATGGTGATCGCCTCCACCAGCGTGCTGCTGCTGAAGCTCTCGGCGCCGGAGGAGGCGGGCTCCAACTCCGCCGCGCTCCAGATCTCCGACGGGCTCTCCAACGTGCTGCTGCTGGCCATGGGCGGTGCCGCCTTCGCGGCCCTCGGCGGCAAGGCCCTGGGCGCGGCCGCGCACGGGGCGGTGGAGGCGGGGGCCTCCGGCTCGCACCCGGGCGCGTTCGCCGCCGTGTTCCTGCCGATGGCGGGGGTGGCGGCGGTGGGGGCCTGGGTGGCGACGAGGGTCGTTGTCGGGACCCGGGGGAAGTGATCTTCCCCGGCGCTCCGGGCCTGGTCGTCGCCGCGATGTGAGCGCCGTCTCGTCGGACCTCGGCGCGGCTCGTTCGTACCGGGTTTCCACCGGGCCCCCGGTAAGGTGGCCCGGTTGTCGTATCGCGGGCCGGGGCCTACGGGACCGGTCCGGGGTCGGCAGCGACCCACGTACCCGAGAGCCCCGAACCGGAGACCGTGACTACTACCACCGCCTCCCACCACCTCTCACCCGCCTTTCCCGGCCGCGCCCCCTGGGGCACCGCCGGCAAGCTGCGAGCCTGGCAGCAGGGCGCCATGGAGAGGTACGTCCAGGAGCAGCCGCGCGACTTCCTCGCCGTCGCGACGCCCGGCGCCGGCAAGACCACGTTCGCGCTGACGCTCGCGTCGTGGCTGCTGCACCACCATGTCGTCCAGCAGATCACCGTCGTCGCCCCGACCGAGCACCTCAAGAAGCAGTGGGCGGAGGCGGCCGCGCGGATAGGGATCAAGCTCGACCCCGACTACAGCGCCGGCCCGCTCAGCAAGGAGTACCACGGGGTCGCCGTCACCTACGCGGGTGTCGGCGTCCGCCCGATGCTGCACCGCAACCGCTGCGAGCAGCGCAAGACGCTCGTGATCCTCGACGAGATCCACCACGCCGGTGACTCGAAGTCCTGGGGCGAGGCCTGCCAGGAGGCGTTCGACCCGGCGACCCGGCGGCTCGCGCTGACCGGTACGCCGTTCCGGTCGGACACCAACCCGATCCCGTTCGTCGCGTACGAGGAGGGCAACGACGGCATCCGCCGCTCCTCCGCCGACTACACCTACGGCTACGGCAACGCGCTCGCCGACGGCGTCGTCCGCCCGGTCATCTTCCTCAGCTACAGCGGCAACATGCGCTGGCGCACCAAGGCCGGCGACGAGATCGCCGCCCGGCTCGGCGAACCGATGACCAAGGACGCCATCGGGCAGGCCTGGCGCACCGCGCTCGCGCCCACCGGCGAGTGGATCCCCAATGTGCTCTCCGCCGCCGACAAGCGGCTCACCGAAGTGCGCAAGGGCATCCCCGACGCGGGAGGGCTCGTCATCGCGACCGACCAGGACTCGGCACGCGCGTACGCCAAGATCCTCAAGAAGGTCACCGGAGAGACGCCGACCGTCGTCCTCTCCGACGAGAAGGCCGCCTCCAAGAAGATCGACAAGTTCAGCGCGGACGAGTCGCGCTGGATGGTCGCGGTCAGGATGGTGTCCGAAGGCGTCGATGTGCCGCGGCTCGCCGTCGGCGTGTACGCGACCACCATCTCCACGCCGCTCTTCTTCGCCCAGGCCGTCGGCCGCTTCGTGCGCTCCCGCAGGCGCGGCGAGACCGCGTCCGTCTTCGTACCGACGATCCCGATGCTCCTCGACTTCGCCAACGAGATGGAGGTCGAGCGCGACCACGTGCTCGACAAGCCGAAGAAGGGCAGCGACGAGGAGAACCCGTTCTCGGAGGAGGACAAGCTCCTCGCCGACGCGGAGAAGCTGGAGGACGAGGAGACCGAGGAGCAGCTGCCCTTCGAGGCGCTGGAGTCCGACGCCGTCTTCGACCGGGTGCTGTACGACGGCGCCGAGTTCGGCATGCAGGCCCACCCCGGTTCCGAGGAGGAGCAGGACTACCTCGGCATCCCGGGGCTCCTGGAGCCGGATCAGGTCCAGTTGCTCCTCCAGAAGCGGCAGAGCCGGCAGATCGCGCACAGCCGCCAGAAGCCGGCCGAGGAGGCCGATCTCCTGGAGAAGCCCGCCGAGGCGCGGCCCGTCGTCACCCACAAGCAGTTGCTCAGCCTGCGCAAGCAGCTCAACACGATGGTCTCCGCCTACACCCACCAGAGCGGCAAGCCGCACGGCGTGATCCACAACGAGCTGCGCCGCGTCTGCGGCGGCCCGCCGAGCGCGGAGGCCACGGCCCACCAGATCCAGACGCGGATCGCGAAGGTCCAGGAGTGGGCCACCCGGATGACGTGATCCCGGATGACGTGATCCCGATGTCCGGTGGCCCGGTGGCCCGGTGGCCCGGTGGCCCGGTGGCCCGGTGGCCCGGTGGCCCGGTGGCGTTCCGGTTCTTGTCGGCCCGTGCGGAGGTTCTCTCCTCCGTACGGGCCGACGGCTTTTCCGGGCGGTCCGCCGGGCGGTCTCCGGGCCGGCCTCCGGGGCGGACTTTCGGGCGGCGCCGCGACGTTTCCGGTCGGCGGCGCCGGGAAATTTCTCCGGTGGCCGTTCACACACTGTTAACGATGGTTCACATCCGTGGACGCGTTGCCCCGACCGTGTCGTGACACGTGAACGCGCGTAGATGTTCGCTTACCGGACGTCGTCCCGCTGACCGGCCCTTATGCGAGGGCCGTATCGGGGCTCCGCGTCCGGAGACCGGATTCTGGACGAGGACTTCCGCTGAGCGGACCGGCTCGCTACTGTCCCCGCCATATGAACGCCCCGTGGCAACGCCGCCGCGGAGCGCAGCCGGTGCCTTGCCAGGCCGGCGGCCTCTCCGTGCGTCGCCGCTGGGACCGGCGTCGCAACCCCGCCGGAGCAGGACCGTCGTCGCTCACCCCGAAGAGGAGAGGGCGTCGTGACAGCGGAGACTTCCCAGACGCTCGACCGAGGACTGCGCGTCCTCAAACTGCTCGCCGACACCGATCACGGACTGACCGTCACCGAGTTGTCCAACAAACTCGGTGTCAACCGGACCGTCGTCTACCGACTGCTCGCCACCCTGGAGCAGCACGCCCTGGTCCGCCGTGACCTGGGCGGCCGCGCCCGGGTCGGCCTGGGTGTGCTGCGGCTCGGCCGACAGGTGCACCCGCTCGTCCGGGAAGCCGCGCTGCCCGCGCTGCGCTCCCTGGCCGAGGACATCGGGGCCACCGCCCATCTCACCCTCGTCGACGGCAGCGACGCCCTCGCGGTCGCCGTCGTCGAGCCCACCTGGACCGACTACCACGTCGCCTACCGGGCCGGCTTCCGCCATCCGCTGGACCGGGGCGCGGCGGGCCGGGCCATCCTGTCCGCCCGCCAGACCACGGAGAACGGCCACCCCGGCTACACCCTCACCCACGGCGAACTCGAAGCCGGCGCCAGCGGGGCGGCCGCGCCGCTGGTCGGGGTCTCGGGCGTGGA
This sequence comes from Streptomyces griseus, assembly GCA_002154345.1. GTDB lineage: Bacteria > Actinomycetota > Actinomycetes > Streptomycetales > Streptomycetaceae > Streptomyces > Streptomyces caviscabies. The sequence continues at coordinate 5,669 of MUNB01000108.1, forward strand.
GGGCAGCGTCGGCGTCGTCATGCTCGCCGACGCCGTACCGGAACGGGTCGGGCCCCGGGTGCTCGACGCCGCCCGGGAAGTGGCCGACGCGCTGCGGTAGGCGGGTGCCCGTACGCGTGCGGGGCGTGCGTGGTCCGGAGCGTTCCGGGCGGCGTACGCCTGGCGCGTTTCCCGTCGGGTGCGCCGGTTAGATTGGGTGCGTGCTCACTCGTCTCACGCGCCCCCGCGTCCTCGCCCTCTGCGCGCTGCCCGTCCTCGCCCTGTTCGGTACGGTCGCCCTCGCGCCGCTGCCGTTCACCCTGGCGCGGCCCGGCATGACCGCGGACGTGCTCGGCAAGGACGACGGGCGGCCGGTGATCACCATCACCGGCGCCGAGACCCGTGCCACCGACGGGCAGCTGCGGATGACGACGATCCTCGCCACCGGGCCCAAGGCGGACGTCCGTATCGGCGAGGTGATCGACGGCTGGTTCCGCACCGACCGGGCGGTCATGCCGCGCGACTCCGTCTACCCCACCGGCGGCTCCGAGAAGGAGATCGAGAAGCACAACCTCGACGACATGAAGGAGTCGCAGAACGTCGCCGTCGACGCCGCCCT
>MUNB01000108.1:6315-6755 GCA_002154345.1 Streptomyces griseus
CAAGGTCGGCGCGGTCGGCGGGGTGTCGATGAAGACCCAGGCCGCCCACCGCGACGGGGCGACCGTCTTCCTCGTCCCGAAGGCCGAGTGCCGTCAGGCGGAGGCCGAGCGGCCCGACGGGTTGCGGATCGTGCCCGTCTCCACGCTGAAGGACGCGGTCGGCTCGCTCAAGGCCCTGGAGTCGGGCGGGAAGGTGCCGAGCTGCTGACCCGCGGCGGCACGGACGGATCCCCGGGCTTTCCGGCCTCTCCGGACTCCTTGGCCTCCTCCGCCTCCGGCGGGCCTGGTACGGGCCCGGACTCCTCCACCACCTGGTCGTCCAGCGTTCGCCAGGACGGGAACACCAGCGGGCTCAGCGTGGCCAGGAAGTAGATCCCGCCCATCGCCACCAGCGCCCCCGTCGCCCCCGCGCCCTCCACCAGCAGCCCGGCCGCGAGCCC
>MUNB01000109.1 GCA_002154345.1 Streptomyces griseus
CCCCTCCGTCCCCACGGTGCCGGCCGGCGGCCGAGCACCTCGAAACCCCAGCGACAACGGCGGTGCCCCTCCATGAGTTCAACGCAGTCCAACACCCAGCCGACCACGGCTCCTCCTGAGCGAAAGCCGTCCAGCACGGTGATCGCCTGGCTGTCCTTCGTCACCATGTTCGTCATCGGAACCGACACCTTCCTGGTGGCGCCGATGCTCCCGACGCTGTCCGACGAGTTCGGCGTGACCACCAGCGTCTCCGGCTGGATGGTCAGTGCGTACGCCCTCGGCTTCGCCCTGTTCGCCCTCGTGGCGGGCCCGCTCTCGGACGGCCGCGACCGCCGCAGCGTGCTGCTCCTCGGCTTCGCCGGCTTCGCCGCGGCGACCGCGCTGTGCGGGGTGGCCCAGGGCTTATGGAGCATGATCCTCTTCCGGGTGCTGGCCGGGATGTCGGCCGCGCTCGTCACTCCGCAGATCTGGGCGTCGATCCCCGTACTGGTCCCCGGGAACGCGGTGGTCAAGACCATGGGCTTCGCCGGCGCCGGAATGTCGATCTCCCAGGTCGTGGGCGTTCCGCTCGGCGGCTGGCTCGCCGCCAGCTCCTGGCACGTCCCGTTCTTCGCGGTGGCCGGCCTCTCCGCGGTGGCCTGGCTCGTCCTCTTCCGGGTCTTCCCCTCGGTCCAGGCCACCCCCGCCACCGAGCGGACCGGCTTCTTCGCGACCTACGCGGGGCTCTTCCGCTCCCGGATCTTCACCTGGTACCTGGTGGGCTATCTCGCCTACCAGACCGGGGTCTTCGAGACCATCTCCTTCATCGGCTCCTGGCTCTCGCGCGACTTCGGACTCGGCGTGAGCGCCATCGGCGCCGCCATGATGGCGCTCGGCGTCGGTATGGCGCTGACCTCGGTGTTCGGCAGCCATGTCATCAAGCGGCTCGGCGAACCGCGCACACTCGCCTGCACGTTCGTCGCGCTCGTCGTGCTGTACGGCGCCGTTCCGTTCGCGCCGAACCTCGCCGTCGCCATCACCCTGCTGGCCCTCGGCTCCGCGATGCTCGGCATCAACTACCCGATCTTCATGGCCATGCTGCTGTCGCAGACCACGGCGGCGAGGGGCACGGTCTCCTCGCTGGCGACCACGGCGCTGTACGTCGGCACGACCATCGGCGGATTCGTCGGCGGCGTCCTGCTGACCGAGTTCGAAGGCTTCTACGGGGTGGCCGGGTTCACCGTGCTCTGCCTGCTCCTCGCCGCGGTGGTCTTCGGCGGCGCGGGCGCCTTCAAGGCGCGGGCGGCGGAGCCCGCCACCGCCTGACCGGAGTGCCCACGGGTGGCCGTCCGCCGCGTTCCGCGCGGTGGGCGGCCACCGGCGGGCCCGGAGCCCGCGCGCGCCGCGGCCCTCCGGACCGCCCGGACCGACAGCGGGCCATCGCCGACCGACGGGGGAATCATGGACAACGTCCTGCCAACCGGCCCACCGCACCGGCCGATCAGCGTCGACGCCCCGGTCCTCGCGGATCTCTGCGCCACCGTGTTCGCCTCGCTGCCGCGCAGCGACCAGCGGGAGAGGGCCCATGGATACGTCCGTGCCCTCCTCACCACCGAAGGCCGCAAGACCTTCCGGAACATGGCCCGGGGGCTGGGCGGCGGCACCACGCTCGAACAGCGGCTGCACCACTTCGTCAGCTGCTCGACCTGGGACTGGGCGCCGGTACGCCGAGCGCTGAGCACGGTGATGGACGAAGCGGCGGCCCCGGACGCCTGGGTGCTGCGTCCGGTGGTCGTGCCGAAGGACGGCAACGGCTCCGTCGGGGTCCACCGGCGCTACGCGCCCGACCAGGGCCGGATGGTCAACGTCCAGTACGCCGTGGGGCTGTGGTCCGCCACCGGAGACACCTGCCATCCGCTGAACTGGCGCCTTCTGCTGCCGCGTACGTGGGCCGACGACCCCGAGCTCCGCGACCGCGGTTCGATTCCGCCGTCCGTACGCGCCGAGACCCCCGGTGAGTGCGCGGTACGGGCCTGTCTGGAGGTGGCCGCGGACCGGCCGGTGCGCCCGGTGGTGGCCGCCGTGGACGAGGCGGAGGCGATCGGTGTGATCCAGCAGCTGCGCTCCGCGGGCCTGCCCTTCCTGGTGCGGGCGGGCCGCGGCGTCCCCCTCGCGGTGGTCGGCCGGAACCCCGGCCGGGCGCCGGCCCGGCCGGCCTCCGCCCGCCGGCTCCTGGCGACGGCCCGTGGTCTCGCCTCCGCCGACGCTCCGGGTCCCGCCGTACGGGTGCGCTCGGCCCTGCGCGCGGCCCGTCCGGACAGCCTGCCGGGTGCGGACGATCTGCTGCTCCTGGGCGGGGACGGCACGGATGACGGGCCGTGGCTGACCGACATGGCCGACACACCTGTCTCGCGGCTGACCGCTCTCACCGCTCTGACCCGGGCGGCCGATCACGGCCTGGAGCACGTCACCGGCCGCCTGGGCATCAGGGACTTCACCGGACGGACCTTCGCGGGCTGGCACCGGCACACGACGCTGGTGTCCGTGGCGCACTGCGCGGTACGTCTGACGGAGCTCACGGGCGGCCGCGGACCGGCAGGCCGGTGACGACGGACCGGTGACGACGGACCGGTGTCCTTCGCGGGCCGGGGAAGTTGTACCCGGTATGAACACGATTCTGGTGACCGGTGCGACGGGCAAAGTGGGCGGGCACGTGGTGTCCTCCCTGGCGGCGAAGGGGGTTCCGGTGCGTGCGCTGGTCCGCGATCCGGACCGGGCCGCACTGCCGCACGGCGTGGAGGCCGTGACCGGCGACCTCACGGCTCCGGAGACGCTGGAGGCCGCGCTGCGCGGGGTGCGCGGGGTCTTCCTGATGTGGCCGGGCCTTCCGGTGGAGCCCAAGACCGTGGAGGCGGTGGCCGGACCGGACCGGCACGTGGTCTACCTCTCCACCGATGTCACCGACCTCGCCGACGGTGAGCCCGCCACCTCCTACCACCAGGAGATCGAGCGGCTGATCCGCAGGTCCGGAGCCGAGTGGACCTTCCTGCGGGCCATCGACTTCGCGACGAACACCCTGGGCTGGGCCGGCCAGATCCGGCAGGGCGTCGTACGCCTGCCCTACGGAGGCGCGGCCCGGTCCCTGATCCATGAGCGGGACATCGCGGACGTGGCGGTCGAGGCGCTCACCTCCGAGGGCCACGGCGGATCCGCGTACCTGCTCACCGGCCCGGAGGCGATCACCCACACCGATCAGGTCCGGATCATCGGCGAGGCGATCGGGCGCGAGGTGCGCTGGGAGGAACTGCCGGTGGAGACCGCCCGTCGGCAGCTCACGGAGGCCTGGGGCGACAGCGGCTTCGTGGACGCCAGGCTGAAGGCGTGGGCCGGTTTCGTGGACGTACCCGAACGCGTCACCGACACGGTGCCGCGCCTGCTCGGCCGGCCCGCGCGCACCTTCCGTTCCTGGGCGCGGGACCACGCCGACGACTTCCGCTGAGCGGGCCCGTTCGGCCCATCAGCACGGGCACCCGAACGGGCCGGCCGCCAGACTCCGGATATGGACGCATCCCCCTCCCGCAGCCGGGCGCGCAGGCTGCTGATCCCCCTGTCCGCCGCCGTCTGCGCCCTCGCCCTGACGGGTGGCTGCTCCGGTACGGCTCCGGCCCCGGCGCCCGAGGCCCCCGCCTCGGGCACGGCGCAGGGTGCGGTCAAGCGCGCCCCCGACGATCTGCAGGACGCCTACCAGGCCGTCATCAACGACGTGCTGCCGTCGGTGGTGCAGATCGACGCCTCGGACAGCCTCGGTTCCGGGGTCGTCTACGACGACCGGGGACACATCGTCACCAATGCCCATGTGGTCGGCGACGAGAAGAAGTTCAAGGTCAGCGTGGCCACCGGGGAGGCGGTGCTGAACGCCACGCTGGTCTCCTCCTACCCGGAGCAGGACCTGGCCGTGATCAAGCTCGACGATGTGCCGGACGGGCTGAAGCCCGCGAAGTTCGGCAACGCGGAGAAGGTCGAGGTGGGCCAGATCGTGCTGGCGATGGGCTCGCCGCTCGGCCTGTCCAGCAGCGTCACCCAGGGCATCGTCTCGGCGCTCGGCCGGACCGTGAGCGAGAGCCGGGCGGGCGGTGGCACGGGGGCGACGATCGCCAACATGGTGCAGACGTCCGCGGCGATCAATCCGGGCAACAGCGGTGGGGCGCTGGTCAATCTGGACAGCCAGGTGATCGGCATTCCGACCCTCGCGGCGACCGATCCGCAGATGGGCGACAGCGCGGCGCCGGGCATCGGCTTCGCGATCCCCGTCTCCATGGTGAAGACGGTCGCCGACCAGATCATCAAGGACGGCAAGGTCACCGACTCGGGCCGGGCCGCGCTGAACATCACCGGCCGCACGGTCGTCGACGACAACTACCGCCCGGCCGGGGTGGCGCTGGTCAGCGTGGACCGGGGCGGGGCCGCGGACAAGGCGGGGCTGGAGCCCGGCGACACGATCACGAAGATCGGGGACACCGCGGTCACCACGATCACCTCGCTCTCGGAGGCGCTGGCGGGTGACAGGCCGGGCCAGAAGGTGACGGTGACGTACACCCGCGACGGCGACAGCCGGACGGCGGAGGTCACGCTCGGGGAGATCTGATCCCCTGAAGGACCTGAAGAGCCCGAAGAGCCTGAAGACAGGGGCGGTACGGGATTTCCCGTACCGCCCCTTCCCGTGGGCCGGACGTCAGGCGCTGTCGGCCTGCAGGCTCATCGGGCCGTAGATCTTGGTGGTGTCCTCGAAGAGCGTCACCTGTGCGGCGCCGCCCTCCAGGAGCTCTTTCCAGTACTCACCGATCCAGGACTCCGCGTCGCCCTGGGTGGTGAACTCCTCCGGCTGCAACGCCGGCTCCGTCTCCGTACCGTCGGACTTCTCGAACCGCCACGTCCACGCCATGCCAGCCTCCCGGGTCGCGTTGCTGCTCCGCAGCCTAGCCGGGCGCGCACCTGGCCGGGGGACGCGGGAGGATCAAGGTGTGGAACTGACTCTGCTCGGCACCGGAGCCCCCGAAGGGCTGCCGCGCCCCTCCTGCCCCTGCGCGGTCTGCGCCTCGGCCCGCGGTCCGTGGGCGCGGGCCGCGACGGCCCTGCTGGTCGACGACGCCCTGCTGCTGGACCTCACCCCCGGAGCGGTGTTCGCGGCCGCCCGTGCGGGGCACTCGCTGAGCGCGGTCCGGCAGGTGCTGCTGACCCATCCGCACGACGGGCCCGCCGTCGAACTGCCCGCCCTGCTGCCGCCGGCCGCCCGGGTCCCGGACGGCCAGGTCCTGACGCTGATCAGCGGGCACCGGGTGCGGGCGGTGGCGATGGACGCGCCGGGGACCGGGTACGAGGTGACCGCGCCGGAGGGCGAGCGGCTGCTCTACCTGCCGCCGGGGGCCGCACCGGCGGGGCTCGACGGGCCCGCGGAGCAGCACTACGACATGGTCGTCCTCGATGTGATCGGACGGCCCGACGCGGTGGCCCGGCTGCGGTCGGCCGACGCGGTCGGCCCGACGACCGAGGTGATCGCGGTCCACCTGGACCACGACGCCCCGCCGGGCGCGGCGCTGGAGCGGCGGCTCGCGGCGGCCGGGGCGCGGGCGGTGCCGGACGGGACGACGCTGGTGGTGGGCGAGTACCACGCGGTGCCGGACGTGCCGCGCCGGGTGCTGGTGACCGGGGGCGCGCGGTCGGGGAAGTCGCTGGAGGCGGAGCAGCGCCTGGAGACGTTCCCGGAGGTGGTGTACGTGGCGACCGGCGGCCGCCGCGACGGCGACCCGGAGTGGGCGGCCCGGGTCGGACTGCACCGGGAGCGCAGGCCGGGCGCCTGGCGGACCGAGGAGACCTGTGAGCTCACGGAGCTGCTGCGGGCGGACGGGCCGCCGCTGCTGATCGACTGCCTGTCGCTGTGGCTGACCGACGCGATGGACCGGGTGGCGGCCTGGGAGGACGAGCGGTGGCACGACGGCGGCGAGAAGGCGTTGCGGGCGCGGGTCGCGGAGCTGGTCGCGGCGGTGCGCGGGACCCGGCGGCCGGTGGTGCTGGTGACCAACGAGGTGGGGTCGGGGGTGGTTCCGGCGACGGCGGCGGGACGGCGGTTCCGGGACGAGCTGGGGCGGCTGAACGCGGCGGTGGCGGCGGAGTGCGAGCAGGTGCTGCTGGTGGTGGCGGGTCAGGTGCTGGTGCTGCGGGGGTGAGTCGGGCCGTGCCCTGCGGAGCCCGGTCCGTCCCCCGGGCCGACCGGTACTGTTCCCGGCAGGGCGTGTCCGGCGGACCCGCCCCGGGGGCCCGCCGCCGGGTTCCCGCACCGGACCCGACGTGACGACCCGCGAGGCAGACCTCCGTGAACCTGGACGACTTCTCCGACCTGATCCAACGCCCCGACGGGGGTGTCCGGCGCGATGCCGAGGAGCGGCGCGAGCGGCTGACCGTACCGCCGGGGGCGCTCGGGCGGCTCGACGAGCTGGGCGAGTGGCTCAGCGCCGCGCAGCAGTCCGTGCCGGTCAGGGCCGTGGAGCAGCCGCGTCTGGTGCTCTTCGCCGGTGACCACGGGGTGGCGGAGCTGGGCGTCTCCGGCCGGCCGGCGGGAGGCGCGTACGAGCTGGTGCGCTCCGCCCTCGACGGAGCGAGCCCGGTCGCGGTGCTGGCGCGGCGCTTCTCGGTGCCGATGCGGATCGTGGACGTGTCGCTGGACTGCGATCCGGAGCTGCTGCCCGAGTCCGTGGTGCGGCACCGGGTGCGGCGGGGTTCGGGGCGGATCGACGTCGAGGACGCGATGAGCGCCGAGGAGGCCGAGCAGGCCGTCCGGCTGGGCATGGCCGTCGCCGACGAGGAGGCGGATTCCGGCACCGATCTGGTGGTGCTCGGCGACCTCAGCGTGGGCGGGACGACCGCCGCGGCCACCCTGGTCGCCGCGCTCTGCGGAACGGACGCCTCCGTGGTGACCGGGCGCGGTGGCGCGGGCATCGACGACCTGGCGTGGATGCGCAAGTGCGCGGCGATCCGGGACGCGCTGCGCCGGGCCCGGCCGGTGCTCGGCGACCAGCTGGAGCTGCTGGCCACCTCCGGCGGGGCGGACCTGGCGGCGATGACGGGCTTCCTGCTCCAGAGCGCGGTGCGCCGGATGCCGGTGATCCTGGACGGGGTGGTCTCGGCGGCCTGCGCGCTGGTGGCGCAGCGGGCGGCGTTCCGGGCGCCGGACTGGTGGCTGGCGGGCCAGGTCAGCGGGGAGCCCGCGCAGACGAAGGCGCTGGACCGGATGGCGCTGACCCCGCTGCTGGACCACGGGGTGACGGTCGGCGAGGGCAGCGGCGCGCTGCTGGCCCTGCCGCTGGTGCAGGCCGCGGCGGCGCTCGCCGCCGAACTGCCGGAGCGTGAGCCGGAGAAGACCCCGGACGAGGAGCCGGAGGCCCCGGTGGCATCGGAAACGGAGTCGGACGCCGCGGCTCTCGACGGAGTCTGAGCCCCGGTCCTCCTCCGCGCGCGGACGAGATCGGCATCACTCCGGTGCCGCTCAACTTCGCGCTGCCCCGGCCCGTCTTCGGGAGGGACCGCGGCCCGGCGCGCATCCGCGCCGGCGCCACGTACCCACGTACCGACCGACGACCGACCGGGGGCCTGTTCCATGCTGTTCGAGAAGAGCGGATGAGCCGTCTCCCGGCCCTGCGCGGGGCGGCGGTACGGGAGTGGGGTCCGCTGTGCGCGACCGTACGGCGGGGGCTCGCCGGACGGTGGGTGCGGGCGCTCGCGCTGACGCTGACCGCGGTGGCGCTGACCGCGACCGTCCAGGTGGTGCAGAACCAGGCGTGGGGCTACCGGCCGGTGCGGAACCTCGGTGCCGTACGGGCCGAGGACCCGCTCTGGCTCGCCCTCCTGCGGACGCCGCTGTCGCTGTTCGTGCCCGCGCTCGATCTGCCGGTGTGGGGTGCGCTGGCGCAGATCCTGCTGGTGTTCGGCATCGCGGAGGTGTGCCTGGGGCGGTGGCGCACGCTGGCCGTCGCGTACCTCGCGACGCTGGCGGGGACGCTGTACGCCCGGATCGGCGTCGCGCTCGGCCCCGGGACGTTCCCCGGGCTGCCCGCCTCGGACGCGCAGGTGGTGGACACCGGCCCTTCGGCGGCGGTCGTGGGGCTCGCGGTGTACGTCTGCCACCGGCAACGCGCCTGGTTCACCGGGGCGCTGGTGGTTCTCGCGATGGTGGTGGAGGTCCTGGTCAAGGACAACCTGGCGGGCCGCGAGCATCTGGCCGCCATCGCCGCCGTCCTGGTGGTGTGCGGCGTACGGGAGTGGCTCGGGCGGCGGGGCGGCGCTCGGGACCGGGGCGCGGGCGGTTCCGGGGCGCTTCAGGATCTGGGCGAAGGCGGCAGCGGGACCCGGTCCGGCGCTCCGCCGATCAGGTCCTGGAACTTCCGGCGCGGCCCGACCCAGCGCACGTCGTGGTGGTAGGCCCGCAGCAGCGCCCTGGAGCGGGCCCGGTGGCGGTGGCGGTAGAAGCGCCTGGCCCAGGGCGAGGTGGGGCGGGCCAGCCGGATCGCGCCGACCAGCGCGACGAACGGGACGAGGGTGCCGAGCACCGCCATCCTCGTCTTGCCCTTGAACAGGGCGATCAGGACGAAGCAGAAGTTGATCACGTAGGTGGTGATGACGCCGAAGCGGCCCTGCTGCTCCTCGTCGGTGACGTCGTCGACGCCGAGCGGGGAGAAGCCCGCCAGGACCAGCAGCACCAGCGCGGCGGTCAGCACGACCACCTCCACGCTCTGCCGGCCCTCCTCGGTCCAGTACACGTCGTCCAGATGCAGGATCAGCGCGAACTCGTCGAGCACCAGACCGGCCCCCACCCCGAAGATCACCGCGCAGACCCCGGCGGCCACGCCCTGCCGCCCGCTGGCCACCGCGCCGAACCCGCCGATCACCGAGAGCACGACCCCCGGCACCACGTGGTGGATGTGCACCCCGCCCGGGGTGATGTTGCGGAACGGGCCCTTCCCGGCCCGGATCATGCGGGTGATGGTGCGGGTGATCGCGAAGGTCAGGACGAAGGCGGCCAGCGCGAGGAGCAGCGGCAGCTTGCCCGGCTCCGTGATGTTGTCGTGCCACCAGTGACCCATGCCACCCACTCCCGATACATCCGGTTTCGCAGCTCTTTGCCGTGTTTCGGCCAATCTATCGGTGGGCGCCGGCGGCTAGCCTGCCCGCGGTGACCTCCCTGAACAGCCACGGGCTGCGTTTCGCCTTCGGCACCCTGACCGTGCTCCCCGTCCGCGTGACCCGCTGGGACCGCGCGACCGCCCGCGCCGGGATGCTCTGCGCCCCGCTCGCCGGACTCGTCGTGGGGCTGCTCGCCGCCGCCCTCGGCTCGCTGTCGCTGCTGGCCGGCCCGGGGCCGCTGCTCGCGGCGGTGGCTTCCGTGGCGGTGCCGGCCGCGCTCACCCGGGGGCTGCATCTGGACGGCCTGGCGGACACGGCGGACGGCCTCGGCAGCGGGAAGCCGGCCGAGGACGCGCTGCGGATCATGAAGCAGTCCGACATTGGGCCGTTCGGTGTCATCACGCTGCTGCTGGTGCTGCTGGCCCAGGTCGCGGTCCTCTTCGAGCTGTACGGGCAGGGCTGGGCGCACGGGGCGCTCGGGGCCGTCGTCGCGGCCGTCGCCGCCCGGCTCGCCATGACCCTGGCGTCCCGTCAGGGTGTCCCGGCGGCCCGGCCGGAGGGGCTCGGGGCGACGGTGGCCGCCACGGTCCCGGCCGGGCGGGCACTGCTCGCGGTGGTGGTGACGGTGGCGCTGTGCGCGGCGGCGGGCGCGCTGCTGGGCCCGTACGCGGCGCTGCGCCACGCGCTGGCGGTGCTCGGCGCGCTCGCCGCCGCCGAACTGCTGCTGCGGCACTGCGTACGGCGGTTCGGCGGGGTCACCGGGGACGTCTTCGGGGGCGTCGAGGAGACCGCGGCGACGGCGGCGCTGGTGGTGCTGACCCTCGGTACCTGACGGCGCGGCACACCGGGGCGATCCCGGCCGCGGCGGCAGGGGAACGGCCCGCCGCCGTCACGGAGCAGGAACCGCGCGCGTAGGCTCATTCCCGGCACATCGTCGGGGCGTCTACGATGCGCCGGGCACGGTCGGCCCACCCCTCGACCGAACTCGAACTCAACGGAAGCGAGATTTCACCACCGTGACTGCTCTCACTCTCAGCACTGCCGGTGCGGCGACGCTGCGCGCCGACGCACTCGTCGTCGGCGTCGCCAAGGGCGTCAAGGGACCGGTCCTGGCGCCCGGTTCCGAGGCCGTGGACAAGGCGTTCGACGGAAAGCTCGCCGCCGTCCTCGAAACCCTGGGTGCCACCGGTGCCGAGGGCGAACTGACCAAGCTGCCCGCCGCGTCCGGCCTCAAGGCCCCGGTCGTCGTCGCGGTCGGTCTCGGTCCGGTCCCGGACAAGGAGGACGCGTACGACGCCGAGGCGCTGCGCCGCGCCGCGGGCACCGCCGCCCGTGCGCTGACCGGTTCCAAGAAGGCCGGCTTCGCGCTGCCCGCCGGCTCCGTCGAGGACGCCGCCGCCGTCGCCGAGGGCGCGCTCCTCGGCTCGTACGCCTTCACCGCCTACCAGGGCGGCGAGAACAAGCTGGCCCCCAAGGACGCGAAGTCCAAGGACAGCGGCCCGAAGCTGCCGCTCGCCGAGGTGGCGCTGCTCGGCGCCAAGCCGCGCGACAAGGCCTACAAGGCCGCCGTCGAGCGCGCCCTCGCGCTGGTCGAGGAGATCAACCGGGCCCGCGACCTGATCAACACCCCGCCGAACGACCTGTACCCCGAGTCCTTCGCCGCCGTGGCCACCGCCGCGGGCAAGGAGCACGGCATCAAGGTCCAGGTCCTCGACGAGAAGGCCCTCGTCAAGGGCGGCTTCGGCGGCCTCCTCGGCGTCGGCCAGGGCTCCACGCACGGCCCGCGCCTGGTGAAGCTCGCCTACACGCACCCGAAGGCGGAGAAGACCCTGGCCCTGGTGGGCAAGGGCATCACCTACGACTCGGGCGGCATCTCGCTCAAGCCGGCCGGCCACAACGAGACGATGAAGTGCGACATGAGCGGCGCCGCCGCCGTGTTCGCCGCCGTCGTCACGGCCGCCCGCCTGGGCCTGAAGGTCAACGTCACCGGCTGGCTGGCGCTGGCCGAGAACATGCCCTCCGGCAACGCCACCCGCCCCGGTGACGTGCTGCGCATGTACAGCGGCAAGACCGTCGAGGTCCTCAACACCGACGCCGAGGGCCGGCTCGTCCTGGCCGACGCGCTGACCCGCGCCTCGGAGGAGAAGCCGGACGCGATCGTCGACGTGGCGACCCTGACCGGCGCGATGGTGCTGGCGCTCGGCAACCGCACCTTCGGTGTGATGGCCAACGACGACGCCTTCCGTACGTCGATCCACGAGATCGCCGAGGAGGTCGGCGAGGCCTCCTGGCCGATGCCGCTCCCCGCCGACCTCCGCAAGGGCATGGACTCCCCCACCGCCGACATCGCCAACATGGGCGAGCGGATGGGCGGCGGCCTGGTCGCCGGTCTGTTCCTGAAGGAGTTCGTGGGCGAGGGCATCGCCTGGGCGCACCTGGACATCGCCGGCCCGGCCTTCCACGAGGGAGCGCCGTACGGCTACACGCCCAAGGGCGGCACCGGCTCCGCGGTCCGCACCCTGGTGCGGCTCGCCGAGCGCACCGCCGACGGCGACCTCGGCTGAGCCGGACCCCGCCGATGAACGCGTACGGCCCCGGGCATAGGTCCGGGGCCGTACGTGTTGTCCGGGCGGGACCGTCCGGGGCGGAACCGGTGAGCGGAGACCGGGTTTCGCTCTCGACGAACACCGACCGAATCCGTAGGTATCTACGCAGCAGTAACCCTCCGGAACGGATGATCGTCCGTCCCGGACCCGGGCCCCGCGTCCCGCCCACCGTCGACAAGTGCGAAGATGGGTTCTCGGCAGGACAGGGCCCCCACCACAGGGCCGAAGACAAAAGCGGCCGCACACCAGCCGACCGGCCGGTCACACCCCAGCGACGGGGCCCGGCGTACGGCGCACATGCATGGAGGACGTGACGTGGCGAACGACGCCAGCACCGTTTTCGACCTAGTGATCCTCGGCGGTGGCAGTGGCGGTTACGCCGCGGCCCTGCGCGGAGCGCAGCTGGGCCTGGACGTCGCCCTGATCGAGAAGGGCAAGGTCGGCGGCACCTGCCTGCACAACGGCTGCATTCCCACGAAGGCGCTGCTGCACGCGGGCGAGATCGCGGACCAGGCCCGCGAGTCGGCCCAGTTCGGCGTGAAGGCCACCTTCGAGGGCATCGACATGGAGGCCGTCAACAAGTACAAGGACGAGGTGATCTCGGGCCTGTACAAGGGTCTCCAGGGTCTCATCGCCTCGCGCAAGGTCCACTACATCGAGGGTGAGGGCAAGCTCTCCTCGCCCACCTCGGTGGACGTGAACGGCCAGCGCGTCCAGGGCCGCCACGTGCTGCTGGCGACCGGCTCCGTGCCGAAGTCGCTGCCCGGTCTGGAGATCGACGGCAACCGGATCATCTCCTCGGACCACGCGCTGAAGCTGGACCGCGTCCCGAAGTCCGCGATCGTGCTCGGCGGCGGCGTCATCGGCGTCGAGTTCGCCTCGGCGTGGAAGTCGTTCGGCACCGAGGTCACCATCGTCGAGGGCCTCAAGCACCTCGTCCCGGTCGAGGACGAGAACAGCTCCAAGCTTCTTGAGCGCGCGTTCCGCAAGCGCGGCATCAAGTTCAACCTCGGCACCTTCTTCGACAAGGCCGAGTACACCCAGGACGGCGTCCGCGTGACGCTCGCCGACGGCAAGACCTTCGAGGCGGAGGTGCTGCTGGTCGCGATCGGCCGCGGCCCGGTCTCGCAGGGCCTCGGTTACGAGGAGCAGGGCGTCGCGATGGACCGCGGCTATGTCCTGGTCGACGAGTACATGCAGACCAACGTGCCCACGATCTCGGCCGTCGGCGACCTCGTCCCGACCCTCCAGCTCGCCCACGTCGGCTTCGCCGAGGGCATCCTGGTGGCCGAGCGGCTGGCCGGTCTCAAGACCGTCCCGGTCGACTACGACGGCGTGCCCAAGGTGACGTACTGCCACCCCGAGGTCGCCTCCGTCGGCATCACCGAGGCCAAGGCCAAGGAGATCTACGGCGCGGACAAGGTCGTCGCCCTCAAGTACAACCTCGCGGGCAACGGCAAGAGCAAGATCCTGAAGACCGCGGGCGAGATCAAGCTCGTCCAGGTCAAGGACGGTGCCGTGGTCGGCGTCCACATGGTCGGCGACCGCATGGGCGAGCAGGTCGGCGAAGCCCAGCTGATCTACAACTGGGAGGCGCTGCCCGCCGAGGTCGCCCAGCTCATCCACGCACACCCGACGCAGAACGAGGCGATGGGCGAGGCTCACCTGGCGCTGGCCGGCAAGCCTCTCCACGCCCACGACTGATCCCCCGGTCCCGGGCGCGACGACCGACCACTTCCGCATTTTCGTAAGGAGCAACTGAAACCATGTCGGTTTCCGTAACCCTTCCGGCGCTCGGCGAGAGCGTCACCGAGGGCACTGTCACCCGTTGGCTGAAGGCCGAGGGCGAGCGCGTCGAGGCCGACGAGCCGTTGCTCGAGGTCTCGACCGACAAGGTCGACACCGAGATCCCTGCCCCCGCGTCCGGTGTGCTGGCTTCCATCAAGGTCGCCGAGGACGAGACCGTCGAGGTCGGCGCCGAGCTGGCCGTCATCGACGACGGCTCGGGCGCTCCGGCCGAGGCCGCGGCCCCCGCCGC
>MUNB01000011.1 GCA_002154345.1 Streptomyces griseus
CGGGTACGGGCCACCGCCGCCTCGCTGACGTCGATGCCCAGCGCCCGGTGTCCGAGCGAGGCCAGCTCGGCGACCAGCCGGCCCGGCCCGCAGCCGATGTCCAGCACCGGTCCCTCGCACCGGTGCAGCGCGGACAGATCGGCGGAGCCCGCGTCGGAGCACCAGCGCTCCACGTCCAGGGGCAGCAGCCAGCCGTCGCTGCGGCGGAGGAAGAGCGGACCCCGGCCGGTGCGCAGGGCGTTCGCGTACGGGTCGGCGCCCCAGGACGCGGTGCGGAGCGGGCCGCGCCGGGCCGGCGTGTCGGAGGCGTACACGCTGTCGGCGACCGCCTCGTGCGTGTCGGGCGCCCCGGCGGAGGCCGGTGCGGCGGGTCCGGACGAGGGCACGGTCGTACTCATCGCACCCCCGCCCCGGTCAGCCGGCCGAGCGCCGCGGCGAACCGGCTGTCCGGCGCGGCCGACGCGACCCGGTGGGCGTCGGCCGCGGTGTCCACATCGACCAGCACCGGCAGATCGCGTACGGCGAGCCCCGCCTCCACCAGCCTGCGCCGCTGCACCGCACCGGTCTCCGGGACGGACATCGGCACCCCGCGCACCAGGGCGGGATCGGGATCCGCCAGGCCCAGGGCCCAGAAGCCGCCGTCCTCGGCCGGACCGAACCAGGCTCCGCGGCCGTCCCAGGCGCCCGGGGCGAGAGCGGGGGCGAGCAGCGCGGCCGTGAGCTGCGGGGTGTCCATGCCGACCAGGAGGGCGGGCCCGGTACATCCGCCGAAGGCCGCCGCGAGACGCTCGTCGAGACCGCCCGCGCTCTGCGGCACCACCTCGAACCCCGGAGGCACCCAGGGGCCCGGCCGCCCGTCGAGGACCAGGACGCGCCGCCGGGCGGGGAGCGCGGACACGGTCTCCAGGGTGTCGGCGAGAGCGGCGGCGGCCAGTTCGGCGGCCTCGGCGGGGGAGAAGGGCGGGCAGAGCCGGGTCTTGACCCGGCCGGCCACCGGTTCCTTCGCGATGACCAGCAACTCCGTCGGCCCCATGGGCCCGTACGCGCTCATCGGAGGGCCCCCGTTCCCGCGGGTGCGGCGCTGTCCGGCGTGCGGTCCGCCGGTGGTTCCCGCAGCACGCCCCGCATGTCGCGCACCGCGTGCCAGGTCCCGCGCCAGGTGCCGGTCACCTTCGACTTCCCGGTGCGCGGCCGGTAGGGGACGTCGCTCTCGGCGACCCGCAGCCCGGCGTCGGAGGCCCGGACCACCATCTGGAGCGGATAGCCGCTGCGCCGGTCGGTGAGGCCCAGGGCGAGCAGGTCGGCGCGGCGGGCCGCCCGCAGCGGGCCGAGGTCGTGCAGGCGCAGTCCGGTGCGGCGGCGCAGCATCCGGGCGAGCGCCAGATTTCCGGCGCGTGCGTGCGGCGGCCAGGCGCCCCGGCCCTCCGGGCGGCGGCGGCCGAGCAGCAGATCGCACTCGCCGTCCGCGATCCGCCGCACGAAGCCGGCCAGCAGCAGGGGGTCCAGCGAGCCGTCGCAGTCGCAGAAGCAGACGAACTCGGCCTCGGCGGCGAGCAGCCCGGCGTGGCAGGCCGCGCCGAACCCCCGTCGCTCCTCCGTGACGACGCTCGCTCCGAGGGACCGGGCGAGCTCGGCCGAACCGTCGGTCGAGCCGTTGTCGACCACGATCGCGCGCCAGCCGTCGGGGATGCGATCGAGCACCCAGGGCAGTGCGGCCGCCTCGTCGAGGCAGGGGAGAACGATGTCGGCCTTCGGCAGACCGGTGTGCGGGGCGGGCGGGAACGGAAGAGCGGCAGAAGAATCGGTCACCCGCCTCACCCTACGGAGACAAGTCCGGCATTCAGGGCATGAGGTTCTTACGAAACATGGACATCGGCCGGATGGGGGCGGTCGGCCACCGACGCGCCGGAACGGGGGTGCCAGAGTGAGGGCCATGGAGAACACCCCGCCCGCCCGACAACCCGACCCCGTCCCCGAGGGGGAGCGCGGCCGGATCCTCGTCGTGGACGACGACCCGACCGTCGCCGAGGTCGTCGTCGGCTATCTGCACCGCGCCGGCTACGCCGTCGAGCAGGCCGGCGACGGGCCCGCCGCGCTGGGACGGTTCGAGGCGCGCCGGCCCGACCTTGTCGTCCTGGACCTGATGCTCCCCGCCATGGACGGGTTCGAGGTCTGCCGCCGGATGCGCGAGCACGGGCCGGTCCCGGTCATCATGCTCACCGCCCGCGGCGACGAGGAGGACCGCATCCTCGGCCTGGAGACCGGCGCCGACGACTATGTCACCAAGCCGTTCAGCCCGCGCGAACTGGTCCTGCGGGTCGACTCCGTGCTGCGCCGCGCCCGGAGCACCGTACCGGCGGACGGGTCCGGGCCGCTGTCCGGCGGCGGGCTGACCCTCGACCCGGCGGCCCGGCAGGCCCACCGCGACGGACAGGGACTCGCGCTGACCGTCCGGGAGTTCGACCTGCTCGCCTTTCTCCTCCGGCACCCCGGAAAGGTGTTCGGGCGGGAGGAGCTGATGCGGGAGGTCTGGGGGTGGGACTTCGGCGATCTGTCGACGGTCACCGTCCATGTCCGCAGGCTGCGCGGCAAGGTCGAGAAGGACCCGGCCCGCCCCCGGCTGATCCGCACGGTGTGGGGAGTGGGGTACCGGCTGGACCTGGACGCGGCCGCCCCGCTCGGCGGGGGCGGGCCGCGATGACCGACGTCCTGCTCATCGCGCTCTTCGCCTTCCTGGGAGCGGCGGCAGCCGGGCTGCTGGGCGCCGGCGTCCTGCGTCTTCTGAGGCATCGTTCGCTGGTGGTCTCGGTGAGTGTCGTCGCCGGGGTGGCCGTCGCGGCGATGCTCGCCGGGACGCTGACCGTCGCCTGGGCGATGTTCCTGTCGTCCCACGACCTCTACGTCGTCACGACCGTCGTCGCCATGGCCGCCCTGGTCTCGCTGGCCACCGCCGTCCTGCTGGGCCGCTGGGTGGCCGACCGGAGCCGTGAACTGACCCTAGCCACACGGTCGTTCGGCGACGGCGGCACCTTCGCCGCGCCCGCCGGGCAGCCGACCGCCGAACTGGCCGCGCTCACCCGCGAACTGGCCGCCACCAGCGCCAAACTGGACGCCTCACGGGAGCGGGAACGGTCGCTGGAGGCCTCGCGTCGGGAACTCGTCGCGTGGATCTCGCACGATCTGCGCACCCCGCTCGCCGGGCTGCGGGCGATGGCCGAGGCGCTGGAGGACGGCATGGCCGCCGACTCCGGACGCTATCTGCGGCAGATGAGGACCGAGGTCGAGCGGATGAACACCATGGTCGGCGACCTCTTCGAACTCTCCCGGATCCAGGCCGGTTCGCTCACCCTGACGCCGGCCCGGATCTCCCTCCACGACCTGGTCGGCGACGCGCTGGCCGGGGCCGACCCGCTGGCCCGTGAACACGGGGTGCGGCTGGTCGGCGACCGGGTCGACGAGGTGCCGGTCGAGGTCGACGGCAAGGAGATGAGCCGGGTGCTGGGCAATCTCCTGATCAACGCCATCCGCCGCACCCCGCCCGACGGCACGGTGGCCGTCGCCGCGCACCGGTCGGGCGGCGGCGTCGTCATGTCGGTGACCGACGGCTGCGGCGGCATCCCGGAGGAGGACCTGCCCCGGGTCTTCGACACCGGCTGGCGCGGCAGCCACGCCCGGACCCCGCCGGCCGGAGCGGGCCTCGGTCTCGCCATCGTGCGCGGCATCGTCGAGGCGCACGCCGGACGGGCCGAGGTCCGCAACGTACAGGGCGGCTGCTGCTTCTCGGTCACGCTCCCGACAGCGTGACGGCTCCCTCGTCCCGGCGCCCCGCCGCGCCGCGCAACGGGGCCGCCGCGAAGTCCGCCATTCCCTCGGCGAAGGAGACCCGGGGCCGCCAGCCCAGCTCCTCGCGCAGCGCCCGTGAGTCCGCCGTGACATGGCGTACGTCGCCGAGGCGGTACTCCCCGGTCACCACCGGGCCCGGCCCGCCGTGCGCGGCGGCCAGCGCGGCGGCCATCTCGCCGATGGTGTGCGGCTCACCGCTGCCGGTGTTGTACGCGGCGAAGGACGCGGGCCGCCGCTCCCGCACCGCCGCCAGCGCCACCGCGTTCGCCGCCGCCACGTCGTGGACGTGGACGAAGTCGCGCCGCTGGCGTCCGTCCTCGTAGACCCGGGGGGCCTCGCCGCGGGCCAGGGCCGAGCGGAAGAACGAGGCGACACCGGCGTACGGGGTGTCGCGCGGCATCCCCGGCCCGTACACGTTGTGGTAGCGCAGCGACACCGCCCGGCCGCCCGTCGCCCGCGCCCACGCGGCGGCCAGGTGCTCCTGCGCCAGTTTGGTCGAGGCGTACACATTGCGCGGGTCCGCGGGTGCGTCCTCGGCCACCAGGCCGGGTGTCAGTTCCGCTCCGCAGTCCGGGCAGTGCGGCTCGAAGTCGCCGGACCGCAGGTCCGCCTCGGCGCGCGGCCCGGGGCGGACCGTGCCGTGGCGCGGGCAGTCGTAGCGGCCCTCGCCGTAGACCACCATCGAACCGGCCAGCACCAGATCCCGGACCCCGGCCGCCGCCATCTCCGCCAGCAGCACCGCCGTACCGAGATCGTTGCACCCGACGTACAGCGGAGCGTCCGCGAAGTCCTTGCCGAGGCCGACCATGGCCGCCTGGTGACAGACGGCGTCCACCCCGGCCAGCGCGTCCGCCACCGCCTCCCGGTCCCGGACGTCCCCGACGACCACCCGGTCGCCCGGCAGCCCCGGGGGCGTGGCGCCGGGGTGGGCCGAGGGCAGCAGGGCGTCCAGCACCACGCTCTCGTGCCCGGCCGCGGTGAGGGCGGCGACGACATGTGATCCGATGAACCCGGCTCCGCCGGTGACCAGTACGCGCATGACCGCCACGCTAGGGCCCGACGATCCCCCGGGCCGGGCGCGGCGCGCGCACGTCACGGGACCGTAAGGACGTGTCCGGGCCGCGTCGAAGCGTACGCAGGGGGACCGGCGGTGCGAAATTCGGCCGAACTCCGACGGCGGCCGATTCCGGGTGTTCGTCGTGCCGTGGTGCGGGGGGCCGCCAAGGCTTCGAGTGAGGCGTCGACACCGCTTGTTTCGAGCCAGAATTGACAGCCAATCAGCGCGTTGTCTCCACATGTGCCCTATCGACAACGTGAGTTCATGAGCTTAGGCTCACCTAAGTTCGGGTGCGTGACCCCCTCGGCGTGCCCACTTCTCGAACCCTTCCCCTCACGCCTGACAGGCGGCTTTCCCGGATGATGGGAGTGACATGTCACAGGTTCTTCCTGGCGACACACCACTGATCCACGACCTCATCGGCATCGGCTTCGGCCCGTCCAATGTGGCCATGGCGATCGCGCTCAGCGAGCACAACAGCAAAGTCGGCAGGCAGGATTCGGTCACCGCCCACTTCTTCGAGCAGCAGGCGAGCTTCGGCTGGCACCGCGGCATGCTCATCGACGACGCCACCATGCAGGTGTCCTTCCTCAAGGACCTGGTGACCCTCCGGAACCCGGCCAGCGAATTCAGCTTCCTCTGCTATCTGCAGAGCCAGGGCCGCCTGATCGACTTCATCAACCACAAGAACCTCTTCCCGCTGCGGGTGGAGTTCCACGACTACTTCGAATGGGCCGCGGCCAAGGTCGACGACCTGGTCTCCTACGGCCACGAAGTCGTCGCCGTCACGCCGTACGTGCACGACGGCACCGTGGAGTACCTGGACGTCACCGTCCGGTCCGCGGAAGGACTCGCGGTCCACCGGGCCCGCAACCTCGTCATCGGCACCGGCCTGCGCCCCCTCATGCCCGAGGGCGTGGAGCGCGGTGACCGTGTCTGGCACAACTCCGACCTGCTGCGGAAGGTCGACGGCCTGGACGGCACCTCGCCCGCGCGGTTCGTCGTCGTCGGCGCCGGCCAGAGCGCCGCCGAGAACGTCGCCTATCTGCACCGCAGATTCCCCGACGCCGAGGTCTGCGCGGTCTTCTCCCGTTACGGCTACAGCCCCGCCGACGACAGCAGCTTCGCCAACCGGATCTTCGACCCCGAAGCGGTCGACGACTACTTCGCCGCCCCCGAGGAGGTCAAGAGCCGCCTCATGGCCTACCACGGCAACACCAACTACTCCGTGGTGGACATCGACCTGATCGACGACCTCTACCGGCAGATGTACCGGGAGAAGGTCCTCGGCACCGAACGGCTCCGCTTCCTCAACGTGTCCCGGGTCACCGGAGTGGAGGAGAAGCCCGACGGCGTACGCGCCACCGTGAAATCACTGGTCACCGACGAGGAGACCGAACTCGACGCCGACGTCGTGGTGTTCGCCACCGGCTACAGCCCCGCCGACCCGCTCGGACTCCTCGGCGAGGTCGGCGACCGCTGCCTGCGCGACGACGCGGGCCGGGTCCGGGTGGAGCGCGACTACCGGATCTCGACCGCCCCGGAGCTGCGCTGCGGCATCTACCTCCAGGGCGGTACGGAACACACCCACGGCATCACCACGTCGCTGCTCTCCAACACCGCGATACGGGTGGGCGAGATCCTGGACTCGCTGCTCGACCGCCGGGTCAAGTCCACCTCCGACGAGTCCCGGCCGGTCGCCGAGGGCGCCGGCGGCTGAGGGGCGTACGGGGCGACAAGCCCCGTCGGCCCGCCGTGAGTTCCGTGCTCGGTCCGCCCGGTGAGCTGCCGGACGGGCCGAGCACGACCGTTCCGATCAAAGGGATATCGTTCGTCGACATGGTCACGACTGCAGTGGAGCGCCCCGCGCCCGGGGGGACGACGGACATCCGCGGACGGCGGCTCGCCGGGCTGGGCGTTCTCGCCGTGACGCTGGTGGTCGCGGCGGCGGTGTCGCTGGCCGTCGGGGCGCGTGCGCTCAGCCCGGGCGAGGTCTGGCACGGGCTGTTCGCGGACCCCGAACCGGACCAGAAGCTCACCGAGATCCGGCTCATCGTGCAGACCGTGCGGGTGCCCCGGACGGTCCTCGCGGTCGTGGCGGGCCTGGCCCTGGGGGTCGGCGGGGCGCTGATCCAGGGGTACACCCGCAACCCCATAGCCGACACGGGGCTGTTGGGGGTGAACGCCGGGGCCTCCTTCGCCGTGGTGTCGGTCATCGCCGTGTTCGGGTTCACCAACCCCTTCCAGTACGTCTGGTTCGCCTTCGTGGGCGCGGGCGTCGCCGGTGTCGTCGTCTTCGGTCTGGCGAGCATCGGCAGGGGGGCGGGCAATCCGCTGACCCTGGCCCTGGCCGGGCAGGGCATCACGGTCTTCCTCGCGGCGATGACCACGGCGGTGGCGCTGACCGACCAGAAGTCGCTGAACGCGCTGCGGTTCTGGAACGCGGGCTCCGTGGCCGGGGTCGGATTCGACGTCATCCGGCCGGTGACCGGGTTCATCGCCGTCGGACTGGTCCTGGCCCTGATCACGCTGCCCGCCCTGAATCTGCTCAACCTGGGCGACGACGTGGCGCGCGGGCTCGGAGTGAACATCGCGGCGAGCCGGACGCTCGGCATCGTCGCCGTCACCCTGCTGGCGGGCGCGGCCACGGCGGCCTGCGGACCGATCGCCTTCCTCGGCCTCATGGTGGCGCACGTGGCCCGCTACCTGACCGGCCCCGACTACCGCTGGCTGGTGCCGTACGCGGGCCTGCTCGGCTCCTGCGTCCTGCTGGTCTGCGACATCGTGGGCCGCCTGGTCGTGCGGCCGGGCGAGCTGGAATCGGGCGTCGTGGTCGCTCTTCTCGGGGCGCCCTTCTTCGCGGTCCTGGTGTGGCGAGGGAAGTTCAAGAAGGCATGAGGCAGGTGCACGAGCACATGAGGGAAACCCGGGAGCCCATGAGCGGGACCGAAGCGGAAGCGGTGATGGCGCCGGGCGTACGGCTCGGCGGCGTGTCGTTCGTCTGGCGGCCCCTGCTCGTCCTGGTCACCCTGGTCCTCGCGGCGGCGGCCTTTCTGGTCTTCTGCCTCTCCATCAGCGTCGGCGACTTCCCGATCGGCCTCTCCCGGGTCATCGCCACCATCTTCGGCCAGGGCGAACAGGTGGACGAGTTCGTCGTCATGGACCTCCGGATGCCCCGGGCGCTGGCCGGTCTCATCGTGGGCGTCGCCCTCGGCATGTCCGGGGCCATCACCCAGTCCGTGGCACGCAACCCGCTCGCCAGCCCGGACATCCTCGGGATCACCGGCGGAGCCAGTGCCGTCGCGGTGTTCCTGGTGACGGCGACGGGCGGCACCGCCGCGGCGATCACCGGCTCGATCGGGCTGTCGGCCGCGGCGCTCGTGGGCGGCCTCGGCACCGGGCTGCTGGTGTACTTCCTGGCCTGGCGGCGCGGCGTCGACGGCTTCCGGCTCATCCTCATCGGCATCTCGGTGACCGCGATGACGCAGGCCATCACGACCTGGCTGCTGGTCTCGGCCGACATCCGGGACGTGGCGCGCGCCCAGGTATGGCTGGTCGGCTCGCTGGACAACCGGTCCTGGGACGAGGTCCGGGTGGCGTTCTGGTGCACCCTCGTCCTGCTGGCCGTCGTGGCCGCCGTGGCCTTCCAGTTCAAGCCGATGCACCTCGGCGACGACGTCGCCGCCGGGCTCGGCGTCCGGTTCGGCCGGGTGCGGGCGGTCCTGCTGCTCTGCGCCGTGCTGCTGGCCGCCGTGGGGGTGAGCGCGGCGGGGCCGGTCCCGTTCGTCGCCCTGGTGGCGCCCCAGGTGGCGATGCGGCTGGCGAGGTGGCCGACGCCGCCGGTCATCGCCTCCGGGCTGGTCGGCGCGCTGCTGCTGATCGGCTCCGACCTGGTCGCCCGCGCGGCGCTGCCGATCGGTCTGCCGGTCGGCGTGGTCACCGCAGTGATCGGCGGCCCGTTCCTCGTCTACCTGTTGGTACGGGCGAACCTCCGGTAGATGGTAAGAAGTAAGGCGAACCTCAGTAAGGGGGGCTTGTGGCCGCGCAGTTCACCGCCAAGGCCGATGCGGGAGTCAAGGACGCCGCACGGCTGGCCGCCAGGGGCATCACCGTCGGGTACGGCGGCCGGCCGGTCATCGACGCGCTCGACGTGGCGATCCCGCCCGGCGTGGTCACCACGATCATCGGCCCCAACGGCTGCGGCAAGTCCACCCTGTTGCGTACGTTGACCCGCCTCCTCAAACCGGCCGGCGGCACCGTCGTGCTGGACGGCGAGGACATCGGCCGGCTCCGCACCAGGGACGTGGCGAAGAAGCTCGGACTGCTCCCGCAGGCGCCGGTCGCCCCGGAAGGGCTGACGGTCGCCGACCT
This sequence comes from Streptomyces griseus, assembly GCA_002154345.1. GTDB lineage: Bacteria > Actinomycetota > Actinomycetes > Streptomycetales > Streptomycetaceae > Streptomyces > Streptomyces caviscabies. The sequence goes on from MUNB01000011.1 coordinate 9,272, forward strand.
GGTCGCCCGAGGACGCCACCCGCACCAGAGCTGGCTGCGGCAGTGGTCCTCGGACGACGCCGACGTGGTGCGGCGCGCGCTGGCCATGACCGGGGTGGCGGACCTGGCCGAGCGGCCCGTCGACTCGCTGTCCGGCGGACAGCGCCAGCGCGTGTGGATATCGATGACCCTCGCCCAGGGCACCGATCTGCTGCTGCTGGACGAGCCGACCACCTATCTCGACCTGGCGCACGCCATCGACGTACTCGACCTCGTCGACGATCTGCACGAGTCGGGCTGCACCGTCGTCATGGTGCTGCACGACCTCAATCTGGCCACGCGCTACAGCGACAACCTCGTGGTCATGCGGGACGGCGCCATCCTGGCGCAGGGCCACCCCCGGGACGTGATCACCGCCGAGCTGCTGTACGAGGCGTTCGGGCTGCAGGCCAAGGTGATCGAGGATCCGGTGGGCGACCGGCCGCTCATCGTGCCGATCGGCAGAGCGCACGTCCGGCTCGAACCGTAGCCCCGCGGCCGCCGACACCGTACGACAGGGCCGTCGTTGACGGTGCGCCAGGTGACGGCGAAGGCCCAGGACGTCACGGTACCGATCAACTCGGCCTGACCTGTGGAAAGTTCGCTGGTTAGGCTAGGCTGACCTCACTTGCTCGGGGTACAGTCTGGATGCCCTCATACCGGGGCGCAGTGGACAGCGCGAAAGCAAGGGATTCCGGATGTCTCTCCATAGAACGACGCTGGTGAAGCCGTGGCAGCGGCTGGCCGCGGTCCTGTCCGCAGCCACCCTCGGCGTCGGTCTCCTCGCGGGATGCGGCAGCGACTCGGCGGACGACAAGAAGAAGGACGACGCCCCGGCCGCGGCCGAGGGAGCGTTCCCGGTCACCGTGGAGCACGCGTTCGGTTCCACCGAGGTCACCAAGGCCCCCCAGCGGGTCGTCACCGTCGGCTACACCGACGACCAGGCCGTCCTGGCGTTCGGCATCAAGCCGGTCGGCATGGTCGACCAGTACCCGAACCCGGTCGGCCGGACGCCCGACATCAACACGCAGTGGCCGTGGGTGAAGGACAAGTGGGGCGACACCCGCCCCGAGGTCGTCATGAAGAACGGTGACGCCGGCCCCAACTTCGAGAAGATCGCCTCGCTGCGCCCGGACCTGATCATCGCGGTCTACTCCGAGGTCGACAAGGCGGCCTACGAGAAGCTGTCCAAGATCGCCCCGACCGTCGGCCGCACCAAGGGCGAGAAGGAACTCTTCAGCGCCCCGTGGCAGGACAACGCGGTGCACATCGCCAAGGCGCTCGGCAAGGAGAAGGAAGGCGCCGAACTGGTCAAGGGCATCCAGACCAAGCTCGACGCCGCCAAGAAGGCCCACCCCGAGTTCGGCGGGCAGAAGGCCGTCGCGCTGTCCTGGTACAAGGACTCCATCTCGGCGTTCACCTCCACCGACGTGCGCGGCCGCCTCGTCACGGGCACCGGATTCACCTACCAGACCGAGATCGACAAGGTCGCGGACGGCGGCTTCTCCGCCGAGCTCTCGCCCGAGCGCATCGACCTGATCGACGTCGACCGCATATTCGTCATCAACGACAAGGCCGACACGGACGCGCTCAAGAAGTTCGAGCTGTTCACCAACCTCCCCGCCGTCAAGAACGGCAAGGTCTCCTACCTGCTGGACAGCGAGGGCCCGGCGGTCGGCGCCGCGATGTCCCAGGGCACCCTGCTCTCCCTCCCGTACGCGATCGACGAGCTCGTCGAGTCGGTCAAGTAGCGATGACGACCCGCCACCCCGTTCCCCGGCGAGATGCGGTATCCGTGTGACTGCCACCGACACCCCCGTCGCTCCGACGACCCTGCGCACCGCGAGCGGACGCGAGGCCACCCGCTGGGTGGCCGAGCACTGCCGGCGGACCCCGTGGCTGACGGCCTCCACCGTCCTCACCACGGTGGCCGGGGCCGCGCTCCAGGTGGTCCCGGTGCTGCTGCTCGGCCGGGTCGTCGACGGGGTGGTCGGTGGTGAACCACGCTCGATACTGCTCACCGTCGGGGTGCTGATGGTGGCGGCCGCGCTGTTCGGCGCGGCCGCCACCGCCGCCTCCACCTTCCTGATCGGGAAGCTCGGGGCCGAACTCCTCGCCCGGCTCCGCGAGGAAGCCGTCCGCGCGGTGCTGGGGATGCCCAGCGCGCGCGTCGAGGAGGTCGGCCGGGGGGACGTGCTCTCCCGGGTCGGCGACGACGTGGCCGTGATCTCCAAGGGCATCCGGACGGCCATCCCCACCGTGTTCTCGGCGGGCGTCCTCGTCGTCATCGCGACGATCGGCATGTTCGGACTCGACTGGCGCCTCGGTCTGGCCGGAGCCTGCGCCCTGCCCGCGTACGCGCTGGCACTGCGCTGGTACCTGCCCCGCTCGGCGCCCCTCTACCGCAGACAGCGGGTGGCCCAGGCCGACCGCGCCCAGGCGCTGATCAGCGGACTCAACGGGATCGACACGGTCCGGGCGTACCGCCTGGAGGGCGGCGTACGCGAGAAGGTCACGGCCGAGTCGTGGCGGGTACGTAATCTCGGCATCGAGGTGTTCCGCTTCTTCGGACGGTTCGTCGGCCGGGAGAACCGGGCCGAGTTCATCGGGCTGGTCCTGATCCTGGTCGTCGGATACGCCCTTCTGGAGGCGGACGCCGCCACCCTGGGCGAGGTGTCGGCCGCCCCGCTGATGTTCCACCGCCTGTTCACCCCGCTCGGCGCGATCATGTTCACCTTCGACGAGGCGCAGAAGTCCGGCGCGAGCCTCACCCGCCTGGTCGGCGTGTTCCACGAGCCCTCCGAGGAGCGGCTGGTGGGCGACGGCTCCGTCCTGCCCGCCGACGTCGCGCCGTACCCGGTCACGGTGGAAGGGCTGACCTTCAGCTACCCCGGATCCGAGGAGCCGGTGCTGCGGGAGGTGTCCCTGTCCATCCCGGCCGGCGGATCGCTCGCCCTGGTCGGGGCGACGGGCGCCGGCAAGTCGACCCTGGCCGCGCTCATCGCCGGCATCGGAAGACCGCAGGCCGGGTCGGTGCGCATCGGGACGCACGACCTCGCGGACATGGACGAGGCCGGGGCGCGCGCCCTGGTGAGCATCCTGACCCAGGAGACTCATGTCTTCTCCGGCCCGCTCGCCGACGACCTGCGGCTCGCCGCCCCCGGCGCGAGCGACGAAGAACTGCTGGACGCGCTGCGTGCGGTCGGCGCCGGAGAGTGGGCCGAACTGCTCCCCGACGGGCTGCACGCCATGGTCGGCGAGGGCGGTGAACGCCTGGACGTCACCAAGGTCGCCCAGATCGCCCTGGCCCGGCTGATGCTCGGCCGGTCACCGGTGGTCGTGCTCGACGAGTCGACCGCGGAGGCGGGCAGCGAGGGCGCCGCCGAACTGGAACGCGCCGTGCTGGCCGCCTGCTCCGGCCGGACCACCCTGTTCGTGGCCCACCGCCTGACCCAGGCGATGAGCGCGGACCGGATCGCCGTGCTGGACGAGGGCCGCGTGGTGGAGGAAGGAACGCACGCCGAGCTGGTGGAGCTGGGCGGCCGGTACGCCCGGCTGTGGCGTGCGTGGCGAGAAGGAAGTTAGGCACACCGGGTCAAGGTCAGGTCAACTCGCATACCTCGGAAGGATGCTGAGACGTCGATGGCGGAACCCAGCGTTTCCCGCGTACTGCTGTCACCCACCCGACTGGCCGCACTGCGCCGGCGGACCGGCGGCCACAGCGACCGGACCCTCGTCGAGGCGTGCGCTGCCGGGCTCGCGTACTGGGCGACCGGCACCGGCCCGGCCGGCCTCCGGCTCACCCCCGCCACCCCCTTCCCCGACCTCCTCTCCTGGGTCGACAACGGCGTCGGCGGGGCCGGGGGGTGGGAGACCGACGTGGAGCGTCTCCGGATCACCGTGCCGCCCGGCATCGACCCCGCCGACGCACAGCGGGCACTGGACGACCTGGCCGACTTCCCGGACCGGCCCGTCGGCACCATAGGCCCCTCCGGTCCCCGGGAGAGGACCGAGGAGCTGGCCCGGTGGAACGACACCCGGGCCGACCGGGACCGCCCGACCATCATGGAGCTGTTCCACGAGCAGGCGCGCCTGCGGCCGGACGCCGTCGCGATCGTCGACCCGCACCACTCACTGACGTACCGTCAAGTAGACGAGCTTTCCGCCCAGTTGGCGCACCATCTGCTGGAACGCGGCCTCGAACCCGAACAGATCGTCGGCATCTCGCTCGGCCGCTCCGCCGAGATGGTCCTCGCCCTGCTCGCCGTGCTCCGGGCCAGGGGCGCCTTCGTCCCCCTCGACCCCCAGTGGCCGGCCGCCCGCCGGGCCGTCGTCGCCGAGGACGCCCGGGTCGTCCTGCAGCTCAACTCCACCGGCAAGGCCGGCGCCGGGGAACCGGACGCCGTCGCCGTCGACCTCGGCGACTGGAGGTACGCCGCCCACCCGGTGGACGCGCCCGACGCGACCGTCCCCGGCGACGCCCTGGCGTATGTGATCTTCACCTCCGGCTCGACCGGACGGCCCAAGGGCGCCATGATCCGGCACCAGGCGATCAGCGAGCGCCTGCTGTGGCAGTCCGGCGAGATCCTCCGCTTCGGCCACGACGACGCGTCGCTCTTCAAGGCCCCGCTCTCCTTCGACATCTCCATCAACGAGATCTTCCTGCCGCTCGTCACCGGCGGCCGCCTCGTGATCCTGCGGCCCGGCGGCGAACGCGACCCGCACCATCTGCTCGGCGTCATCGCCGAACAACGCGTCACCTTCACCTACCTGGTCTCGTCCATGCTCGACGTGCTCCTGGAGATCGCGGGCGACTCCGGCCGCCTCGACAGCCTGCGGCACGTCTGGTGCGGCGGCGAGGTCCTCACCCCGGAGCTGTACGAACGCTTCCGCGCCCGCCTCGACATCCCGCTCTACCACGGCTATGGACCCGCCGAGACGACCATCGGCGTCTCCCACGTCATCTACCGGGGCGCCGCGACCCGTCTGTCGACCTCCATCGGCAGGGCCAACCCCAACACCCAGCTCTACGTCCTCGACGACGAACTGCGCCCCGTACCGGTCGGCGTCGGCGGCGAACTGTACGTCGGCGGCCTCCTCCTGGGACGCGGGTACGTGGGCGCGCCCGGCCTCACCGCCTCCCGCTTCGTGGCCAACCCCTTCGCCACGGACGGCTCCCGGCTGTACCGCACCGGCGACCTGGCCCGGTACGCCCCTGACGGTTCGCTGGACTTCCTCGGCCGCGCCGACAACCAGATCAAGATCCGCGGCATGCGGCTGGAGATCGAGGACGTCGAGGCCTCTCTCGCCGAACACCCCGGCGTACGGCACACCTGCGTCGTCGCGAAGAAGAACACCGCGGGCGGCACCTACCTGGTCGGTTACGTCATCCCGTCCGCCGGCCACGGGGATCTGAGCGCGGACGCGGTCAAGGCCTGGGCCGCCGCCCACATGGTCGAGTACATGGTGCCCGCCCACATGGTCGTGCTGACACGGTTCCCGCTCACCGCGAACGGCAAGATCGACCGGAACGCCCTCCCGGAACCCTCCGTGGGCGCCGGGGCCCTCGCGGCGCCCACCACCGAGAACGAGCGCCTGGTGTGCGAGGCCGTCGCGGCGGTGCTCCGCCTGGACGACGTCGGCGTGGACCAGGACTTCTTCCAGCTCGGCGGGGACAGCATCCTGGCGATCTCCCTGCTCAGCGCCCTGCGCGAGGCCGGCCTCCATGTGAGCGCACGCCAGATCTTCACCCACACCGTCGTCGGGGCGCTGGCGGCCGTCGCGAGCCGTGAGTCCGCCGCCGCCGTCGACCACGGAGACGTCGGCACCGGCACCGTCGTGGGGTCGCCCATCGTGCAGTGGCTCGGCGAGACCACGGACGCGATCGACGGCTTCGTCCAGTCGGTCGTCCTCAACACCCCGGCGGAGCTGACCGCCGAGGCCCTCGACGAGATCCTCGCCGCCGTGCTCGACCGGCACGACATGCTCCGCGCCCGGCTGGTGCGCGGCGAGCGCTGGGGCTTCGACATCCCGCCCGCCGGACGGACCGCCTCCTGCTGGGAGCGGAGCGACGCCCCGGTGGCCGAGTGCGTCGCCCTCGCCACCGAACTGCTCGACCCGGACGACGGCGTCATGCTGCGGGCCGTCTGGCGCCGCGAGGCGCGGCAGCTGGTCCTGGTCGCCCACCATGTGGTGATCGACGGTGTGTCCTGGCGGATCCTGATGGACGACCTCGCCACCGCCTGGCGGCAGCACTCCTCGGGCGCACCCGTCGAACTGCCCCCGGTGGGCACGTCGTTCCGGCGCTGGACCCAGCTGCTGAGCCGCGCACCGTTCACCGCCGACCGCACCCACTGGGCGAGGCCGCTGCCCGCCGCCGACGCGCCGATCGGCAGGCGCGCCCTCACCGCGGCCGACACGGTGGAACGGGAGCGGACCCGCACCGTGTCCGTCGGAGCCGAGGTCACGGCAGCGCTGCTCGGCGACATCCCCGCGAAGTTCCACGCGGGCGTCAACGACGTCCTGCTGACCGCACTCGCCGTCGCCCTCGCCCGGTGGCGACGCGACCGGGGACAGGACCAGACGTTCGCCCACATCGAGCTGGAAGGACACGGCCGCGAGGGCCGCTTCGTCGCGGACGCCGCCGGATTCGAACCCGAACTGTCGCGCACCGTCGGCTGGTTCACCACCCTCTTCCCGGTCACCGTGGACCCCGGCACGGCCGCCGACCTCACCGCGCCCGGCTACCTCGCCGCCGCCCTCAAGGCGGTCAAGGAGGACCTCGCCCGCACCCCGGGCAACGGACTCTCCTACGGCGCCCTGCGCCACCTCACCGGCGACGGACCGACCGGCCCCGCCCCGCAGGTGCTCTTCAACTACCTGGGCCGGTTCGACGCGGGCACCACGGAGAGCTGGCAACTCGCGGGCACGACGGGGCAGCTGGGGGAGAAGCGCGACCCCCTGATGCGGCTGCCGCGCGCCCTGGAGTTCAACGCGATCGCCGAACCCGCCGCGAGCGGCGCCTATCAGCTGGTCACCACCATCTCCTGGCCCGACGGCGTGTTCACCGACCCGGACATCACCGCCATCGGCGACCACTTCCGTTCCGCCCTCACCGCCCTCGCCGCACTCGAAGAGGGCGGCCACACCCCCAGCGACTTCCCGCTGGTGCCGCTGACCCGGGCCGACGTGGACGCCCTGGACGGACCGGACCTGCACGACATCCTGCCGCTGACTCCGCTGCAGGAGGGCCTCTACTTCCACTCCGTCTTCGACGACGACGCCACGGGCAGCTACGTCGAGCAGCAACTGCTCACCCTGGACGGCGAGGTGGACGCCGGCCGGCTGGCGGCAGCGGCCACCCGGCTGCTCACGCTCTACCCCAATCTGGCCGCCCGCTTCACGGCCCTCGCGGACGGGCGCGTCGTCTCCGTCGTCGAGAGCGGCAGGAGCGCGCCCTTCACCGTCCTGGACGGACCCGCCCGCACCGACCAGGAGATCCGCGACCTCGCCGAACGGGACCGCCGGGCCGGATTCGACCTCGCCACCGGGCCCCTGATGCGCTACACGCTCATCCGCGCCGACGACGGCCGCACCGTCCTGGTGCAGACCGTGCACCACATCATCGCGGACGGCTGGTCGGTGCCGCCGATGCTCCGCACCCTGCTGGCCGAGTACCACGCGCCCGGATCCGGGTACCCGACCGGCGGCTACCGCGACTACGTGGCCTGGCTCGCCGGACGCGACCAGGACGAGAGCGACCGGGTGTGGAGCGAGGAGCTCGCCGGACTGACCGGCCCCTCCCTCGTCGCCGAGGGGCACACCCCCTCCGAACGGTTCGCCGACCTCGCGGTGGAACCCGCCGACGACATCGACGTCGCCGCACGCTCGGCCGGGGTGTCCCTGAGCGTGGCCGTGCACAGCGCGTGGGCGGCGACTCTGGGCAGCCTGCTGCACAGCAGGGACGTCGTCTTCGGCTCCACCGTCTCCGGCCGCGACGCCGACGTCCCCGGCATCCACGACATGGTCGGCCTCTTCATCAACACCATTCCGGTGCGCGCCCGTTGGAGCCCGGACGGGACGGCGCGCGAGCTCCTCGACGCCGTGAAGCGGCACCAGGGCGCGGTGCTGCCGCACCAGCACGTCTCCCTGGCCCGGATCGGCCGCCAGAGCGGCCTGGGCTCCCTCTTCGACACCCTGGTGGTGTTCGACGTCGCCACCGACGTGGACGCCCTGCGCCGCCCGGACGACACCCTCGTCATCGCCGACATCGTCAACGAGGGTGCCCCGCACTACCCGTTGACACTCGTCGTCGAACGCACGCCGGAGGGCCGCCCGCGCTTCAACCTGATCTACGACGGTGAACTCCTGCGCCCCGCGAGCGCCGAGGCGATCCTGCACACCTTCACCCGGAGCCTCACCGAACTGCTCGGCCGACCGGACGCCCCGGTCGACGCCCTGCTCCCCGCGACCGGCCGGGCCCCCGCACCGGAGGCTCCGTCGACCCTGGGCGAGCTGTTCGACACCGCCGCACGCCGCGATCCGGCGGCCACCGCCGTCACCCAGTGCGCGCTGGACGGCGCCACCCGCTCCCTCACGTACGGCGAACTCTCCGACGCCAGAACAGAGTTGGCCGCCGCCCTCCGCGCCGCCGGGGTCGGCCCCGGGCAGCGGGTCGCCGTCGCCGTACCGCGCTCCCTGGAACAGGTCGTCGCCCTCGTCGCCGTCGTCACCGCCGGAGGCGCGTACGTCCCGCTGGACCTGGCGTATCCGGACGAACGGCTGGAGTACATCCTCGCCGACGCCGCCCCGCAGGTCGTCCTCGTCGACCGCGAACACCGGAGCCGCTTCACCCGGCTGCTGGACCGCGCGGGCGTGAGCGCCCGGGTCCTGGTCCAGGGCGACGACCACCCGCTGGACACCACCGTCCCCGAGGTCCGCCCCGGCGACCCGGCGTACGTCATCTACACCTCCGGTTCGACCGGCCGGCCCAAGGGTGTCGTCGTCCCGCACTCCGCCGTCTCCACCCTCCTCGCCAACACCCGGCCCGACATGGACTTCGGCCCCGACGACGTCTGGGTCCAGTTCCACTCCTTCTCCTTCGACTTCGCCGTCTGGGAGCTGTGGGGCGCACTCGCGCACGGCGGTGAGCTGCTCGTGCCGGAGTACGGACTGACCCGCTCGCCGGTCGACTTCCACCGGCTGGTCCGGGAACGCGGTGTCACCGTCCTCAACCAGACCCCGTCCGCCTTCCACCAGTTCATCGAGGCCGACCTGCGCTCCGGCGAACCGGCCGGTGCGCTGCGCCGCGTCATCTTCGGCGGGGAGGCGCTCGACCTCGGGCGGCTGCGCGGCTGGGCCGAGCGGCACGGAACCGCGACGCCCCAGCTGGTGAACATGTACGGCATCACCGAGACCACCGTCCACGTCACCCACCGGGTCCTGACCGACGAGGACTTCGCCCGGGGCGACGACGTCAGCCCCATCGGCGGGCCGATCCCCGGCCTGACCACCTATCTCCTCGACGACCGGCTGCGGCCGGTGCCGCCGGGCCGGGTGGGCGCCATCTACGTCGCGGGCGACCAGCTGTCCCTCGGATACCTGGGCCGCCCCGGGCTCACCGCCGGACGGTTCGTCGCGGACCCGTTCGCGGCCGACGGCTCCCGCATGTACCACACGGGCGACCTCGCCCGCCGGACCCTCGACGGCGAGCTGGAGTTCGCGGGCCGCGCCGACGACCAGGTGCAGCTCAAGGGATTCCGCATCGAACTCGGCGAGGTCGAGAACGCCGTACGGGAGGTGGACGGCGTCGTCGATGCGGCCGTCACGGTGGCGGACAGCGGCGACCACCTTGTCGCCCATGTCGTCGGGAACCCGCCCGCCGATCTCACCGCCCTGCTCGCCGCCAGGCTCCCCGGACACATGGTGCCGGGCCGGGTGCTGCCCCTCGACGCCCTGCCGCTGACGGTCAACGGCAAGCTGGACCGCAAGGCGCTCACCGAGCGGGCCGCGCGGCCGGACCGCCAGGAGGCCGCGCCCGCGACCGAAGCCCTCACCGCACTGACCGGTGTCTTCGCCGAGAGCCTGCCCGGTGCGGCCGTGGACGCCGACACCGACTTCTTCGGAGCCGGGGGCGACAGCATCGTCGCCATCACCGTGATCAACCGGGCCCGGGCGCTCGGCCTGTCGATCGCGCCCCGCGACGTGTTCCTGTTCAAGACACCGCGCGCCCTCGCCGCCCACCTCGCGACACACACTCCGGCGCCCGCGCCGACGACGCCCTCCCGCCGTGAGGACGGGCCCCTGCCGCTCACGCCGATCATCCTGCGCCAACGCCAACTGGGCGGCTCGCTCGACCGGTTCGCCCAGGCCAGGGCGGTGCCCGTCGCCGAGGGCGTCGGCCTCGCCGACATCCGGCGCGCCGCGAACGCCGTCGTGGCCGCCCACCCGGCCCTGCGGCTGCGGCTGCACATCGAGCACGGCGTGTGGGCCCTGCGTACGGAGCCCGCTCGCGATACCGCCATGGCCGTCGTACCGGAGAGCGCCGCCGACGCGACGGCCGCCGCCGACGAGGCCGCCGGACGGCTCGACCCCGAGGCCGGAGACGTCATCGCGTTCTCCTGGCTCGCGGCGACCCGCACCCTGGTCGTCACCGCCCACCACCTCGCCGTGGACGCGGTCTCCTGGCTCGTCATCCTCGACGACCTGACCACCGCCCTGAGCGGCGCGGCCCTGCCGCCGCCCACCACCTCCTACGCCGAATACGCCGAGGCGCTGGCCGTACGGTCCGCCGCATCGGCCGAGGGCCTGACCCACTGGCTCACCACCCTCCAGGCCCCGCCCCTGCTGCCCGCGGTCCAGGGCCCGCGCGAGCGGACGGCGGTCCTGCCGCCCGGGGCGAGCGACCGGGTGACGCGCAGCGCGCCCGGAGCGCTCGGTATCGGTCTCACCGAGCTGCTGTGCGGAGCCCTGCGCACCGCGCTGACCCACATCCAGGCCGAGCCGACCGACCTCGCCGTCGACCTGGAGCGGCACGGCCGGGTGCCGGCCCGCGACGACCACGACTACTCCCGTACCGTCGGCTGGTTCACCTCGATCGCCCCCGTACGCCTCACCGCCCACACCGACCCCGTCGCCGCGGCGCGCGAGACAGCCGAACGGCAGCCGGACGAGGACGGGCACGTGGCCTACGGCCGGCTCAGGTACCTCAACCCGCAGACGGCCCCGCTGCTGACCGCCCGGCCGCAGGTCCTCTTCAACTATCTGGGGCGGGGCGGGGAGTCGGATGCCCTGCGCGTCTCCGGCGGCGACCAGGACACCAGCCCGTACGCCGTCGAGGTCAACGCCTGGACCGACGAGGCCACCGGCTCCCTGCACGCGGTCTTCACCCTCGCCGACGGCGTACCCGACACGATCACCGAACACTGGCTGGCCGCCCTGGAACGGATCGGCGACGCGTCCGCGACGGCCGAGCGCACGGCCCCGGTCACCCCCCTCCAGCGCGGCCTGTTCTTCCAGGCCCAGTTGGCGGGCGCGGGGGAGGGTACGGCGAGCACGGCCGGGCACTACGTCGCGCAGAGCTGGTTCACCTTCGACCGGCGCCTGGACACCGACGCGCTGGCCGAGGCGATGGCACACGTGGTCGCCCGCCACCCCGTCGTCGGCGCGGGCTTCACCACCGACGACGACGGAAACCCGGTCCAGCTGCTCAAGGCGGGCCGCCGGGTTCCCGTCCACACCGTCGACCTGGCGACCGACGCCGAGACCGAGGCCCTGCGCACCCGGGACCGCGAGCGCGGCTTCGACCCGGGGGAGCCGCCGCTCGTCCGGCTGACCGTGGTGCGGCGGCCCGACGGCCGCGACGGCCTGCTGCTCAGCTACCACCTGCTGCTCTGGGACGGCTGGTCCCGCGAGATCCTGCTGCGCGACCTGTTCGACGCGTACGAGGCCGTCGTCGCGGGCGAGCCGTGGGACGCGAGCCCGGCCGTGCCGAGCTTCGAGGAGTACGCCCGGACGCTCGCCGCCAGGGACCCCGCTGTATCGGAACGCTTCTGGGCGGACCACCTGGCCGGACTGCCGGGGCCGACGCTGCTCGCCGGAGTGGCCCCCGCCCTCTCCGAGGAGTTGCCGCAGCCGCTCGTGCACACCCTGTCCGCCGAGCTGTCCCAACTGCTCCGCGACACCGCCCGGGACCGGGGCGTCACCCTCAACACGCTCCTGACCGGCGCCTTCGGCCTCCTCCTCGGAGCCCGCACCGGCCGCGCCGACGCCGTGTTCGGTGTCACCGTCTCGGGCCGCGAGGGCGAGGGGCACGGCGACATCGTCGGCGTCCTGCTCAACACCGTGCCCCTGTGGACACGGGCCCGGCCCGAGGATTCGGCCGACGCGTATCTGTCCTCCGTACAGGCGGCGCGGGTGGCGGCGATGGACCACGAGCACCTCGGGCTCGGCGAGATCCAGCGGGCCGGCGGGCACGACACCCTCTTCGACAACCTGTTCGTGCTGCAGAACTTCCTGGACCTGGACGCGTTCGCCGAGATGAACGCCCGCCACGGCATCGCCTCCGTGCAGGCCGACGACTCCACCCACTACCCGTACACCTGGGTCGTCACGCCCGGCGACCGGCTCACGGTCAAGCTGGAGCACCGCCACGGCGACCCCGACAGCGCCCGGGCGCTCCTCGACGACTATCTGCGCGTCCTGGAGGACCTGGCACGGGCGACCGGCCCGCTGGGCGCGCTGCGCGGCCTGGCACCCGACCCCGAAACCGCCGTGCGCACCGAGGTCGGCACCGACACCGTGGTGGACCGCTTCGACCTCGCGGCCGACCGCGATCCGGAGCGGGTCGCGCTCGTCGCCGACGGCGCGACCATGAGCTTCGCCGAACTCCGCGACCGCAGCCGGGCCGTGGCGGGCGTCCTCGCCCGGCGGGGCATCGGCCCCGAGACCACCGTGGGCCTGGCGATCCCGCGCTCCCTCGACTGGATCGCCGCGCTGTTCGCGGTGCTGCGCGTCGGAGCCGCCTATGTGCCGCTGGAGCTGGACCACCCGGACGAGCGGATCGCGGCGATCGTCGAGGACGCCCGGCCCGAGGTGATCCTCACCGTGAGCGCGGTGTCACCCCGGCTGACCGGCGAACTCATCGAGCTGGACCGCCCGTTGCCCGACGCGGAGCCGTACACCACCTTCGCACCGGACGACCCGGACCGGCTGCGCCACCCCGCGTACACCATCTACACCTCGGGGTCGACCGGAAAGCCGAAGGGTGTGGTGACCGAATACGCGGGGCTCACCAATATGCTGATCAACCATCAGCGCCGCATCTTCGAGCCGGTCCTCGCCGAGCACGGCCACCGGACCTTCCGGATCGCGCACACCGTCTCCTTCGCGTTCGACATGTCGTGGGAGGAGCTGCTGTGGCTCGCCGACGGCCACGAAGTCCACATCTGTGACGAGGAGTTGCGCCGTGACGCGCCCCGGCTGGTGGAGTACTGCGTCGAGCACGGCATCGACGTCATCAACGTGACACCCACCTATGCCCAGCAGTTGGTGGCCGAAGGACTTCTGGAGGACCCGGAGCGGCGGCCCGCGCTCGTGCTGCTGGGCGGCGAGGCCGTCACCCCGACCCTGTGGCAGCGGCTCGCCGAGACCGAGGGCACCGTCGGCTACAACCTGTACGGGCCCACCGAATACACCATCAACACCCTCGGCGTCGGCACCTTCGAGTGCCAGGACCCGGTCGTCGGCGTGGCCATCGACAACACCGAGGTGTACGTCCTGGACCCGTGGCTGCGACCGCTGCCCGACGGGGTGCCCGGCGAGCTGTACGTGGCCGGCGTCGGCATCGCCCGCGGCTATCTGGGCCGCAGCGCCCAGACCGCGCACCGCTTCGTCGCGTGCCCGTTCGGTGCGCCGGGGGAGCGCATGTACCGCACCGGCGACCTGGTGATCCGCCGGCCGGACGGGAACATCGCCTACCTGGGCCGCACCGACCAGCAGGTCAAGATCCGCGGCCACCGGGTCGAACTCGGCGAGGTCGAGGCCGTGTTCGCGGCCCACCCGGCGGTCCGCTTCGTCGCCGCCGTCGCCCAGCCCGACCCGGGGGTGGACGGCGCGTACCGGCTGGCCGCCTATCTCGTCCTGGCGGGCTCCGCCGACCTCGCGCAGGTCGCCGGAGAGGTGGGCGCCGGGCTGCCGGACTTCCTGCGACCGACGCACTTCGCCCAGGTCGACAGCATCCCGCTGACCGTGAACGGGAAGGCCGACACCAAGGCGCTGCCCGAGGCCAGGCCGCTCGGCGCGCTGACCACGGCGGGCGAGCGCGGCCCGGAGACCGAGACGGAGACCGTGGTCTGCGAGTTCTTCGCCGAGGCGCTCGACCTCGACGACGACGAGGTCAGCGCCGTCAGCGACTTCGTGTCCCTCGGCGGGCACTCCATGCTGGCGGTGCGGCTGATCGGACTGCTCCGCCGCGAGTACGGTCCTGTCATCACCATCCGCGATCTGTTCACCCTGCGCACCCCGGAAGCGATGGCCCGCCACCTCGATGAGAACTCCTGACCCTGATGAAAACTCCTGACACCACGCGGCCCCGACCCGGGGCCGCCATCCTGCGGACGGCACTGCGCCGCAACGTCGGCGCCATGATCGCGGGCACCGTGCTCATGGGCCTCTACCAGGCGGCCGAGACCGCGTTCCCCATCGCGCTCGGACTGATCGTCGAGCACACGATGCAGGACCGCAGCCTCGGCTCGCTCGGTGTCTCGATCGGCTCGCTGGCCGTGATCATCACGACGGTGTCCCTGTCGTGGCGGTTCGGCATGCGGGTGCTGCAGAAGGCCAACACGACCGAGGCGCACCGCTGGCGGGTCCAGGTGGCCGCCTGCGGGCTCCAGCCGGTGGCCAGGGACGTGGACCTCAAGTCCGGCGAGATCCTGACCATCGCCACCGAGGACGCCGACCAGACCGCCGACATCATCGAGGTGGTGCCGCTGCTGATCAGCTCGCTGGTCGCGGTGGTGGTCGCGGCGGTCGCGCTCAGCCTCGCCGACCTCCGGCTCGGTCTGCTGGTGATCGTGGGGACCGTAGCGATCCTGTCGGTCCTCGCCGTGATGTCCAAGCGGATCGGGGCCAGCACCCAGGAACAGCAGGCCCGGGTGGCCCGGGCCGGCGCCAAGGTCGCCGACCTCATCATCGGGCTGCGCCCGCTGCACGGCTTCGGCGGCAACCACGCCGCCTTCGGGGCCTACCGCAAGGTCAGCACGGACGCCAAGCGCCAGGCGATCACCGTCGCCCGGGTGAACGGCACCTACGCGGGCACCGCGCTGGCCCTGAACGCGGTCCTCGCCGCGGCCGTCTCGCTGACCGCGGGCTGGCTGGCGTTCGAGGGCCGGATCTCCATCGGGGAACTCGTCATGGCCGTGGGCCTCGCGCAGTTCATCATGGAACCGCTCAAGATGTTCTCCGAGATGCCCAAGTACGTGATGATGGCCCGTGCCTCGGCCGAGCGCATGGCCCTCGTCCTGAACGCGCCCCCCGTGACGGCCCCCGGGCCCGAACGCCCGGAGCCCGGCGGAGACCTGGAGGTCGACGACGTACGCCACGGGACGCTCCAGGGGGTCACGTTCTCGGTGCGGGCGGGTGAGTTCGTCGCGATCGCCGCCTATCAGCCGCGTGCGGCGGCCGAACTCGCGTCCGTCCTCGCGATGAACGTCGCCCCCCGGGCGTACGGGGGAGCGGTGCGGGTCGGCGGGCGGGAGGTCGGCGAGCTGTCGATCGAGGCGGTCCGGGCGTACCTGCTGGTGAACCCGTACGACGGGGAGATCTTCGCCGGTACCCTCCGGACGAACATCGACCCCTCGGGCAGCGGCCGGTCGATCGCGGAGGCGGTCGAGGCGTCCATGCTCACCGACGTCGTCGCGCTCCACCGTGAGGGGCTCGACCATGTGGTCCGCGACCGGGGCGCGAACCTCTCCGGCGGTCAGCGCCAACGGCTGTCCCTCGCCCGTGCGTTGGCCGCCGACACCGAGATGCTCGTGCTGCACGATCCGACGACGGCCGTGGACGCGGTGACCGAGCAGCTCATCGCGCGCAACATCGCCAAGCTGCGCCGCGGCCGGACCACGCTCGTGCTGACCAGCAGTCCGGCGCTGCTGGACGCGGCGGACCGGGTGCTCGTCCTGGACTGCGGCGCCATCACCGCCGAGGACACCCACCGCAACCTGCTGGCGAGCGACGAGGCGTACTGCCTGGCCGTGGCCCGGTGATCCTCCGGCGGGGGCGGGCGACCCCCCGCCGGAGGATCAGCCGAGCGCCCAGGCGACATCTCTGACCAGGGCGTGCCGCCAGCCCGCCCGGTCGTGGTCCGAGGCGGACCGTGAGACCCGCACGGTCGCACCGGCCCGCTCGGTGAGCGACTCGGCCAGCTCGCAGTGGGGCAGCATCCGCGTCTCGTGTTCTCCCACGTCGAACGCGCACCGCAGCCGCGACAGATCGGCGCCCCGGCGCAGCCGCTCGGCGATCGCGCCGCCGACCGCCCCGCCCAGCGGATCCGCCAGGTCCACGGCTTCCGGCGCCCACCAGAAGGACCCCGACTGGCAGGCGACACGGGAGACCAGCTCCGGGAACTCCAGCGCCGCGTAGAGCGCGCTCAGCCCGCCCAGGCTCTGCCCGGCCACCACCATCCGGTCCAGGTCCGCCGGCACGCCGCAGTCGGCCACCAACGGCAGCAGCTCGTCGCGGACCGCCTCCCACAGTCCGGGGCGGCAGGCGAACTCCGCCTCCCGGTCCTTCGCCGGGACGAACACGAGCGTCACCGGAGGCATCGCACCCGCCGCGGCGGCCGCGTCGAAGGCGGCCACGGCCGGGTGCAGATACAGCCAGTCGTCCCCGTCCAGCAGCAGCACCACCGGACCGCCACCCGCCACCGGGTGGACCCGCACGGTGCGCCGCCCGCCGAGCCGGTCGCTGCTCCAGCGGATCCGGGTGCGGGGGAGGGGCGGCACATCGTCCGCGGCGAGATCCGGCCAGTACGGCTGCGGCGGGGCGTCCGGCGTCGCGGCGAGGGAACGGTCGGCGCCCGCACCGGCCGGGTTGAACGGATCGGCATGCGCCGCGTCGCCCACGAGGACGCGGTAGGTCACCCGCAGCCGCGCGGGCATGGGCACCTCGGCGTACCAGCAGTCCGTGTCCTCCCAGCGGCGCAGCGGGACGGGCGGCGACCAGCTCTCGAAGTCGAGCACGGCCCCGGAGCCGCGCCACAGGAAGAGGGTCAGCCAGCCGCCGTCGACGGGAACCGACGCGGGTGTACGCGCCTTCGCCCAGAACGCCTCGGTGCCGGGGCGGCCCGGCAGACCGAAAGCGGCGAAGGGGCGCTCGGGGTCGGCCACGGGGCCGGGGCGGGGAGCGGTCATGAGCGGCGTACCCGTTCGATCACCGGACGCATGAATATCTCCTTGCGGGAGGAGGTGGAAGAGGCCGGGCCCGAAATATTAGGGCAGCCTAACCCAGCGGCTCCGAAGGGGTGTTGGCGATCCGCCGGCGGTCACCGACGCGACGCCCTCGTGGTTTATGACGCGACGCCCTCGTGGGTACCGACGCGACGCCCTCGCGGGCACCGCCACGATGCCCGGTGGTCACCCCCGCGCGGAGCCGCCCTCGACGTTCGCTGCCATCCTGCGCAACACCTTGAGCGCGGCCACGTACTCGGCGTCGCTGATGCCCTCGTGCACCACAGCGCGCACCTCGGTCGCCAGCGCGCGCACCCGTACTCTCGCCGCCTCCCCGGCATCGGTGAGGTGCAGGCGCTGCCCGGCGTCGGTCCGCAACCAGCCTCGGTGGGTCAGCTGGTCGACGACGCGCGCGATCTCGTGCGGCCCGTCCGCGAGCGGCGTCAGCCGGCTGACGACCTCCTCGCGGCTGGGTGCGTCCGGCCCGCCGTGCACGCAGTTCACCACCCAGTACTGGGGCTGCGTGACGTCGATCCCGGCCATCGCGTCGCGCAGCCGCTCGGTGACGGCGGTGTGGACGCGTCCGCTCCAGTAGCCGATCGGCTGGGTGGCGAGCTGGTCGTCGGTGGCGCCCGGATCGGCCGGAGCCTGGTCCGTGCGGGTGTCGGTCGGCGGGTTCATGATCCCGAAGCTAGTGCCCGGCGAGCCGCTCCATCAAGGCGACGCCGCGCGCGAGCATCTCCTGCTCCTCCGCGCTGAGTTCGAGGTCGATGGCCCGGGCGAGCCAGTCGGCCCGGCGGTCGCGCTCCGCCTCCAGCGCCGCCCGCCCCACCTCGGAGAGGTCGACGAGGGACTTGCGGCCGTCCGTCGGGTGCGCACGGCGGACGATGAGGCCCTGGTCCATGAGGAGCCCGACCGCGCGGGCCATCGACTGGGGGCGTACGCGCTGGTCCGCCGCGAGGTCGCTGGTGGTCATGGCCCCGTCCCGGTCGAGCACGCCCAGAACGGCGACCTGGCCGTGCGGGATCCGGTCCTCCTGCTTCACGCGCCGCGCGAGTTTGCCCATGGCGGTGCGCAGATCGGCGGCGACGGTGGCGGGTTCCGGGGTGGGCATAGGGCACTTTAACCCGCGGTCGCCGACGCGTCTGCGCAGGTCGCCCGTGCAGTGGTCGTGGACGGGACAAGTGGACAGCGCAACTGAACAGCAAAGCTAAACAGTCAATCTGAACAGCATTGCTGTAGAGTTATGCCGTCGCGGCCCGCGCCGGCGCTGTCGCAAGATCGCCGCGGCACGTGACTACCGGAAGGACCTCGCATGGCCCACCAGGCAGCTGAGCCCACCGCAATCCAGTCCGTCACCGCCCGCCGGATCATCGACAGCCGTGGCAACCCCACCGTCGAGGCCGACGTCCGCCTCGCCGACGGGTCCCTCGGCCGCGCCGCGGTCCCGTCCGGCGCCTCCACCGGCGCCCGGGAGGCTCTGGAGCTGCGCGACGGCGATGCCGGGCAGTGGCACGGCAAGGGGGTCGACCGCGCGGTCGCCCATGCCAACGGGGAGATCGCGGCCGCGGTCGTGGGCCGCGACGCGGACGACCAGGCCGGCCTGGACGCCGCGCTCGTCGCGCTCGACGGCACGCCCGGCAAGTCCCGGCTCGGCGCGAACGCGATCCTCGGGGTCTCCCTCGCCGCCGCGAAGGCGGCCGCCGCGGCCCACCGCCAGCCGCTCTACCGCTACCTCGGCGGCGCCGACGCCCGCCTGCTCCCGCTGCCGATGATGAACATCATCAACGGCGGGGCGCACGCCGACAATCCGCTGGACTTCCAGGAGTTCATGATCGCGCCGGTCGGGGCGGAGACCTTCGCGGAAGCCGTACGCATGGGCTCCGAGATCTTCCACACCCTGCGGCGCGACCTGCTCGCCGCCGGGCACTCCACCGGTGTCGGCGACGAAGGAGGCTTCGCGCCCGCGCTGCGCACCGCCGAGGAGGCGCTCGACTTCGTCATGAGCGCCGTCGAACGCACCGGATACCGTCCCGGCGCGGACATCGGCCTGATCATGGACCCCGCGTCCTCGGAGTTCTTCCGCGACGGCGCCTACGTGTACGCGGGAGAGGGCGTGCGCCGCAGCCCCTCCGAACAGGTCGAGTACCTGGCCAAGCTGATCGACGCGTACCCGATCGTCTCCATCGAGGACCCGATGGCCGAGGACGACATGGACGGCTGGCGCGAGCTGACCACCCGGGTCGGCCACCGCTGCCAGCTCACCGGCGACGACGTGTTCTGCACCGACGAGGCCCAGGTGCGCGAAGGTATCCGTACCGGCGTCGGCAACTCGGTCCTGGTGAAGGTCAACCAGATCGGCACCCTGACCGAAGCCCTCGCCACCGTCGCCACCGCACGCCGTGCGGGCTGGAGTGCCGTGATGTCCCACCGCTCCGGAGAGACGGAGGACACCACGATCGCGGACCTGGCGGTGGCGACGGGCTGCGGCCAGATCAAGACCGGCTCGCTGTCCCGCTCCGACCGCACGGCGAAGTACAACCAACTGATCCGGATCGAGGAGGAGTTGGGTGAGTCGGCGCAGTACGCGGGCGGGTCGCTGCTGTCCCGCTCCTGAGGAGGAACGGGCCGCAGGGTTCTCGGCCGGTCCGCGCCGGCACGCGAACGGGCGGCCTCCGGTGGACAGGTACGTCCATCGGAGGCCGCCCTCCGTTCGCGGCGAGGCTGGTCCGGGCCGCCGGACACCGGACCGGCTCACCGCTCCCGGGTCACCGGGTCCGGGCCGAAAGGGACCCGGGTCAGGGGAAGTTGACGACGGTCGAAGGGATCGTCGATGTTCCCGAGGTGGGGGAGCCGGTGTTGTTGATGACGTGCTCGTACTGGCCGTTGCCGCCGAGCGAGACGACGAGCAGGTTGTGGAACTTCACGCCGGGCTTGACCGGGGCCTTGAAGCCGTGGCCCTGGATGATGGTCGGGTCGACGTTGTAGTAGCAGTAGCTGCCCATGCCCCAGCCCTCGTGCTGTTCGACCGAGTCGTCGACCCGGTAGGCGGCGTAGCCCTTCGTGTCGCCGTTCTGGATCGCCTCCTGGTTCGGGGCGTCGTAGGCCTTCTCGTTCTGGAAGAAGATCGTGCGGCCGCGCTCGCCGTACCACTCCACGTCGTACTTGTTGAAGTGCTCCACGAACAGCCCGGTCGCCAGCACGTCGTCACCGTTGACGCGGACACCGTAATCGGCCCGGTTGGTCTCCCAGCCCCAGCCCTCGCCGTGGTCCGCGCGCCACACCCAGGTGTGGTCGATGATCGTGTCGTCGCTGTTGACGACGATGCTGGTGGTCGCCTTGCCGGGACCGGCCCCGCCGATCCGCACGAACACGTCCTGCAGCGACGTCGGGTTCGCCGAGTGATCGGCGGACGCGCCCTGCGGGCCGACCTCCAGCAGGGTCGGCGAGTTGACGGGGCCGGCGTCGATGAGGAAGCCCGCCAGCTTCACCCCGTCGACATCGGCGACCTTCATCGCCGTCACGCCGTTGTCCGGGATGATCGTGGCCAGACCGAGGCCCAGGACGACCGTGTCGGCCCGGTTGACGTTGATGGTCTGGTCGATGTGGTAGACGCCGGGCGTGAAGAGCAGGTTCAGCCCCTGTGCGAGCGCGGCGTTGATCGTCGCGGCCGTGGCGCCCTGCTTGACGACGTAGAAGCGGTTCAGCGGGATGGACTCGCCCTGCTGGGCTCCGCCGTCCCATGAGACGCCGCGCGCGTTGACGCGCTTGGCGGGGACGAAGACCTTGTACTCGTTGCCGTCGAGGTAGAGGAACGGCTTCTCGCGCGAGATCGGGGTGGTGTCCAGCGTGGTGTACGGCGGGTCCGGGTAGCTCGCCGCCGGTGCGCCCTGGACGCCGGAGAACGTCATGTTCCACACGGCGTTGGTCCAGCCGCCCACGGAGCTGTCGCGGGTGTACCACTGCTGCTGGGAGTACGGTCCGACCGTGCCGTCGATCTTGGAGTCGGCGATGTAGCCGCCGCTGGCCCAGCCGTATCCGTCGGGCGCGAGGTTCAGCCCGCCCTTGACGTGCATCCGGCGGAAGGGCGCGGCCTGGGAAACGGCCCAGCGGTTGGTGCCGTTGACCGGGTTGAGGGTCAGGTTCTCCGCCGAACGCCAGAAGTTCTGGGTCGCGTTCCCGTCGAACCAGCCCGCGTCGACCGTCACATCACCGTTGAACGTGGTGTCGTTCGGGTTGAGGCCGAGACCGGCGATCTGCGTGTAGAAGCCGATCTGCGCGTTGAGATTGTTGTACGTGCCCGGCTTGAAGAGGAGCGCGTGCCGGCCGTTGCCGAACTGGGCCTCCTCCTGCTGCTCGAAGATCGCGTCGACCTTGCCCTGGATGTCGGGCGTGGACGGGCCGAAGACGTGGACGTTGGGACCGAGATCGCCGCCGCCCGGGATCTCCGGACCGCCGCCGTCACGGGTGCCGAAGACCTTGAACTCCCAGAGCGAGTAGCCGTATCCGGTGGCCCGCTCGGTGCCGGTCAGACGCACGTGGCGCGCGTCGCCGGAGACGTTCACGGTCTCGTTGCCGCCCGCCGAAGTGGTGGTGCTGTAGGCGGTCGTCCAGTTGCTGCCGTCGGCCGAGATCTCGATGCGGTAGCTCTTCGCGTGCGCGGCCTCCCAGGAGAGTTCGACCCGGCTGAGCGCGGCCGGGGAGCCGAGGTCGATCCGTATCCACTGAGGATCGCCGAACGCGCTGGACCAGCGTGTCCCGCCGTCCCCGTCGACGGCGTTCCCCGCGGCCGTGCCGCCGTTCTCCTCGCTCGACGCGGTCACCGCGGCGCCCTGGGAGAGCAGGACGGGAGCGGCCTGCGCCGGAGCCGCCTGCACGGTCGCGAGGAGCGCCGCGACCAGCGTGGTGACGAGGGCGAGGG
This sequence comes from Streptomyces griseus, assembly GCA_002154345.1. Lineage (GTDB taxonomy): Bacteria > Actinomycetota > Actinomycetes > Streptomycetales > Streptomycetaceae > Streptomyces > Streptomyces caviscabies. The sequence continues at coordinate 31,658 of MUNB01000011.1, forward strand.
CGAGGGTGCGCCATCGGTGGGATGCGGCCATCGGGGGCCGCGAGGGTCTGACGAGGGCAACGGACATGTCTGATCTCCTGAAAGGTCAGGTGGGCGGGGGTGGAACAGGTGCGGACTCGTGCTCCCACAGAGGGAGAGAGCGCTCTCTCGGTAGCCGAATGATTCTCCCGTGTTTCCGTCACGTCAAGAGTTGTGCACAGAAAGGCCGCGGCTTGTCGGCCGGACCATCCGATGTTTCATCTCCTGAAAGGGCAGAGGCAGTTGACCAGGCATCAGAACGACAAGTCGGGCCCCGGCGGTGAGGGTCTCTTGAATCAACTCGACCGCGACTCTTGACGGTTCACTCAGCTCCCGCCAGTCTCCCCACTGCGGGGGAGCGCTCTCTCGGCCCAACCCCCTCACAGAGCAAGGAGTTCGCATGGAAGCCCGTGGAACACCACGGTTGCGCGGTGCCCTGGCGGTCATGGCCGCCGTGGCCCTCCTGTTCACCCTCTCGGTGGCCGTCTCCCCGGAACGCGCCGCCGCCGCGGCCGTTCTCGTCTCCCAGGGAAAGCCGGCGACCGCCTCCAGCACCGAGGCGCCCTTCACCGCCGCGTCGGCCGTGGACGGCGACCGGGCCACCCGATGGTCCAGCGCCTTCACCGACGACGAGTGGATCCGCATCGACCTGGGCGCGAGCACCTCGATCGGGCAGGTCGTCCTCGACTGGGAGGCCGCGTACGCCAAGGGCTACCGGCTGGAGGTCTCCGCCGACGGAACCGACTGGACGACGATCCACTCCACCACGGCCGGCTCCGGCGGCGTCGAGACCCTGACGGTCTCCGGAACCGGCCGCTACATCCGGATGCGCGGCACCGAGCGCGCCACCGCCTGGGGCTACTCCCTCCACGAGTTCCAGGTCTACTCCACCACCGACGGCGGCACCGCCCCCGGCGACGACGTCCTGCTCTCCTACGGCAAGGCCGGCTCCGCCTCGACCTCCCAGCACGACGGCACCTGCTGGGAGTGCTCGCCGGACAAGGCCTTCGACCGTGACCCGGCCAGCCGCTGGGCCACCAGCCCCGAGGGCGGCTGGACCGACCAGGGCTGGATCGCGGTCGACCTCGGCGCCCGCGCCGAGATCCACCGGGTCGTCCTCCAGTGGGACCCGGCCCACGCCAGGGCCTACCGGATCGAGGTCTCCAACAACGGGACCGACTGGACGACGATCCACTCCACCACCACCGGCACCGGGTTCAAGGAGACGCTGGACGTCAGCGGCGCCGGCCGGCACGTACGCCTGTACGCCACCCAGCGCAGCGGCGCATACGGTTACTCGCTCTGGGAGTTCCAGGTCTGGGGCACCGGCGGAGCGCCGAACCCCGCACCGCCGCTGCCGGCCGACCCCACGTACGACCGGCTGGTCTTCAGCGACGAGTTCAACGGCCCCGCGGGCGCCGCGCCCGACCCCGCCAAGTGGGTCCCGGAGACGGGCACCGGCCCCAACAACGAGCTGGAGTACTACACGAACAACAAGAACGCCGCCCAGGACGGCAACGGCAGTCTCGTCCTGGAGGCCCGCCGCGAGGAGACCCCGGGTTCCGCCTGCCCGCCCGACCCGCTGAGCGGCAGCACCACATGCCAGTACACCTCGGCGCGGCTCAACACCTACGGGAAGTTCCAGTTCACCTACGGCCGGGTCGAGGCGCGCATCAAGGTCTCCGGCACGCAAGGGCTCTGGCCCGCGTTCTGGATGCTGGGCGCGGACTACTTCGACCAGGGCCGCCCGTGGCCCTACACCGGCGAGATCGACATCATGGAGCACGTCGGCAAGGAGCCGAACACCACCTACTCCACCCTCCACGCGCCCGCGTACAACGGCGCGGCCGGCTACGGAGCCCCGTACTCCCTGCCCGGGGGCGCGGACTTCGCCGACGACTTCCACACCTTCGCCGTGGACTGGGACAGCAAGGGCATGACGTTCCGGGTCGACGGCCAGGTGACGCACACGGTCGACAAGGAGGAGCTGGAGGGCACCCGCGGTCCCTGGGTGTTCGACCACGACTTCTTCCTCATCCTCAACAACGCGGTCGGCGGTGACTGGCCCGGACCGCCGGACGCCACCACCCGCTTCCCGCAGAAGCTGAGCATCGACTACGTCAAGGTCTGGCAGTAGCAGACCGCGCACCGGGGCGGCCGGGCGGCGGCAGGACCCGCCGCCGCCCGGACGCCCGCCCCGGCTTCAGCTGCCTGTCCCGGACTCGGCGCCCCCGCGAGGCGCGTACAGAATCCAGAGCGGCCCGTCGGCGAGATCGACCCGCCGCCCGTCGGCGCCGGTGTACACCGTGTCCGCGTCGGCCGCGCTCCGCGACCACCGTGCCTCGTACGTCCGGCCGTCGCGCAGGACGACCGCGCTGCCCGACCCCACGGTCTCGGTGAACGGGGTGACGTTCCCGGACCGGTCGCTGAAGTCCGACGGGCGGACGGTCACGTCCTGGACGACGACCGTCCCGGCCCCGATCCGCTCGCCGTCCGCGGTACGGGCGGGGGAGCCGTCCAGGGCGACCAGCCAGCGGTCGCGTTCGGCGGACCAGGTGAAGGTCACGGACGCGGACGGATAGCGGATCGTCCGGCTGTCCTCCGGCTCGCCACCGGGCGGCGGCGGGCCCTTCTTCAGCCCCAGCTCCTCGACGGCGTCCACACCGGAGGCGGTGAACGGAATCCGCTCCGGCCGGAGATAGAGATTGTGCGGTGCGGGCCGGTCCTGGCCGCGGAAGTACGCCCCCGGCGCCTCCGAGGGCGGCACGGCCTCCAGCGGCGCGCGGTCGATGACTGGCAGCAGCCTGCTCTGCGCCCCGGAGAAGGCCAGCGTCGGCCGGTCGAACTGCCGCAGCAGCTCCAGATCGGTCTCCCGTGCGCTGCGCACCGGGCCGACGACCGGTGGCAGATCGGAGGAGTAGACGGCGAGGATCCGGCTGAGACCGGCCTCCACCTGCTCGACGTAGACGATGTCGGCCCGCTCCAGACCGGTGTGGGGGCGTGCGGGCGCCACATTGTCGATCTTCACGGCGAGTACGTCGGCGGTCCTGCCCGCACCGGACGGGGAACTGCTGCTGGGCGACGGCGACGAACCGTCCCCGCCCGTGCACGCGGCGGTCACGGCCAGCAGGAGCGCGGTGAACAGCGCTGCGACCGAGGTCCTGACTCCGGCTGCGGACATGGCGACCGCCCTTCCGGGGCGTCGGCCGGCGGTGGTGGCGGAGCTCCGCCGTGTCGCGGCCCCTCATCCATCATCACGCGTCCGGCGCGCCGGTGGTTGCGCCGGACGGAAGCCTCTGCCCAGGAACGGCACCGAAATCGGCCTCGAACGGCTCCGGAACCGTACGGAGTGAGCACTCACTCCGTACGGTTCCCGCCATGACCGAGAAGCCGACGACCCGTCGCCGTGCGGCGGGCATGAGCCCCGATCGGCGCCGCGAAATGATCGTCGAGGCGGCCATTCCCCTCATCGCCGCGTACGGCGCCGCCGTCACCACCGCCGAGGTCGCCCGCGCCGCCGGTATCCGCGAGGCGACGATCTTCCGCGTCTTCGCCGACAAGGAGGAGCTTCTGGACGCCTGCATGACCGAGGCGATGCGCCACGACCACGCCGTACGCGAGCTGATGTCCGTCCCCGCCGACCTCCCGATCGCCGACCGCCTGGCCGAGGCCGTCGACGCCCTGGAGGCGCACCTGGACCGGATGGGCGCCATCGCGGGATCACTCCACGCCTCCGGCCACCGCCGCCGCGACGCGCCGGCGGGCGAGCAGGCCCGCGGCATGGGGCGTGAGGAGTCGATGGCCGCGATCCGGAGCGCGGTCGCCGAGCTCCTGGCACCCGACGCCGCGTCCTTCCGGCTCCCCGTGGAACAGGCCGCCGCGCTCTTCCTGGGCCTGCTGTTCACCCGCCCGCACCCCGGCGACCCGGCACGCCTCACCGGGAGCGGGCTGGCCGAGGTCTTCCTCCACGGCGCGCTCGCCCCGACACCGGGAGCGGACCGATGACCATGCCCTCGCCCCGCTGACCGGATCCGGAATGACCGACGGAACGCGGACCGCCCTCGCGCTGATACCCATCGCGGAGGGAGCGGTCCTGGTGGCGGGAGCGCCGACCCGGCCGGACGTGCCGGAGCGCCGGGCGTCGTAGCGTGGCGGGATGCTCCGGCCGGACATGGCTGGAACTGCTCTGCGCCGCGCACCCGATTCCGCTTCCGAAGGCGCTGTTCGCTCTCTACGGTTGCATCAGCGACGGTTCACGTGCCCGTACGCTGCGACAGGTGAGGCGGAGGGGGTTCGGTGGAAGCCGAGTTGACGGCACTGGCGGCATCGGGTGCGACGACGTTCGTGGGGCTGATGGCGACCGAGGCCTGGACGCAGGTGCGCGGGCGCGTGGCCCGGTTCCTGGGCCGGGGCGAGGACGACGAGACGATCGACGCCGAGCTGGAGGAGTCCCGCGAAGAACTGATCGCCGCACGGCGGAACGGCGACGAGGACGGCGCGGCGGACGTCGCGGCCGAGTGGCGGATCAGGATCCGCCGGGCGCTGCGCGACAACCCCGAGGCCGAGCAGGAGCTGCGGGCCATCCTCGACGAGCTGGCGCCCCAGCATGATGCCGGCCCCACTGTGGCGATCAACCACAACACGATCCACGGCGGCCACTACAACGCCCCGGTGATCATGGCTCAGTGGGTCAACGACGGCGTAACCCCCACGTCCCGGCGGGGGCCGGGCAGCGCGTGACAACCCCGAGTTCCGGCGACGTGCCGCAGCACGCCGACTCGCGGAACGACTTCTCCGGCACGAGCCACGGCCCGGTGGTGCAGGCCGCCACGATCCACGGCGGCATCACCTTCCAGGTGCAGCCGGCCGCGGCTGCCGGGGAGTGGGCCGCCCCCGACGAGATCCCTCCCTTGACCGTACGGTTCCGCAACCGGGAGCGGATGCTGGATCTGCTCGACGGCTGGTTCGGCCGCGACCCCGACGGCGCGAGCGTCGGCTTCGGGGCGCTGTACGGGCTGCCTGGCGTCGGCAAGACCACGTTGGTGTCCCGCTGGGCGGAACGGGGGAGCGAGTGGTTCCCCGACGGGCAGATCTATGTGGACTTCGCGACCCTGCGGGGTGGCACAGCGGGCGCCGACGTCTCGGAGGCCGCATGGTGCTGCCTGAAGTCCCTGGGGGTCGACGCCGCGTACATCCCCGCCGCGCTGGCGGACCGCACCAGGCTCCTGCGGACCAGGACGGCGGGCAAACGACTGCTGGTCTTCCTGGACAACATCACCGACCCCTCCCACGCGGTCGCGCTCCTGCCGAAGGGCAGGGGCAGCGTGCTGCTCGTGGCGAGTGGATCGCGACTGGGGGAACTCGCCCTGGACGGCGCGCGGATGATGCCGGTGGAGCCGCTCGACCGCGAGAACGGCCTGAAGGTGCTCGCCGACCGCTGCGGGGCCGGGACCGTCGCGGCGGACCCGCACGCGGCGGAGGAGGTGGTGCGCCTCTGCGGCGGTCTGCCGGTGGCCCTGCACGTGGCCGCCGCCCGGCTGGCGACCGAGACACGCCTCACCCTGGCGACGCTCGCTGCGGAACTCGCCGACGAACCACGCCGACTGGCAGGAATGTCCCTGGGAAAGGAGCGGTCCGTGGCCGCCGCGTTCGATCTCGCCTACCGTGAACTCGACCCGGAGACCGCCAGGCTCTACCGCCTGTTGGGCTGGCACCCGGGGGCCACTTTCGACGCCGGAGTCGCCGCGGTGGCGGCGGACCTGGACCCGGGACGTACCGCGGACGCGCTGGACGCGCTGACCCGTGCCAGCCTGCTGGAGGAGACGCCGGACGGGCGTTTCCGCTTCCACGATCTCGTACGGCTGCACGCCCGCGAACGTGGGACGGAGGAGGAGGGGCCGGCCGAACGGACCGCTCTCGTGGGGCGGGTGACGCTGCACTACCTGGCCCTGACCGCGCTCGCCGACCGAGCCGTCCTGCTGGACCGGCTGCGGATCGCCGATCTCACGCGGCTGCTCGCCGACGTCCCCGACCCCTTCGGAGCCGAGGGCGGACCGAAGCCGCTGGCCTGGCTGGAGGCCGAACACCGCAACATCCTCGGCGTCCTGCGGGCCGCCGCGCGCGAGGAGACGCTGCACACCGAGGTCTGGCAGCTCGCCGAGGCGTTCACGGTCCTGTTCTTCCACCACCGGCACCTCGGCGACTGGCGGGAATCGCTCGAACTCGGCGCGGCAGCCGCCGCCGAGGCGATGGTCCCGGCCGCCGAGGCGCGACTGCGCAGCCTGCTGTCGCGTCCGCTGATGGACCTGGGCGAGTACGAGGCGGCGCGCCGCGAACTGGACGCCGCCGAGGCCTGCGCCGAGGTGTCGGACCATCTGGTCGTCCGTGCCTCCGTCCAGGAGTTCTCCGGACGGTACTGGGACCGCACCGACCCGGTCCGGGCCATGGAGGCCTACCGCAAGGCCATCGACCTCAACACGGCCGCGCACGAGGGCCGCGGCGCCGCCATAGCGTCCTACTTCCTCGGCTGTGCCCAGGACGCGGCCGAGGCCCACCGCGAGGCCCTGCACACCCTGCGCGGCGCGCACGACGAGTTCGTCGCGCGCAACGACCCGCGGATGGCGGCGCGGGCGCAGGTGGCCATCGGCATCGCTCACGGCCGCCTCGACGAGACCGATGCGGCGGTGCGGGCGCTGAGCGAGGCGATCGAGATCCTGGAGAAGAAGAAGGCGACCCACTACGTGGCGCAGGCGCTCGTCGCGCTCGCCGACATCCAGGAAAGCTCGCAGGGCGATCCCCACCAGGTACGCGCCCATCTGGAACGTGCCCTGGAGATCTACGAGGCCGGTGGCAGCCCCCTCGCGGAGGAGCTGCGGACGAGGCTGGCAGGAGGAGAACCGACGGCGCGGTGACGCGGGCAATCGTGCTCGCTCAGCCGGACGAGCCGCCCGGCCGGTGTGCGCGCAGCCGGAGCGCCACATCCTCAGCCCGCGCGCCGACCCGTACGGTCACCATGGTGTCGTCCAGCGGAGCGGCGGCGCGCAGCAGCGCGTAGACGGCTGACGCGGGCAGTGCGGGGTCCCGCGTCGGCCCTGTCAGGGCGGCCTCCACGATCCGGCCGTCCCGCAGACCCACCAGAGCCCCGCCGCCCGCCAGCGAGGCCGCCGCGAGCCGGCAGCCCGGCAGACGGTCCAGGGTCGCGCCGATCCACCGGACACCCGCCGCGGCGGAACGGACGGGCGCGCCGCACAGGATCACCGAGGCGCTCTCCAGCAGACGCCGCTCCGGTTCCCGCTCGTCGCAGGCCAGATGACGAAAACGCCCGACCGTCTCGTCCTCGCCCGGGTCGTCCGCCTCCTGCCGGACCGCCGCGGGCTGTCTGCGTACGGTGATGGCGTCCGGTCCGTCGGTCGGCAGCCCGGTCGTGGTGACCATCCAGGCGGTGGCCTTCGTGCCGGTCGCGACGGGCTCGGCCAGGAACCACTCCGGCGGGACGGTGGACACCGGCTCGGGGAGGCCGAGCAGGCCGTAGAGGGCGGTACGCAGTCGGGGCAGCGCCCGGCCCGGCTGATGGAAGGCGCCCTCGGTGACGGTGGCGAAGAGATCGGGCCGCTGCCCGGCCAGGGCGGAGACGATCTGGCCCTGCACATCGGCGTGGGCATCGAGACGGGGCGCGGTCCGGCCCAGAGCGGCCACCGAGGTGCCGGGCACGGCCTCGCTCCCGAAGGCCCCCAGCAGAACCGGTTTGCCGAGCGCCGCACCATACAGCGTCACCGACCCGTGGTCGCCCACGACCACGTCCGCCGCGACCAGGGCCGACCGCCACGCGTGGATGTGCGGAATCAGCATCAGCCCGGCGTCCAGAGCGGGCTTGAGGACATTGCGGATCTGCCAGGAACCGTGTCCCGCCCAGACGTTGGGGTGGACGATCGCCGCCACCCGGAACTCGTCGTACGGGAGCGCGGCCAGTACCCGGGCCGCCAGCCCGGGATCCCGCCCGATCAGCGAGGTGCGCCCCCAGGTGGAGCTGAGCACCACCAGCCGGTGCCGGTCGGGCACGCCGAGCGCCCGGCGGAAGGCGTCGGCCCGGTCCGCGCTGACCAGCAGTTCGTCGAAGCACGGGTCGCCCACGAGCAGCGTGCGCCCGGCCGCCTTCGGATGCGAGGAGAGCAGCTGCTCCTCCTGCTGCGGATGGGAGATCGCCAGCCAGGCCCTGCCGGACTCCAGCAGGCTGTCCGGCACGACCCCCGACAGTCGGTCGCCCGGTGCGCGGGCGTCGGGCACCTGCTTCTGGAAGCCGATGCCGTGCGGCAGCACGAGGACCGGGCAATGCCCCTCGGGCACATCGACGTTCTCGCTGGCGGTGAGGATCAGATCGGGCTCGGCGTCGCTCACCTGCTCCCAGGGGATGACCAGGCAGCCCGCGTCGTGGAGCAGATCCAGCACGCCGGCGTTGAAGGCCGAAGTGGGGTCGTGGGCGAAGACCACGGTCACCCGGTCGTCCCCGCGCAGGAGGGCGGGCAGACATTCGAGGACCCGTACGGTCGAGGTCACCGTACGGGCCGCTACGACCAGGGTCTTCTCACCGTGGAAGGTGCTCCACCGCCCGGCGTCGCTGCCGACGGGGACGCGGAGGGGCTGGCTAGCGTGCATGGCCACCCCGAAAGGCTACGGGCACACCGCCCCAGCGCGGCTCGCGGCTCGCGGCT
>MUNB01000110.1 GCA_002154345.1 Streptomyces griseus
CGGCGGAGGCCGTGCGGGGCGGGGCGCGGGTGGATCTCCGCGTCGTCGGATGACCGGGGCGTCCGATTCCGTACGGGTGGTCGTGGTCTGGGTGCCCGACTTCCCGGTGCTGGCCTGCGGTACGCGGGACGGTGCGCCGGTGGCCGTGGCGCACCGGGGCGCGGTGGTGGCGTGCTCCGCGTCCGCGCGGGCGGCCGGGGTCCGGCGGCGCATGCGGCTGCGGGCCGCGCAGGCCCGGTGCCCCGGGCTGCGGGTCGTCGAACGGGACCTCGCCGCCGAGGTGAGGATGTTCGAACAGGTGGTGCACCGCGTGGAGGCGGAGGTGGTGCCCCGGCTGGAGGTGATCCGGCCCGGGCTGATCGCGGCCCCGGCGCGCGGAGCCGCACGCTACTGGGGCGGTGAAGCGCAGTTGTCCGTACGGCTGGCGGACACCGTCACCGCACTCGGGCTGCCCGCCCGGGTCGGGATCGCCGACAGCACCTTCGCGGCGGCGCTCGCGGCCCGCCGGGGCGACGGCGTGATCGTCCCGGCGGACGGGAACGCCGCGTTCCTGGCCCCGTACCCGGTGGGCGTGCTGGGCGTGCCCGGCCTGGCCGACCTGCTGAAGCAGCTCGGCATCCGTACCGTCGGGGACTTCGCACGGCTGCCGGCGGGCAGGGTCGCGGAGCGGCTCGGCACGGAGGGCATCGGTGCCCACCGCGTCGCCCGTGGCGGGCAGGCCCGGCCGGTGTCCGTACGGACCGCCGCCCAGGACCACACCGTGCGGCGGCTGTTCGAGGTACCCGAGCAGCAGACGGACGCGGTCGTGTTCGTGGCGGTCGCGCTCGCGGACGAGCTGCACGAACGCCTGGCGGCGGCCGGGGTGGTGTGCGCACGGGTGGAGGCCGTGGTCGGGACGGCCGACGGCCGGACCCTGACGCGGATCTTCCGGCACGAGGGGCGGCTGTCCTCCCGGGCGGTGGCCGAGCGGGTGCGCGGCGTACTGGCCGCCTGGTCCGAGAAGGGCCTGCTGGACGCCGGCGGCACGGAACCGGGCATCCGCAGCCTGGCCCTGCGCCCCGACGGGATCTCCCCGGACACCGGCTCGCAGGGCGCGTTCGACGGCGAGCGGGACACCCCGGTGGAGGTGGAACGGGCCGCCGCCCGGGTGCAGGCGGTGCTCGGGCACCGGGCGGTCACCCGGATCATCGAGGTCGGCGGCCGGGGGCCGGGCGACCGGATCCGGCTCGTCCCGGTCGGCGACGTCCCCGACGACGGCGCGGGCGCCACGGGCGCCGAGGGAGGTCCCTGGCCGGGACGGCTGCCCGCCCCGCACCCGGCCGCGGTCTACCCGGTACGGCGTCCGGCCCGGCTCACCGGGACCGACGGCGCGCCGGTCGGCGTGGCCGGCCGGCTGGAGCTGTCGGCCGAGCCGGCGTTCCTAGCGGTCGACGGGCGGCGCCGGGCCGGGGTGAACGGGTGGGCCGGGCCCTGGCCGGTGCTGGAGCAGTGGTGGACGCGGGACAGCGGCCGGCGGATCGCCCGGATGCAGGTGACCACCGACGACGGGCACGCGTGGCTGCTCCTCGTCGACCGGGGCCGATGGTGGGTGGAGGCCCACTATGGGTGACCTCCTCCGCCTCCCCACCGCCGACCGCCCGGAGGACGGCTGGGCCGAACTGCACGTGCACAGCGCGTTCTCCTTCCTCCGGGGCGCGAGCGGCCCGGAGGACCTGGTCGCCGAGGCCGCCCGGCTCGGCATCGGCGTACTGGCGGTGACGGACATGGACGGGCTCCACGCCGCGCGCCGCCTGCACACCGCCGCCCGCGAGCACGGGATCGAGACGGTCCACGGCGCCGAACTCACCCTCGGCGACCCGGTCCTGGGAACACCGGTGGTGCTCGCCCGCACGGTGGAGGGGTTCCGGCTGCTGTCGGCGGTGATCTCCGCCGCGCAGCTCGCCGGGTCGAAGAACGCCCCGGTCTACGACCTGGACGCGGTGGCCCGGGCGGCCGCCGCGGGGCACTGGGCCGTCCTGCCCGGCTGCCCGCCGCCGGGCGTCGACCGGTGCGACGTCACCGCCGTCGCCCACCGGCTCGCCCGGCTGACCGACGTCTTCGGCACGAGCGGTACGCACGCCGAACTGGTCGACCACCGCCTCCCGGAGGACTCGGTCGCCGCCGACGCGATGTGGGTGGCCGCCCGCCGGGTCGGGATCCCGGTGGTGGCCACCGGCGCCGTGCACTACGCGGCCCCCCGCCAGGCCCGCGTCGCCCAGGCGCTCACCGCGCTGCGCCGCCGCGAGACCCTGGACCGGGCCGCCGGACATCTGATGGCCGCCCCGACCGCCCATCTGCGCCCCCGGGCCGAACGCGCGGCTTTCCTGTCGCGGTACCCCGGCGTCGCGGACACCACCCTCGCCCTGGGCCGCGCCTGCGTGATCGATCTCGGTGAACTGCGCCCCGAACTGCCGGAGTTCGCGGTGCCCGCAGGACATACGCAGGACTCGTGGCTGCGGGACCGCGCCGAGGCCGCCTGCGCCGACCGCTACGGCCCCCGCACCGACCCGGAGGCCGGGGCCGCCTGGCGGCAGCTCGACCACGAACTCGGACTCGTCGCCGGGCTCGGGCTCGCGGGCTACTTCCTGATCGTCCACGACATCGTCCGGCACGCCGCCGACCAGGGGATCTGGTGCCAGGGCCGGGGCTCCGCCGCCAGCAGCGTGATCTGTTACGTCCTCGGCATCACCGCCGTCGACCCGCTCCGGCACGGTCTGCTCTTCGAACGGTTCCTGTCCCTGGAGAAGGCGGGCCCGCCGGACATCGACCTCGACCTGGAGTCCGGGCGCCGCGAGGAGGTCATCCAGTACGTCTACACCCGCTACGGCCGCCGGCACGCAGCCCAGGTCGCCAACATGATCACCTATCAGCCGAGGCTCGCGGTCCGCGACGCCGCCCGCGTCCTCGGCTACCCGGAGGCGCAGACCCGGGAGATGACCCGGCACATCCACCACACCCCGCCCGGCCCCGACGCCGCCCTCCCCGACGACGTACGCGACCTCGCCGCCCAGCTCCACACCCTTCCGAGACACCTCGGGGTGCACTCGGGCGGCATGGTCCTCACCCGGCAGCCCATCGGCGAGATCATGCCCGTGGAGTGGGCGACCGCCGAGGGCCGCAGCGTCCTCCAGGGCGACAAGGACGACGTCGCCGCCGCCCGGCTCGTCAAGATCGACCTGCTGAGTCTCGGCATGCTGTCCGCCCTCCACACCGCCTGCGACCTCATCCACGAGCACCACGGCGTCCGTTACGACCTCACGTCCATTCCCCAGGACGATCCGGACGTCTACGAGATGATCGCGAGAGGGGACACCATCGGCGTCTTCCAGGTCGAGTCCCGTGCCCAGATCTCCACCCTGCCCCAGCTGCGGCCGACGGGGTTCGAGGACCTGGCCGTCGCCGCGTCCATCATCCGCCCCGGTCCGATCCAGGCCGGCAGCAAGCACCCGCTGCTCCGCCGACGGCGCGGCGAGGAGGCGGTGACGTACCCCCACCCGCTCGCGAAAGCCGCGCTGGAACCGACCCTCGGCGTCGCCCTCTGGCAGGAGCAGGCCATGCAACTCGCCATCGACTGCGCGGGGTTCAGCCCCGGCGAGGCCGACCGGCTCAGGAAGGCGATGGCCGCCAAGCACGCCCCGGATAAGGTCGCCGCGATGCGCGGCCGCCTGCTCACCGGCATGGCAGGACGCGGCATCCCGCCGGCCGCCGCCGAGAAGATCGTCTCGATGATCGAAGCCTTCTCCGACTACGGGTTCCCGCAGTCCCACGCCCAGTCGATGGCCGGGCTCATCTACGCCAGCGCCTGGATCAAGTACCACCACCCGGCCGCGCTCATCGCGGCGATCATGGCGAACCAGCCGATGGGCTTCTACGACACCCAGACCCTCATCGGCGACGCGGAACGCCACGGCGTCACCGTCCACGGACCCACCGTCCAGGCCTCCCGCGTCCACGCCACCCTCGAACCCGGCCCGGCCTCCGCTTCGACGCCCGGCCCGGCGTCCGGCCCGATGCCCGCTTCGACGCCCGGTCCGGCGTCCGGGGCACGGCCCCCGGCGATCCGCCGCGGTCTGACCAGCGTCACCGGCCTCGGCGAACAGGCCGCCGAGGAGATCATCGCCCTCCGCACGGAGCGGCCGTTCACCGACCTGGACGACTTCGCCGCCCGTACCCGGCTGCCGGCCCGGGTCCTGGAGCAGTTGGCCACCGCGGGAGCGTTCGACGGACTGGGCGGGCACCGTCGCACCGCCCTGTGGAGCGCCGGCGCCGCACCCGGCCGCACGCGCCAGCCCCCGCTCCCCGGGCTCGCCACCCCCGTGACCGCGCCCGAACTCACCTCCATGACCACCGCCGAGGAGACCACCGCCGACATCGTCGCCACCGGCGCCAGCGCCACCGCCCACCTCGTCCAGCACATCCGCCCCCACCTGGACCGCCTCGGCGCACTCCCCGCGGCCACCGCCCGTACGCTCCCCGACCGGGCGAGGGTCGTGATCGGCGGGCTGCCGAAGTACCTCCAACGCCCTCCGACCGCGCATGGAGTGGCCTTCGGTGCGATCGAGGACGAGACCGGCATGATCAACCTCGTCTTCGCCCCGCACATCTGGGACCGCTGCTACCGGACCCTCATCGACGCCCCCGCCGTCCTCCTCACCGGCTGGATCGAGCGCAGCGACGGCACGGTCAACGTCGCCGTCGACCGGGTGGAGACGATCCCCGTGGCCGCGCCCGTGCCCCGGCGCCACGTCGGGCACCGCTAGATCATGGGCCGGACACACCGAATGTTTTCCGTCCATGATCATCAGATGTGGTGAACTCCGCCGATCCTAGGGGTGATACGCCCATATCACCCACCATGATGAGATCGTCCAGCTCACCTCCCACAGGAGTACGACGATGTCAGAGACGACCGAGCCCAACGTCGGTGCCTTCACCCTCGGCGGCCCGCTCGCCGTTGAACCGGCCGCGCCCGTCGAGGTGCCGGAGCACGAGGAGTGGCCCCTGCCGAACGGCTTCGCGTGGGTATTCCCCGGCGAGGGCAACCGGGGTGACACTTCGCCCCGTCCGACGTGGAGCACTGGCTCGACCGCGCCGAACAGCGCCTGGACTGACGGCGACCGGCACCCGCCACGCCGTACCACAGGGCCGCCGCTCACCAGCCCGTCCACAGCAGGTGGTTGATCAGCAGCGCCGGAACGGCCGACGCGACCAGCCACCACCGCACCCTCCGGCGGGGAAGCAGCGCCGCCGCGGGCAGCAGCCACAGCAGGAACGGCTGCCAGATGCGCTCGGTCTCCGCCTTGCTCATCCCGGAGAGGTCCGCGGCGAGCAGCGCCGCCAGCGCCGCGAGCACGAGCAACGCCAGTCCGCCTTGCGGGGAGACCGTCGCCGGGCCGCCCCGCAGCGCCCGTACGGCACCGGGCGCGGCCACCGCGCTCCGGCGCAGCCCGGCGACGGCGGCGAGCCCGGCCGCGAGGGTCGCACAGGCCAGGTTGGCCCAGACCCAGTAGCCGTACGGGCGGACACCGCCCGCACCCTGGTAGTAGCGCTCGACCAACAGGTGGTACGCGGTCCACCAGTTGAACCCGGCGAGGGCGAAGGCCACCGGGACCACCAGCGTGCCGAGCAGGAACAGCGGCACCGGGCGGGCGGTCCGGGCGAGCACCAGCACCGCGAGCAGGACCGCCGCCATCAGCCCCAGCCCGTAACTGAGGTAGCAGGTCCACCCGAACAGCAGACCCCCGCCGAGCGCCGCCACGGCCGGGAAGCGGACCCGACGGGTGGCGGCCAGGGCGAGCAGCGCCACCGACCAGGCGGCGACCGCGGTGAAGTAGCCGTCGGCCGAGACGCCCGCCCAGACGGCGGCCGGGGCGAGGACGAGGAAGGGCGCGGCACGCCGGGCCAGCCGCTCGTCGGCCAGCACCCGAACGGTGATCAGGGCGGCCAGCACCGCCGAACTGCCCACCACGACACACCAGACCGCCGCCCAGGCGCCGCCGCCGAGCCCGATGCGGTCCAGCCACACGAAGGTCAGCGTCGCGCCCGGCGGGTGCCCGGCGACATGGGCGGGCCAGTTGCCGGGCTCGCCGATGACGATGTGGTTCGTGAAGTCGCGCAGGGTGGCGGGGATGTCCTCGAAGCGGTCGATGACCCGCAGATACTCGTGCTTCGTGGTGAGCCGCTTCGCGACGCCCCGGTGCCAGCCGTCGATCAGCGCCATCGAGAAGACCCAGGCCATGGACCCGGCCCAGGCCGCCGCCAGCAGCCCGCGCCAGGGCAGCCGGGCGGCGAGCGGCGGGCCGTAGGCGACCACCAGGACCGCCATGAGCAGGGCGGCCGGGGTGCCGGGGCCCAGATGGGGGTCCCAGGAGGCCAGCAGGGGCGGCCACTGGGCGCGCAGACTGCCGTCCCGGTTCTGGATGACATGGCCGACGACCACAGCGGCCGTGATCAGCAGCACGCCCGCGGCGGCGGCGATCAGGTCCGCCCGCCCCGCGCGCCGGGTGCGGTCGTCGGTGCGGTCCGGCGGTGCGGGCGGGCCGTGCCCGGTGCCGCCCGCGGTGTCCGTGGGGGTGACGTCCTCGGTCTTCACGCTGGCACGCTATGCACACCGGGCGGCGATCGGACGGCAATCGGGCGGTACGGCGGGCCCGCGTCACCGAACCGTCAGATTTCCCGCCCCACCGGCATTCCGGTTCTCGTCCACCGGCACGCGTTTCCCGTCCACCGTCATACCGGTGGACGCCCCTCCCGGCCGCGACGTCAGAATTTCGTCAGGAGTCGCGTCCGCCCGCCGGCGGTGTTCCCCGCTTAGCGTCGGCCCCATGCCCGAACGCCGCAGGATCCGCACCCTCACCGATTCCCCACGCGCCCCGCGCACGCCCGCCGACCCGGGATTCTGGCGCAGCCCCGTGCGCGGGGCGCGCTTCACCGCCGTACTCGGCGTCGTCCTGCTCGCCGGGCTCACCCTGCTGTTCGTCACCGGTCTGCTCTCGTACGCCGCCTACAACCCGGACCTGAACCGGGTCAACGACAAGACCCCGGGCAAGGGATGGCTCGGCTTCTATCTCTTCTCCTGGCCGACCGGCCCGCACTGGCTCTACCGGCTGACCCAGGGCCTGCACGTCACCGTCGGCATCGTGCTCGTGCCCGTCCTGCTCGCCAAGCTCTGGTCGGTGATCCCCCGGCTCTTCGCGCTGCCGCCCGCCCGTTCCGTGGGCCACGCACTGGAGCGGATCTCGCTGCTGCTGCTCGTGGGCGGGGCGCTGTTCGAATTCCTCACCGGGCTGCTCAACATCCAGCTGGACTACCTCTTCCCCGGGTCCTTCTACACCCTGCACTTCTACGGGGCCTGGGTCTTCCTCGCCGGGTTCGTCACCCATACGGTCCTCAAGCTGCCCCAGGCCGTACGGGTGTTGCGGAACGGCATCCCGCGCGGCGAACCGGGCACCCTCGCCGCCCCCGACCCGCTGCCCG
>MUNB01000111.1 GCA_002154345.1 Streptomyces griseus
AGCATCCCG
The DNA here is from genome assembly GCA_002154345.1 of Streptomyces griseus. GTDB lineage: Bacteria > Actinomycetota > Actinomycetes > Streptomycetales > Streptomycetaceae > Streptomyces > Streptomyces caviscabies. The sequence continues at coordinate 10 of MUNB01000111.1, forward strand.
GCAATCCGGCGCGGAGTGCGCCGGATTGCCGGGATGCTAGGAAGCGGCGCGGCCGGGGGAGAAGCCCCGCGCACATTGCGTTCATAGTGTTCGCCCGGAGGCCCCCGGGAGGACGAAGGCAGGGCCACCGGAGGGACCTTCTGCGGACTGGACCACTGGCGGGCCGCCCCTCCCTGGCCCGCGCCGCTCACGGCGCGTACGGTGTGGCGGCATGAAGATCCTCATCAGCGCGGACATGGAAGGCGCGACCGGAGTGACCTGGCCTGCCGATGTGCTGCCGGGGACGCCGCAATGGGAGCGCTGCCGGTCGATGTTCACCTCGGACGTGAACGCGGCGGCGCTCGGCTTCTACGACGGCGGCGCGGATGAGGTCCTGGTCAACGAGGCCCACTGGTCGATGCGCAATCTGCTGCTGGAGCACCTGGACGAACGCGTTCAGATGCTGACCGGCAAGCACAAGTCGCTGTCCATGGTGGAGGGCATCCAGCACGGCGACGTGGACGCGGTGGCCTTCGTCGGCTACCACACCGGGGCCGGCACGGAGGGCGTCCTCGCCCACACCTACCTCGCCAACTCCATCACCGGCGTCTGGCTGGGCGGCGTCCGCGCCAGCGAGGGCCTGCTCAACGCGCATGTCGCCGCCGAGTACGGCGTGCCCGTCGTCCTCGTCACCGGCGACGACCTGACCTGCGTGGACGCCGACGGATACGCCCCCGACGCCCGGAAGGTCGCCGTCAAGGACTACGTCTCCCGTTACGCGGCGGTGTGCCGCACCCCCGCCCGTACCGCCGCCGACATCAGGGCGGCGGCGAAATCGGCCACCGTGCTCGCGGGCCAGGGGCAGCCCGTCAGGGGCACCGCGTTCACCGTGGAGCTGGAGTTCGACGCCGAACATCTGGCGGCCGCGGCCACCGTCGTCCCCGGCGTGGCGCCCAGCGGCGAGAGGCGCGTCGCGTACACCAGCGCGACGATGTACGAAGGAATTCGCACGTTCAAGGCGGTGACGACGATCGTGTCGGCCGCCGTGGAGGAACAGTATGGCTGACGCCCCCGACCTGCTCGGACCCGTCGACCGGCAGGCGCTCGACGAGGTGGTGACGTTCACCTCCGAACTCATCCGCATCGACACCACCAACCGGGGCGGCGGCGACTGCCGGGAGCGCCCGGCCGCCGAGTACGTCGCCCAGCGGCTCGCCGACGCCGGAATCGAACCGACGCTGCTGGAGCGGACCCCCGGCCGGACCAATGTGGTCGCCCGGATCCCCGGCACCGACCCGTCGGCCGACGCGCTGCTCGTCCACGGCCACCTCGACGTGGTGCCGGCCGAGCCCGCCGACTGGACCGTGCACCCCTTCTCCGGCGAGGTCAGCGACGGAGTCGTGTGGGGGAGGGGCGCCGTCGACATGAAGAACATGGACGCGATGGTCCTCTCCGTCGTACGGGGCTGGGCCCGCGAGGGCTTCCGCCCGGCGCGCGACATCGTCATCGCCTACACCGCCGACGAGGAGGACAGCGCCGCCGATGGCTCCGGCTTCCTCGCCGAGCAGCACGCAGGGCTCTTCGAGGGCTGTACGGAGGGCATCAGCGAGTCCGGGGCCTTCACCTTCCACGCGGGCGACGGCCTCGCGCTGTACCCGATCGCGGCGGGTGAGCGCGGCACCGGCTGGCTGAAGCTGACCGCAGAGGGCCGGGCCGGGCACGGCTCCAAGGTCAACCGGGAGAACGCGGTGACGGCGGTGTCCGCCGCCGTCGCCCGGATCGGCGAGCACGAGTGGCCCATCCGCCTCACCCCGACCGTCCGGGCCGCGATCACCGAGATCGCCGCCCTGCACGGCATCACCGTCGACCTCGGCGACCCCGGCTTCGACGTCGCCCAGCTCCTCGGCAAGCTCGGCCCGGCCGCCTCGCTGGTCGAGAACACCGTCCGCAACAGCAGCAACCCGACGATGCTGGAGTCCGGTTACAAGGTCAACGTCATCCCCGGCCACGCCACCGCCTTCATCGACGGGCGTACGGTCCCCGGCGGCGACGAGGAGTTCCACGCGACCCTCGACCGGCTCACCGGCCCTTCCGTCTCCTGGGAGTTCTACCACCGCGAGACGGCCCTGACGGCCCCCGTCGACTCACCGACGTACGCCAAGCTGCGCGCCGCCGTCGAGCGGTTCGACCCGGACGCGCACACCGTCCCGTACTGCATGTCGGGCGGCACCGACGCCAAGCAGTTCTCCCGCCTCGGCATCACCGGCTACGGCTTCACCCCGCTGAAGCTGCCCGTCGGCTTCGACTACCAGCGGCTCTTCCACGGCGTCGACGAGCGCGTCCCGGTCGACGCCCTCCACTTCGGCGTCCGCGTCCTCGACCACTACCTGCGCACCGCCTGACCGACCGTCGGGCCGACCGCCGACCCGTCCGACCTCTGCCGACCGATCCGCACCCCGGGGGGACCGACCTACGTGAACACCGTGCCAGCAGCGCCGTACGGAAGTTGGCCGTCGCCGATCGACGCGGCGCTCGCCGCCTCGCACGACGGCCGTCCCGACCACCTCGGCACCGTCGGGGACGAGGTGTGGTGGACCGAGCCGCGCCCCGCCGAGGGCGGCCGGCGCGCCCTGATGCGCCGCCGCGCCGACGGCACCACCGCCCCCGTACTGCCCGCCCCCTGGAACGCCCGCAGCCGGGTGATCGAGTACGGCGGACAGCCCTGGGCCGGCACGGTGCGCGCGGACGGCGAACTCCTCGTGGTGTTCGTCCACTTCACCGATCAGCGGCTGTACGCGTACAGCCCCGACGGGCCGGACGAGCCATGGCCGCTCACTCCCGTGTCGGACGTCGGCGGCGGGCTGCGCTGGGTGGACCCGCAGGTGCGCCCGGAACAGGGCGCGGCGGGCGAAGTGTGGTGCGTGCTGGAGGAGTTCACCGGGCCCGCGCCCACCGACGTACGCCGGGTCGTCGCCGCCGTACCGCTGGACGGATCGGCGGCCGACGACCGTGCCGCGATCCGTGAACTCTCCGACGACCGGCACCGGTTCGTCACCGGGCCCAAGGTCTCCCACGACGGGCGGCGGGCGGCCTGGATCGCCTGGGACCACCCCCGGATGCCCTGGGACGGCACGGTGGTCATGCTGGCCGACATCACCGACGCGGGTGCGTTCACCGGCGTACGGCCCCTCGTCGGCGACCTCGACGAATCGGTCTGCCAGGTGGAGTGGGACCGCGACGGCAGCCTGCTGTTCGTCTCCGACCTCGCCGACTGGTGGGAGCTCCAGCGCATCCGGCCCGACGCGGTCGCGGGCGGCGTGGTCCCCAGCAGCCGCCTGCTGCCGCCCCGGGGCGAGGAGTTCGGCGGGCCCCTGTGGAAGATCGGGCTGCGCTGGTTCCACCCGCTGGACAACGGACTGATCGCCGTCCTGCACGGCAAGGGCGGCAAACGGCTCGGCATCCTCGACCCGGAGACCGGCGAACTCGCCGACGCCCCGGGCCCCTGGACCTCCTGGTCCGACACGCTCGCCGTGCACGGCAGCCGGGTCGTCGGCGTCGCCGCGAGCCCGCGCAGCGCCCCCGAGGTCGTCGAGCTGGACACCACCACCGGGCGCACCCGCACCATCGGCGCACCCCACCACGACGCGGTCGACCCCGCCTACTACCCGGAGCCCGAGGAGCGCGCCTTCACCGGCCCCGACGGCCGTGAGATCCACGCCCACATCTACCCGCCGCACAGCCCCGACCGCACCGGCCCCGAGGGCGGGAAGCCGCCGTACGTGGTCCGGGCGCACGGCGGGCCCACCGGCCACGCGCCGCTCGTCCTCGACCTGGAGATCGCCTACTTCACCTCGCGCGGCATCGGTGTGGCCGAGGTCAACTACGGTGGCTCCACCGGCTACGGACGCGGCTATCGTGAACGGCTGCGCGACCAGTGGGGCGTGGTCGACGTGGCGGACTGCGCGGCCGTGGCCTCGGCCCTGGTCGAGGAGGGCGCAGCCGACCCGGACCGGCTCGCGATCCGGGGCGGCAGCGCGGGCGGCTGGACCACCGCGGCCTCGCTGACCTCCACCGATCTGTACGCCTGCGGGACGATCCTCTACCCGATCCTGGACCTCGAAGGGTGGGCCACGGACGAGACCCACGACTTCGAGTCGCGGTATCTGGAGTCCCTGGTCGGCCCGTTCGCCGAGGTGCCCGAGCGCTATCGCGAACGCTCCCCGATGAACCGCACCGACCGGCTCAACACCCCGTTCCTGCTGCTCCAGGGCCTGGACGACGTGATCTGCCCGCCCGCCCAGAGCGAGCGGTTCCTCGCCGCCGTCGCCGGCCGGGGCGTCGCCCACGCCTATATCGCCTTCCCGGGGGAGAGCCACGGATTCCGGCGCGCGGAGACCCTCATCCGCGCACTGGAGGCCGAACTCTCCCTCTACGCACAGACGTTCGGTATCGATCGGCCCGACGTGGAGCCCCTGGAGCTGACCACGTGACCGGTGCGGACCGGGACCGGGCGGCCGAGGGCCACAGCCCGGCCGCCCCGCTCGCCCGGCCGCCCCGGCTGCACCCCGGCTCCCGGGTCGCCGTCGTCGCGCCCAGCGGCCCCGTGCCGGCCGACCGGCTGGAGGAAGGCCTCGCCGTGCTGCGCGGCTGGGGCCTCGAACCTGTCCTCGGCGCCCATGTTCGCGACACCCACCCGGAGTTGGACTACCTCGCGGGGGCGGACGCGGACCGTGCGGCGGACCTCCAGCAGGCGTGGTGCGACCCGTCCGTGGACGCCGTGCTCTGCGCCCGGGGCGGCTACGGCGCGCACCGGATGGTCGACCTCGTCGACTGGGCGGCGATCCGGGCCGCCGGGCCCAAGGCGTTCGTCGGCTACAGCGACATCACCGTGCTGCACGAGGCGTTCGCCCTGCGGGCCGGGTTCTCGACCCTGCACGGGCCGATGGTCGCCACCGAGACGTTCCTCAAGGACGCGCCGACCCGCGAACATCTGCGCGCCACCCTCTTCGAGCCGGAGACCGTCCGCACCCTCGGCCTGGAATCGGCCGGAGCCCTGGCCCCCGGGCGGGCGCGGGGCGTCCTGTACGGCGGATGCGTCAGCCTGCTCGCCGCCGACACCGGCACTCCGAGTGGCCGGGCCCACGCCCGGGGCGGCCTGCTCGTGATCGAGGACACCGGGGAGGAGCCCTACCGGCTCGACGGCATCCTCACCCGGCTGCTGCGCTCCGGAGCCCTGGCCGGGGTCGCCGGGGTGGCCTGCGGCTCCTGGCAGGAGTGCGGACCGTACGAGAGGATCCGCGCCGTCCTCGCCGACCGGCTGGGCCCGCTGGGCATACCCGTGGTCGAGGAGCTGGGCTTCGGCCACGGCCCGACCGCCCTGACGATTCCGCTGGGCGTGTCCGCGGTGCTCGACGCACCGGCGGGCGGGGGGCGTTGCACGCTCACCGTCGAGGAGCCCGCCCTGCGCTGAACCTCTCCCCGGACCTCCCGCCCGGAGATGTGTGCACGCACGCGCGGAACGTGAACTTCCGTCAAGAACCGCTGACCGATGCGTTGACACGGCTATGACCTGTGTCACAGCATGAGCGCGGCCCATTACTTACCGGTCGGTAAGGTGTCCTCGGTGTGGAGGTCTTCGTGTCAGGTGCTGTTTCCAGAGTGCGCGGCCCGCTGGTGGCGGTCGCCGGGGCGGCCCTCGTCGCCCCCCTCGTCCTCGCCGGTCCGGCCCATGCCGAGGCCGATCCGTACACCGTCACCCCGCTGACGTTCACCGTCGGGGCGGGCGACCGCACCTGCACGGTGGACGCCGATCTCTACCGGCCCACCGCAGTCGACGCGGACCGCCCCGCCCCCGCCGTCCTCGCCACCAACGGCTTCGGCGGCAGCAAGTCCGACGGCTCCACCGACGCCATCGGCAAGGCCTTCGCCGAACGCGGCTACGTCGGACTCGTCTACTCCGGCCTCGGCTTCGGCAAGTCCGGCTGTCTGATCACCCTCGACGACCCCGGGATCGACGGCCGCGCCGCGACCGAACTCCTCGACTTCCTCGGGGGAGTCCGCGCGGCCGACGACGGGACCAAGGCCGACTTCGTCACCCAGGACGCCGACGGCGACCCGCGCGTCGGCATGATCGGCGGCTCCTACGGCGGCGCGATCCAGCTGGCCACCGCCGCCGTCGACCCCCGCGTCGACGCCCTCGTCCCGCTGATCACCTGGAACGACCTCGGCTACGCGCTCGCCCCCAACAACACCGGGGCGCGCACCGGCGTCACCTCCGACACCCCCGGCGTCTTCAAGTGGCAGTGGACCAACGGCTTCTACCTCATCGGCGAGGGCCAGCCGCTCCTCAACCCGAGCCTGGACCCGTCCCGCATCAACCGGCTGGACTGCCTGCACTTCGCCACCCGCGCCTGCGAGACCATCCGGCTGCTCAACTCCGGCCGCTACCCCGCCGACAGGGCCGAGGACATGCTCGCCTACGCGCGCAGCGTCTCACCCGTCTCCTACCTCGACCGGGTCAAGGCCCCCACCCTCATCGTCCAGGGCCAGGCCGACAGCCTGTTCAACCTCAACGAGGCCACGGCGACCTACCGGACGCTCAAGGCGCAGGGCACCGAGACGAAGATGATCTGGCAGTCCTGGGGGCACAGCGGCGGCCAGGTTCCCGGCGAACTCGACCTGAGCCAGGGCAATCTGGAGACCAGCCACGTCGGGCAGCGGGTGCTGGCCTGGTTCGACCGCTACCTTCAGAAGAAGACGGACACCGACACCGGGCCCGCCTTCTCCTACTACCGTGACTGGCGCAGCGGCTACGGCTCGGCCGCCGACGTCCCCGCCCTCTCGCAGTCCCTCTACCTCTCCGGCGACGGCAAACTCGTCGACAACCGCTCCAAGGTCGCGCGCGGCAGCCGCCAGTACACCAACTGGCTCGTGCCCACCAGCCACTCCGAGAGCTCCATCGCCCCGCTGATCGGACTGCCCGACCCGAAGCCGTACGACATCAAGGGCACCTACCTCGGCTGGCGCAGCGAACCCCTCACCGCGCCCCTCGACGTCGTCGGCGCGCCGAAGGCCACCCTGAAGGTCCTCTCCCCGAAGACGGAACGGGTCCAGAACAGCGGCGACGCCGCCGACAAGCTGGTCCTGTTCGCCAAGGTCTACGACGTCGCCCCCGACGGCACCCGGACACTGGTGAACCGGCTCGTCTCGCCCGTCCGGGTGCCCGACGTCACCCGGCCCTTCACGGTGGAGCTGCCCGGCATCGTCCACCGGTACGAGAAGGGGCACCGGCTGGAGTTCGCCATCGCCGCCAGCGACACCGCGTACTTCGGCAACCGGGGCATCAAGCCCGTCACCGTCGTCCACGCCCCCGAGGACACCGGCGTCCTGGAACTCCCGGTGGTCCCGGCCGGCTGACGCCCGCCCCCGCTCGTTCACCCGAACGGCGCAACATCACCGCCCTCCGGACCCGGCATCCGCCCATGCTGGGACCCCGGGGGGCCGTCGCGCGCACGACGGCGGGCCGGACGGGCGAGGACGAGCGGAAGGGCCGGACCATGAGCCCCAAGGACGTATCGAGCGACAGCGGGCGCGCCCAGGGGTGGCTCACTCCGGGGCGTATCGCGGTCGGTGTGGTGGTCGTGCTCGTCATCGTGTTCATCTGCGTGAACACGAACGACGTCACCATCCGGGTGCTGATCCCCGAGGTGACGATGCCGCTGTGGTCCGCGCTGGCCGCCATGTTCCTCATCGGGCTCGGCTGCGGCGGCTACCTCTTCCGCCGCCGGAAGCAGTGACGGCGGGCCCCGGACCGGGCCGCACGGGAGCCGCGCACGCTGTCGGCGAAACCGCTTGAGGGCCCTGCGCCGCCCCGGCGGGGATGATCCGCATGCGTACGATCGTGGTCCTCGACGCCCCCGCACCCTCGCCGACCGCATCGAAGGACACGGGACGACGGGAGTGTGACGGCAGGCCCTGCCCTCCGCCGCATCGGCCGGTACGGTCTCGCCGCCGTCGACGGATCCGCCGACTTCCGGCACACCGGCAACAGCGACCGGATCGGCGTGGCGGGCGGCGAGGAACTGGCCATCGCCACCGGCCGGGGCAGCCGGACCTCAGCGACCTCGAAGGGCTCCGCCCCTACCTCAAGGACGAGGACGTCCGCCTCTTCGGCATGCGGGACGCCGACCTCGTCGTCGGCGCGCTCAAGGGCGCCTGAGGAGCCGGCCGCGGCCGTACGGAGTTACCGGCGGGCCAGGGCGCGCGAAATCCGGCCGACGGGGCTCTGGCCCGCGCGGCCACCTGCGTGTTCCATGGTCACCGGGGGCGCCCGGACCCGCGGCGGCCCACCGCGAGGGAACGAGGGCGCCTTGGCCACGACCGTACGACGTGCCGTACTGAACCTGCCCGCAGCACCGCTCGGACCGGAGAACCCGCTCCCACCACTCCGCACGCCCGCCGCGCCGCCCACCCTCGACCCCCGCGAACGGGCGGGCCTGCCCCGCGACATGGCCCGGCAACTGGGCCACCGGCCGCTGCGCACCGTCCTGCCCACCCGGCTGCTCGACGGGTACGGGCGTGAGCGGACCCCCACCGGCATCGACGCCGTCGTCATCGAGAACGGGCGGTTGCGGGTCACCGTGCTGCCCGGACTCGGCGGCCGGATCCACTCCCTGCACCACAAGCCCACCGGCCGCGAACTCGTCCACCGCAACCCGGTCCTCCAGCCCGCCGCCTTCGCCCTCAACGGGGCCTGGTTCTCCGGCGGGATCGAGTGGAACATCGGCGCCACCGGCCACACCACCCTGTCCTGCGCGCCGCTGCACGCCGCGCTCGTGCCCGCACCCGACGGCGGCACGATGGTCCGCCTCTGGGAGTGGGAGCGGCTGCGCGATCTGCCCTTCCAGGTGGACCTCTGGCTCCCCGACGATTCCGACTTCCTGCACGTCGGCGTACGGATACGCAACCCGCACGAGCAGCCCGCACCGGTCTACTGGTGGTCCAACATCGCCGTGCCGGAGACCCCGGACACCAGGGTGCTGGTCCCGGCCGACGAGGCCTGGCACTTCGGCTACGACCACACCCTCACCCGGGTCGGCGTCCCGGAGGCGGACGGCCTCGACCACACCTACCCGCTGCGTTCCGCGTACCCCGCCGACCACTTCTACGAGCTGCCCGAGGACGCCCGCCGGTGGATCGCCGCGCTCGACGCGGACGGCCACGGGCTCGCCCAGACCTCCACCGACCTGCTGCGCGGCCGCAAACTGTTCCGCTGGGGCCACGGGAAGGGCGGCCGCCGCTGGCAGGAGTGGCTGAACGGGCCCGGGGGCGGTGGCTACGCGGAGATCCAGGCCGGTATCGCCCGCACCCAGCTGGAGCACGTGCCGCTGGAGGCGGGCGCCTCCTTCAGCTGGCTGGAGTCCTACGGCCCGCTGTCCGCCGACCCGGCCACCGTGCACGGCGGCGACTGGGCCGCCGCCACCGAGGAGGCGGGCGCGCGGCTGGCGCAGGCGCTGCCGCGCGGGACGGTGGAGGAGGCGTACGCGGCCTGGCTGCCGTACGCCGACGCCGAACCGGGCGAGATCCTCGCCACCGGCTCCGGCTGGGGCGCGCTGGAGGTGCTGCGGACCGGTCACCGGCTGCCCGGCACGCCGTTCCCGCTCCGCACCATCGGCGCACCACAGGCGCCCTGGCGTGAGCTGCTGGAGCACGGCACCCTGCCGCAGCCGGGCCCGGACGGCATACCGGGGCCGACACCGGTCTCGCCGCCCTGGCGCGACATGCTGGAGACCGCCGACGCGGACCCGCACACCGAATACCACCTGGGCATCGCACAGTGGCACGCCGACGACCGGGCCCAGGCCGTCCGCAGCTGGGAACGCGGCCTGGAGGGCGATCCGGCCCCCCGCTGGCCGCTGCTGCGCTGCCTCGCCGTCGCCGCCGAGGAGAGCGGCAGGCCGGACCACGCCGCCGAGCTGTACGCCGAGGCCTTCGCGGACCTCGGCGCCCCGGGAACGGGCGACCTCATCGCATCGGCGGAGGGCGGCGCCCTGCTCGCCGCCCTGGCCCGCGAGACCATCGAGGCACAGCTGTTCGCCGGCCGCCCCGGCGCGGCCCGGACCCTGCTGGCCGGACTGCCGGACGCGATCCGCGAGCGCGGACGCTTCCGGCTGCTCGACGCCCGGATCCTGGTCGCCGAGGGCGACACCGGAGCGGCTCGGGCGGTCTTCGACGCCGGGTTCGAGGTCGCCGACCTGCGCGAAGGGGCCGGAATCCTCGACGAGTTGTGGGCAGCGGTCAGCGACGAGCCGCTGCCGGACGCCTACGACTTCCGCATGCGCCCGCCCCAGGAGTGATCGAAGAAAGCCCCGGGCGGCCGGTCAGACGGTGACGTTGCGGTCCACGTACTCGAAGACCGAGCCGTCCGGGTGCAGCGCGATGAGGTTGCGGCCGGCCGGGGTCGGCACCGGCCCCGCGATGACCCGCGCGCCCGCCCGGGTCAGCGCCTCGTTCGCCTCGTCGACGTCCTTGACGGCGATGGTGGCGCCCACCTTGCGCAGCACCTCCAGCTCCGACTCAGGCCCGCTCATCAACAGGAAGCAGCCGATCGCGGCCACCGACACCCCACCGCGCTCGAAGCGCAGGGCCGACGTGCCCGTCAGCCCCTCGTAGAAGGCCACCGCGGCCTCCAGGTCGTCGACGCAGATACGCAGCGTGGTTCCGAGGATCTCCATGCGTACGAGGGTAGTTGGCGGCCGCCGCCGGTGTGATCGATTCCGGTCGGGCCGTCACCTCAGGCCCGGCACAGCACCTCGCCGTGCGGGACCAGGAACCAGCCGTCGCCCTCCTCGCCCCAGGCGCGCCACGCCCCGGCGATGGCCGTGAGCTGCTCGGTGCTCGCATGGCCGCCGCGTACGGCCAGTTCGGCGTAGACCGAGTCCGTCGTACGGTCCGCCCACAGGCCGCTCCACCAGGCACGGGTCTCCGGGGTGGCGAAGCACCAGGCGCCCGCGGTCGGGGTGATGTCGGTGAAACCGGCCCGCCGCGCCCACGACAGGAGCCTGCGGCCGGCGTCGGGCTCGCCGCCGTTGCCGCGGGCCACCCGGCCGTACACCTCCTGCCACGTGTCGAGCCCGGGTGCCTCCGGATACCAGGTCATCGCCGCGTAGTCGCTGTCGCGCACCGCGACCACACCGCCGGGCCGGCAGACGCGGCGCATCTCGCGCAACGCCTGGACCGGGTCGCCCACGTGCTGGAGCACCTGATGGGCGTGGACCACGTCGAACGAGTCGTCCGGGAAGTCCAGCGCGTGGACGTCGGCCACCGCGAACTCGACGTTCTCCAGCCCTCGTTCGGACGCCACAGCGGCGGCCTGGCCGAGGATGCCGGTGCTGGTGTCCACCGCGGTGACCCGGCCCGGCGCGACCAGTGCGGCCAGATCGGCGGTGATGGTTCCGGGACCGCAGCCGACGTCCAGCACCGTCAGGCCGGGGCCGAGTTCACCGAGGAGATACGCCGCCGAGTTGGCGGCGGTCCGCCAGCGGTGCGAGCGCAGGACCGACTCGTGGTGGCCGTGCGTGTACACGGCGGTCTCCTTCGGCATGGCGTTGCGTCCTCTCCCGAAACCTCGCGCCGACGGGCACGGCGACAGGAACCACCGTACGTCGCCATGTCGGATGATGAGATAGGCGTCTTGCGATGCGGACGCGGGCTTCGATGTGTCAGACCGGCATCGGGCAGTAGACCGTCAGCGCCTCCGGCAGCTTGTCGATCAGCAACTCCGATCCGGAGTGCGCCACTTCACCGTCGTACGCGTACGGAGTCCCCGGTGCGAGACCGCCGATCCGCACCCGGCGCCGCCGCACCGCCGCATGGGCGGGGGAGCGGGTCAGCGGTCCCGCCACCGCCGCCGCCAGCAGCCGCAGCGCGGGCCCCCGGCCACCGTGCACCACCCGGACGTCCAGCAGCCCGTCCGCCAGATTGTGGCGGCGGCCCGGGGCGGGCCCCACCCGCTGGAAGAGCCCGTTCCCGACGAAGAGCAGCCACAACGGACGCCTGCGGCCCTGCAGTTCGGCCTCCAGCGGCCGCTCGCCGCGCAGCACGTGGAACGCCGCGAGCACCCCCGCGGGCCAGCCGCCGATCCGGGGCGACCAGTGCTCCCGGGTGCGCACGAGCTCCGGATAGACGCCCAGCGAGAAGGCGTTGAGGAAATAGCCGTCCGCCCCGTCCGCACCCTTGGGGCCCGGCCGGAAGCGGCCGAGGTCCACCCGGATCGCATCGCCCGCGGCGAGGGCGGCGGCGGTGTCGTGGACGGTCTCGATGCCGAGGTCGTAGGCGAAGTGGTTGAGCGTGCCGCCGGGGAAGACCGCCAGCGGCATGCCGTGCGTCGCCGCCACCGACGCCGCCAGGTTCACCGTGCCGTCGCCGCCGCAGACGCCCAGCGCCCGCCCCTGGCCCGCCGCCCTCTCCAGCGCGGCCGACAGTTCCTCCGGCGGCACCTCCACCACCTGCGCCGCGGGCAGCGCCTCACGCACCAGCGACGCGGTCGCGGTGGCCGTGCCCGACTCCTGGTTCACCACCACGACGAGGTCCTTCCCGGCGGGCAGCGCCGGGGCCTCACCGGGCGGGCGGCCGGGCGCGGGCAGCTGGCCCCGGGTGGGCACGACCCCGCGCAGCGCGAACGCGGCGCCCACGCCGAGCGCCGCACCCGCCAGCACATCGCTCGGATAGTGGACGCCGGTGTAGACCCGCGAGGCGGCCACGGCCACCGCGACCGGGGCCACGACCGCGCCCCAGCCCCTGGACTCCAGCGCCACCCCGGTGGCGAAGGCGGCGGCCGACGCGGCGTGGCCGGAGGGGAACGAGGTGGTGACGGGCTGCCGCTTGAGCTGCCGCACCACCGGCACCAGGTCGACTATCGGCCGCTCGCGGCGCACCGCGCCCTTGCCGACCGTGTTGATCGCCGCCGAGGCCACGGCGAGGGACGCCACCCCGCGCAGCGCGGCCCGCCGTGATCGCGCACTGCTGCCGAGGGCCGCGATCCCGGCCGCCGCCCCGAACCAGAGCAGCCCGTGGTTGGCGCTCCGGCTCAGCCTGGGCAGCAGCGGATCGGCGCCCGGCCAGTGCCGGTCCGCGACGCTCCGGAAGACGGCCAGGTCCCGCCCCTGCAGCCAGCCGCGCAGGCGGGCGGCGGCGGGGGCGGCGGATGAGGTTCTCGGTGTGGACATGGGTCAGCGAATACCCGGCGCGGCCGGGCTGAACCAGCAGGCGCGCTGAGACCCTGGCCACGTGGAGCGGCCGACCGGCGGAACGGCCCACGCGGTGACGGTCCCGGCGCCGGGCGCCCGAAGTGAGCGGGCGGGCCGCCCGGAACCTCCGTATAAAGGGCCGGAGAGGCCGTCATCCGGAGAGGCCGTCATGAGGAAGCCGGAGACGCCGTCGGCCCGGAGCCGGAGCCGGGTGGCGGCACCGGGCCCGGTGGCCGGGCGGGCGGGGCGCGGACGCGGAGCGACGAGTGGCGGAGGAGGCCCGGATGCACGGGACCGACGGGACCGAGGACACCGGCCGGCCCGGGAACCGGGCCCCGGCGCAACAGGACCGGGCCCGCCGGCCGGGTGAGGAGGCCGCGCCCGCGCAGGACCCGGCCCGTCGGCCGGGTGAGGAGGCCGCCCCCGCGCAGGATCCGGCCCGTCGGGCGGGTGGCCGGGCCGTTCCCGCGCACGAGGACCACGGCCCCGTCCGCTACGGGCCGCCCGCGCCCGACCCCGGTCTTCCGGTCGTTCCCGAACTGGCCGCCGTGCTGGCCGCCGCCTCCGAGCGGACCCGCCCCGAACCTCCCGGCGGCGGCCCGGTCCTGCGGGAGGCCGCCCGCGGCTACTGGGACCGGCGCGGGTTGCACGGTACGGCGGGCGGTATCGCCGCCGCCCCCGGCGCCCAGCCGCTCCTCCTGGCGCTGATCGGCGCGCACGGCGGCGATGTGCTCATGCCGCGACCCTGCCCGGCCACCTGGATGCCGCAGGCCCGGCTGCTGGGGCGGCCCGCCTACCATGTGCCGACCCCGGCCGAGTGCGGCGGCGTGCCCGACCCGTACGCCCTGCTGGAGACCGTCCGCCGGGTCCGTGCCGAGGGAGGCAGGCCGAAACTGCTGCTGCTGTCCGTCGTGGACGACCCCACCGCCACCGTCGCCCCGCCCGAGCTGGTCCGCGAGGCCTGCGAGGCGGCGGTCGGCGAAGGGCTGCACATCATCAGCGACGAGACCTGGCGCGACACCGTGCACCGGCCCCGCGACACCGTCCTGCTCAGCCCCGCCGAGATGTGCCCGGACGATGTCACGGTCATCGCCGACCTGGCCGGAGCCCTCGCGCCCGCGGCCTGGCCGGTCGCCGTCGCCCGCTTCCCGGACACCGCCCGGGCCGCCGTCCGGCACGCCCGCGCCCTGGACATCCTCACCGCGCTCGGCGCGCTCGTCGCCGGTCCGATCGCCCACACGGCCGCCCACGCGCTGGCGGAACCGGACTCCGTACGCGACCGGATCCGGCGGGCCGCGGCGCTCCAGACCGAGGTCGCCGCAGCCGCCCACCGCGCGGTCCTCGCCTCCGGCGCACTGGCCCGCCCTCCGCAGGCCGGCCGCCACCTCTACGCCGACCTCGGCCCGCTCCGCGCCCGGCTGGCCGATCTGGGCGTCACGGACTCCATGGAGCTGGAGGAGTACCTCACCGACCGGCTCGGCGCACCGGCCCCGGGCGGCCACCGCTTCGGGGACGAGCTCGGCGCCCTGCGCGTACGCCTGGGCACGGGGCCGCTGCTGGGCGCCACGCCGCAGCAGCAGACGGAGTCCCTCACCGCCGCGCAACCCCTGGAGCTCCCGCATGTGGCACGGGCGCTGGACGGTTTCGCGGCGGTCTTCGCCGCACTGCGCCGATGACGGCCGGGACGGTGCGCGGCCGCCGAGCGAGGCCGCGACGGGGCGTGGTCACGAGGCCACGACGTGGCGAGGCCGCGCGGTCACGACGGCACGCGGTCACGAGGGCAGGCGGTTACGACGGCACGCGGTCACCACGCCGCACGGTCACGAGGACGCCGGGCCGAACCCCGACCGCAGCCTGCGCCACACCGCCGGAGCCCCGCTGATCAGCAGCGTCAGGGCCACCGCTGCGACCACCCCCTGCCACGGCTCCGGGAACAGCGAACCGCCCAGGATCCCGATCAGCTGGTACGTCGCCGCCCAGGCCAGACACGCCGGAACGTCGCCCCGGGCGAACCGGCGCAACGGCATCCGGCCCAGCAGGCAGGCCAGCATCACCGGAATCCGCCCGGCCGGCACCAGCCGGGAGAGCACCAGCACTGTCCCGCCCCGCTCGTCCAGCTTCGCCTGCGCCTGGGCCAGCCGCTCCGGCGCGGCCCGGCGGGTGATCGCCTCCAGCCACTTCGAGCCGTTCTTCGACCGCACTCCGCGCTGCCCCAGCCAGTACAGACAGATGTCGCCGAGGAACGCGGCGGTCGACGCCACCACGAACACGAGGAGCAGGGCGAACGGCGACGTCTGGTGGAACGCCACCACCGCCGCCGTACTCACCAGCGCCCCCGTCGGCACCACCGGCACCAAGGACCCCAGCGCCACCAGGGCGAACAGCGTCGGGTAGCCGACCGCCTGCTGGGTCGACTCGGTGGGCAGCTCCCGCACCACCTGCTGGATCTCCTGGATCACCGGCCCACCTCCGGACCGACCCGTTCGCCGTGCCCCAGCAGGTGCACCGTCACCTCGGGCGCGCGCTTCGCCGCGTGCCGGACGAACTCGTCGCCCGGCGCGTGGAACTCGTGCGGACGCACCCCGTCCAGCCCGATCGGCCAGTACGTGCCGTAGTGCACCGGCACCGCGGAGCGCGGCGCGAGCCGGGTCAGGGCCTCGGCGGCGCGGGCCGGGTCGAGATGGCCGTGCCCCAGGTAGGGCCCCCAACCGCCCACCGGGAGCAGCGCCACGTCCACCGGCCCCACCGCGTCCGCCATGTCGTCGAAGAGCCCGGTGTCCCCGGCGAAGTACGTCCGGGCCTCGCCCTCGACGACGTAACCGAGCGCGGGCGCGCGGTGCGGTCCGACCGGCAGCCGCCGTCCGTCGTGCAGCGCGAACACCGCCCGCACCCGCACCTCGCCGACCCGGACCGTGTCGCCCGGCCTCACCTCGGTGATCTGCAGCTGCCGCCTCCGCCGGAGCGTCCGCAGCCCCGGCACGGCCGCCACCGCGCCGCTCGGCACGATCAGCCGGCTGCCGGGAGCCAGCCGGGCCAGCGACGGCAGATGCAGATGGTCGGAGTGGAGATGGGAGACCAGCACCACCTCCGCGACCGCGGCCTGCGGCGGCGGCACCTCGCCCCGGCGGCGACGCAGATGCGCGAAGCGCCTTACGAACAGGGGGTCGGTCAGCACCCGCACCCCCGAGTCCTCGATCGTGCAGGTGGCATGACCCCACCAGGTGACCTCCACCGGCACGTCCGCCTCCTCGCTCGACCCCCGTGACCCCGTGTCCGGGCGCGGCCCGCGCCACCCGTGCCCGGGTGCGCTGCCGCTACGAGCCTATGCGCCCCCCGTACCGTCCCGCCGCCCCCGGCCGGTCCGCCCGGAAGCCGCTGACCGGGACCGACGCTGTGAAAAGCTGAAGAGCGGACCCCGGACCAGCGGGGCCGGGGGCGGAGAGGACGTGAGGTGGACCGGCGTGGGTGACGGGAAGTGGCGTACGGCGGGCAGAGCCCTGATGCGGGTGACCGCGGTCTGGGCGGTGTCCACCCTCACCATGCTCGCGCTCGCCGGCATCCTGCCCGACTTCCAGCTCCAGTCCGACGACGGCGACACCATCACCAAGACGGCCTTCACCGCCGCCTGGGGCGCGGGCGCGTTCGGTCTGCTCTCCGCCCTGGTCTGGCCCGTCCTCGTACGGTCCCTGCTCATCGTGCCGGCGCTCGTCCTCGGCGCGCTGGTCTTCTTCCTCAACGGTTCTCTGCTGCTGATAGCGCTGCGGCTCATCCCGGACGGACGCGGCGACGCCGCGCCGGAGACCGCCGTCGTCGTGGCCGCCGTGATGTCCGCCGTGGCCTCCGCCACCTCCACCGCCCTCGCCGTCCGCGACGACGAGGCCTACCGCCGCAGGCTGTCCCGGCTCGCCGACCGGCGCCGCAGACGCGGCCGCTCCCCGCGCCCGCCGGAGCCCGGCCGCGAAGGACCGCCCGGCACCGTCTTCCTCCAGCTCGACGGCGTCGGCCACGACGTGCTGGTGAAGGCCGCCGCCGACGGGCTGATGCCGACCGTCGCCGGCTGGCTCGCCGACTCCTCGGGACACCGCCTCACCCCCTGGCGCACCGACTGGTCCAGCCAGACCGGCGCCAGCCAGCTCGGCATCCTGCACGGCAGCAACCACGACGTGCCCGCGTTCCGCTGGTACGAGAAGGAGACCCGCACGCTCATGGTCTCCAGCCGGCCCGCGAGCGCCCTCGAAATGCAGCGCCGGGCCATCGCGCACACCCACGACGGAGGGCTGCTCACCGTCGACGGCGCGAGCCGCGGCAACCTCTTCAGCGGCGGCGCCGGACAGCTCGCCCTGGTCCTCTCCATGGCCGCCCGGCGCGGCAAGGGCCGCCGCTCCCGCGCCGGATACTTCGCCTACTTCTCCGACCCGGCCAACGCCACCCGTACCGCACTCTCCTTCGTCGCCGAGGTCCTCCGCGAGATCGGCCAGTCGACCCGGGCCCGCGCCCGGAAGGTCACCCCGAGGATCAAGCGCGGCGGGCTCTACCCCTTCATCCGCGCCTTCGCCACCGTCGTGGAGCGCGATGTGGTCGCCGCCGCCGTCCTCGGCGACATGTTCGCCGGCCGCACCGCCGTCTACGCCGACCTGGTCGCCTACGACGAGGTCGCCCACCACTCCGGCCCGCACAGCCGCGACGCGGAGAAGGTCCTCGTACGCCTGGACCGTTCGCTCGCCCTGATCGCCAAGATCGCCGACCACACGCCGCGCGCCTACCGGATCGTGCTGCTGTCCGACCACGGCCAGAGCCCCGGCGAGACCTTCGCGGGGAAGTACGGGCTCACGCTCAAGGACCTCGTCCGGGCCGGCTGCGGCCTGCCCGTGCCGCGCCGGGCCCAGCGCACCCGCAGCGCCTCCGAGGCCCGCGACGCGGTGCGGATCGCCCTGCACCGCCCCGTCGAGGACCAGGAGGCCGAGCACCCGGCCAAGCTCTCCGACCCGATCGTGCTGGCCTCCGGCAACCTCGGGCTGATCTCCTTCCCCGACATCGAGGGCCGCGCCTCCCGCGAACAGATCGAGCGCCGCCATCCGGCGCTGCTCTCCACGCTCGCCAACCACCCGGGGATCGGCTTCCTCCTCGTACGCAGCGAGACACACGGCTCCGTGGTGCTCGGACCCGGCGGGGCCGAGGTGCCCGTCGCCGCACTGGCGGACGGCGAGGGCCCGCTCACGGACTTCGGCGTCGGCGCGGCCGCCGCCGTACGGCGCACCGACACTTTCCCGCACGTCGCCGACGTCATGGTCAACTCCATGTACGACCCCGCCACCGGCACCGTGCACGCCTTCGAGGAGCAGATCGGTTCGCACGGCGGCCTCGGCGGCGAACAGTCCCGGCCGTTCCTGCTCTGGCCGCGCGGACTGACCGACCCGCTCGACATCGTGGCCGCCGAGACCGCGGAGGGCGCGCCCGTGCCGCCGGGCGGCGGGCTGGTGGGCGCCGAGGCGGTGCACCGGGTGCTGACCCGCTGGCTCCAGGAGTCCTCAGGACCTCAGGTACCGGTCCGGGCCGAGGGTTTCGCCGGGGCCGACCTGGCGGACGAGCCGTTCCCGGCCGCGGCTCCGGCGCCGGAGCCGCCAGTTCCGGAGGCCCCTGTTCGACAGACCCCTGTTCCGGATGTGCCGGAGACTTCCGTGCCGGAGGCCGTCGTTCCGGACGTGCCGGAGAGCCCCGTTCCGGACGCGCCGGAGACGAAGGCCTGACTCAGGCCGACTGACGCCGTACCAGCGTCGGCGGGAAGAGCACGGAGGGCGAGGGGCCGCTCGGCTCGCCGATCTGCTTCAGCAGCAGCCGGGCCATCTCCGCGGCCATCTCCTCCACCGGCTGCCGGACCGTGGTCAGCGGCGGGTCGCAGGCGGCCGCCGCGCTGCTGTCGTCGAAGCCGACCACCGCCACATCGGACGGCACATCGCGCCCGGCCCGGAGCAGCACCGGGAGCGCGCCCAGCGCCATCAGGTCGGAGGCGATGAACACCCCGTCCAGGTCGGGGCGGTCCGCCAGCAGCCTGCGCATGGCCGCGGCCCCGCCCAGATGCGTGAAGTCCCCCTCGGCGCAGGCCACGTCCTCGATGCCGTGCGCGGCGACGGCCTCCAGGAAACCGGTCAGCCGGACCTGTCCGGCGGGCATGTCCTGCGGACCCGAGACGGTGCCGATGCGCCGCCGCCCCAGCGCGGCCAGATGGTCGGCCGCCAGCCGCGCCCCGGCGTGCTGGTCGACCTCCACATAGGCCAGCGGCGACGGCTTGTGCGGACGGCCCGCGAGGACGGCGGGCATCCGGGTCTCCTGGAGCAGCCCGGGAAGCGGATCGTCGGCGTGCGTGGTGATCAGCACGACCCCGTCGACATGGCCGTGGCGCAGATAGGAGAGCAGCTGGGTCCGGGAGGCCTCGTCGTCGGCCAGCATCACGACCATCTGGATCCCGGCCGGGCGCAGCACCTCCAGCAGCCCGCTGACGACCCGGCCGAAGTACGGGTCGGAGAACATCCGGCCGACGAACGGCTCGGACATCGGCCGCCGTTCCCGCTCGGAGACCACCAGGGCCACCGAGTCGGTCCGCCGGGTCACCAGCGAGCGCGCCGCCCGGTTGGGCACATAGCCGGTGGTCGCCACCGCCTCCTCGACCACGGTGCGCAGGGCGGGGTCCACCGTGGTCGCCCCGTTGATCACCCGGGACACCGTCGCCCGTGACACACCGGCCACGGCCGCCACGTCCTCCAAGGTCGTGGGGCGTACGGGCGGCGGCACTTCGGCTGTCATGCAGCCCTTTATACCCGCAGGCAGGCCGCCCCGTTCAGCCGAGGGCCCGCTCCGCGCCCGGCAGTCGTGCCAGCTCGGCGAGGAAGGTCTCGCGCGCCGTGACAAGGGCGCGGGCCAGTTCACGGGCGTCCGCCCGGCCGCCCGCGGTGATCTCGGAACGCGACACCTGCGCGGACTGGCGCAGATGGTCCCGGATCCCGGCGAGGACCAGCCGGTCGAACGCGGGCCCCTCGGCGGCGCGGGCCGCCGTCAGGTCCCGCTCGGTCACCATGCCGGGCATGTCGTGCCCCGCGTGCACATCGGTCAGGGGCAGCCCCATCCGGGTCAACAGGGGCCTCAGGCGGTCGAGTTCCGCCTCCTGATCGGCGCGCAGCCGGACCGCGAAGGCGCGGAGCCGCGGTTCGTCCGCACGCTCGGCGGCGAGCGTCAGCAGCTTTACCGCCTGCTGGTTCATCGGGGTCATCAGCTGGACCCAGCCGACGTCGGTGGCGGAGGCGGATCCGGTGGCGGACGGCGGCGCGGACGTCCGTGCCTCTGCGGTACGGGGCGCGGAATCCGCCGTCGTACGAGGTGTGGAGTCCGCCGCCGATGAGCAGCCGGCCGCGCCGGTGAGGGCCAGCACGCCCAGCAGGCCGAGGACGGCGGCCCGGTGGGGGAGCTTCGGGAGGTTCATGCGGTTCATGAGGCGTCCTCGTACGGTGGGGGAGGGCGCCCGCCCCGGAGCCGGGGCCCCGGAGCGGACGCGGTGCGCACGGAGTTGACGGGCGGTCAGGGCTTGCCGTCGAAACCGCACTTGACGATCGCGTTGATGCAGTCGCGGACGCGCTGCGCCATCTCCTCCTCCGGCCATACGTTGAAGAAGTCGCCGTGCATGGTGTAGCCGGGCCCGGACGCCAGCCGGAAGCGGGCCGGGTCGCCGTTCACCGGGTAGCGCAGCACCTGCCGGAGTTTGGGCACCGGCACCGGGTGGGTGGACGGGCAGCCGCCGTTCACCGGGTAGGCCATGTGGCTCTTGTGGTCGGCGGAGTCGAGATCCGTACCGTTCCAGCACTGCGGGAAGTCCAGGTAGGACTCCATCATCGTGCCGGGCGGACAGTTCACGAAGTCCGTCGAGGGGTTGACCTCGCCGGCGTGCAGACACGACCAGCGGGCGATCGTGTTGTCCTGCGGGTTGGTCGCCTTCGCGTTGCCCGCCACGATGCGCAGGCCCCGGGGGAAGGGCTGGATCTGCCGGATGACGTCGTCGCTGACCCCTTCGCCGAGGTAGTAGAAGGTGGTCCCGGTGGGCTCCACCTCCTGGTCGCCGTCGTAGAGGGTGGGCACCCAGTACGACGACAGGTCGGTGTCGGGGGAGCACGAGGTGCGGCCCTGCTCCAGCGAGGCCAGGTCGGAGCCGGCGTGCGTGGTGTCGTTGCCGAAGAAGCTGTGCATGTGGGAGGCGCCCGGCAGCCCGGGGAAGACGATCGGGTCGTCGGGGGCCCGGTGGGTGTACGGGCACTCCGCGAGGAACTCGGCCACCCGCACCACATCCGCGGCGGCCTTCGGGGCGGTGTCCGCGGCGGCCCGGTCGGCCGCCGCGTTGCCCACGTTGGCCTGGAGGAAGGAGAGGGCGAGGGCCGCCGCGGCGAGCCCGGCGATTCTGTACCGCCAGGGCGGCAGGGAACGCTGACGGCGGTGGTCCGGATTGCGTCGATGACGAAAGAGCACGGCACTCCTGTTCGGGACGTGGGGGGATGGGGGGATTCCTTGATCATGAGAGAGAGCGCTCTCTCGAAGGAACGTAGGATTGCCTTCTGTGCATGTCAAGAGAGTGCGCAGATCCAAGAAATGGGCCTGATTGGCGACGAGATGAGGATTCGTTCATGGGAGAGCGCTCTCTCAAGATCGGGGTGGAGGCGGGATCAGCGGCGTTGTCAGTGGTGGGCGGAAGAATGGTGGCCATGACGAACTCAGCTGCTGTGCTCGCCGATGCCGCCGCCTATGCCGCCGCGGTCGAAGAGGCCTCGCTCGCCGCCGCCGCGTACTACGCCACGGGCGAGAGCGCGCTGGACGACGACGCCTACGACCGGCTGGCGCGCGGGATAGCCGCGTACGAGGCGGACCACCCGGACGAGGTGCTCGCCGCCTCGCCGACGGGCAAGGTCGCGGGCGGGGCCGCCGTCGGCGACGTGCCGCACACGGCGCCCATGCTGTCGCTGGACAACGTGTTCTCGGCCGAGCAGTTCGCGACCTGGACCGCGTCGCTGGAGCGGCGGATCGGCAGGCCGGTGACGGCGTGGAGCGTCGAGCCGAAGCTGGACGGCCTGGCCGTCGCCGCGCGCTATCGGAACGGCCGGTTCGAGCGCCTCATCACGCGGGGCGACGGCACGGCGGGCGAGGACGTCTCGCACGCGGCCGGTGCGGTCGTCGGTCTGCCGGAGCGGCTGGCCGAGCCGGTCACCATCGAGGTGCGCGGCGAGATCCTCATGACCAACGAGCAGTTCGAGCAGGGCAACGCGATCCGCACGGAGCACGGCGGCGCCCCCTTCGCCAATCCGCGCAACGGGGCGGCGGGCACCCTGCGCGCCAAGGACCGGGCCTACCGAGTGGAGACGACCTTCTTCGCCTACGGCGCACTGCCGCTGCCCGATTCCGGGGAGCTCGCCGACACCCTCGGCGAACTGCCCCACAGCGAGGTCCTGGCGTACGTCGCCGGCCTCGGCGTGCACACGGCCGCGGGCACCGACGTGGCGCCGGTCCGGGTCTCCACGGTCGAGGAGGTCCAGGCGCGGGTGGCCGAGACGGCCTCCCTGCGCGCCTCGCTGCCGTTCGGCATCGACGGGATCGTGATCAAGGCCGATCTGGCGGCCGACCAGCGCGAAGCGGGCTCCGGCACCCGCGCGCCCCGCTGGGCCATCGCCCACAAGCTGCCCGCCGTGGAGAAGATCACCCGCCTGCTGTCCGTCGAGTGGAACGTCGGGCGCACGGGCATCATCGCGCCGCGCGCCGTCCTGGAGCCCGTGGAGATCGACGGCTCCACCGTCGGTTACGCCACCCTGCACAACCCGGCCGACATCACCCGCCGCGACCTGCGGCTGGGCGACCAGGTGATGGTCTACAAGGCGGGCGACATCATCCCGCGCATCGAGGCCCCCGTCGTGCACCTGCGCACCGGCGACGAGACGCCCATCGCCTTCCCCGAGAGCTGCCCGCAGTGCGGCTCCGCCATCGACACGAGCGAGCAGCGCTGGCGCTGCACCCGGGGCCGCGACTGCCGGCTGGTCGCCTCCGTCTCCTATGCGGCGGGGCGCGATCAGCTCGACATCGAGGGCCTCGGCTCCACGCGGGTCGTCCAGCTCGTCGACGCGGGTCTCGTGGCCGACTTCGCGGATCTGTTCACCCTGGAGCGCGAGCAGCTGCTCTCCCTCGACCGGATGGGCGAGACCTCCACGGACAACCTCCTGGCCGCCATCGACACCGCCCGCGCCCGGCCGCTCTCCCGGGTCTTCTGCGCCCTGGGCGTGCGCGGCACGGGGCGTTCCATGTCGCGCCGCGTCGCGCGGTATTTCGCCACGATGGACCGGATCGTCGCCGCCGACGTGGAGACGCTCCAGCGGGTCGACGGCATCGGCAAGGAGAAGGCCGCCGCGGTCGTCGCCGAGCTGGCGGAGCTGGCCCCGCTGATCGGCAAGCTCGTCGCGGCCGGGGTGAACATGACGGAGCCGGGCGCCACCCCGCCCCCGGAGCCCGGGGCGGAGGAGCCGGCCGGTGCGGACGCGCAGGCCGCCGGTGGCGGGGAGACAGGGGCGGAGGCCGATGGCGACGGCGGAAGCGGCTCCGCGCTGCCTCTGTCGGGGATGACCGTGGTGGTCACGGGAGCGATGTCCGGAGTGCTGGAGAAGCTGACGCGCAACGAGATGAACGAGTTGATCGAGCGGGCGGGCGGCAAGTCGTCCTCCAGCGTCTCCAAGCGCACGAGCATGCTGGTCGCCGGGGAGAAGGCCGGATCCAAGCGCACCAAGGCGGAGGACCTGGGGGTCCGGATCGCGGTGCCGGAGGAGTTCGCGGAGCTGGTCGGCGCTTTCCTCGCTGCGGGGGAGGAGAGCTGAGCCGATGACGCCCGCCGTGCGGAGGCGAGGTCGAGGCCTGTGAATCTGCGGGGAAGTGGCGTTCCACCACCCCGTATTGCATAGTGAGGGATCGGTCGCGCCTCGCTATCAGCGGGCCGACGGGGTGCGTGGACGGCTGCGACGGGCGGCCGGGGGTGAGGGACGATGCGTTCTGTGCACGACGGACAGCGACCGGGTCGCGCCGTCCCCCCGTCGTCGGCCCCCGCCCCT
>MUNB01000112.1 GCA_002154345.1 Streptomyces griseus
TCGGCGGCGGCGAGGTGCGTACCGGTGGCGTGGCTGCCGGCCGAGATGACGGACATGCCCTCGTCGACGAGGACCGGGGTGTTGGGCATGACCCGGACGACCGGGGTGTCCGGGGTGAGCCGGTCCTCGATGAACGCGGTGGTGATGCCGGCCGCGGCGCTGATGACCAGACGGTCGGCGGTGACGTGCGGTGCGAGTTCGTCCAGGAGCTTGCCCATGTCCTGCGGCTTGACCGCGAGGATGAGGATGTCGGCGTTCTTGGCCGCCTCCGCGTTGGTGACGGACTCGACCCCGTACCGCGTGTGCAGTTCCTGGGCCCGGTCGCTGCGGCGGGTGGTCACCAGGAGGTCGGCCGGTCGCCAGCCCGCCCGGATCATCCCGCTGAGCAGGGCTTCGCCGATCTTGCCGGTGCCGAGGACTGCGACTGTCTGGGTCATGCGTTCACCCTCCGGGCGGTGCTGGGCTGTGCTCTTCCCGTCATCCTCGCATCGGGGTTCTCACGGCGTACGGCGGCGGAGGGTGATCGCGCCGAGGCAGAGGACCAGCAGGGCGCTTCCCGCGACGATCGCGATGTCGC
>MUNB01000113.1 GCA_002154345.1 Streptomyces griseus
CGCCGACATCTGCTTTGTAAGTTCGGCCGGAGGTGGTCAAGCACCCTGGCCGGCCCGTCCGCGGCTGCCGTCCAGGGCTCTCCGGGGCTGCCGTTGTCCACCGACGTTGATGTCGGCAATGGATGTCAGCTCACTGGTTCGGCATCTGCTCGTCGGCTGCCCTTCGCGGTCGCGTCAAAGCCGCCGCGGCGCGCCTGTCGTCTGCATGCTTCTGCTCTATCGAGGCTCGCAGCTCTCCAGGGGTCGGCCATGGCGCGCGCCGGTGGATCATGCGGTGACAGTTCGCGCAGATGAGGGCGAGATCGCTGAGCTTGGTGCGGCCCTCCCCCGCTACGTGGAGCGGAAGGACGTGATGGCACTCGATGTACCCGGCACCGCGGTCCCCGTAGATCTTCTCGAAGTCGAAGCCGCACGCCTCGCAAGCGAGCTGTCCGCCACGCTGAAGAACAGAAGCGATCTTCTTCTTGCGCAGGCTCTTGTTCCGTTCACGCGCCCGGTGCCGCCGCATGAGCAGTCGTCCCTCGGGCGCGCTGTAGTCGTCGCCGAACTCCTCGTCCTCAGTCGGTGCGAAGGACTGCAACTCGCCGGTCGCGATGCCCTGACGGATCAGCCGCGAGGCCTCGGTCATCTCCTGCGGCCGGGCAAGGAACTCGTGCAGCACAGCGACATCCAGCGCGCCGCCGTTGGTGGGCTTCCCCCGGTAGTCCGGGTGGCGAGTGGCGATGTCGAACGTCTTGCGAGCGACGCCGTTGGAGTTGCGGAACTTCTCGTTGCGGTCCGCCTCCGCGTGGATGGGAAGCAACTGGAGGAGGGCAGACAGCTCCACCACCCGGCCGTCCTCGGCGTCCAGCCCCTTCCAACCGTTCTCCATCACGAGGTGGCATGCAAGGATGATCTCGTCGCGAGCCCAGTCCGGGTTCTTGATGGCCTTGACCTGGAAGCCAACCCGCTTGAGCCACGCCGCGGCATGATCCTTGCCGCCGCTGAACTCGTCCCGTGTGAGGGCCCGCCCCTGATCCCACTTGTGGGCCACCCCGGCAACAGCCTTAGAGTCGTACTCCTGGCCCTCGTGAACCAGGACGTAGGACCGCGCCTCCCCGAAGCCGTACTTCGTCAGGAAGGCTTCACGCCCCAACTCGTCATGCTCCGCCAGGACCTTGAGCACGGACTCTCGCCTGATCGCTCCTCTTCGCATAGGAGGATCGTAGGGCCGAGCGCTGACAACACCCACGGCATTCAACAGACGAACCGTAGTGGCGGCCGATCTCTTCGTCCCGAAGCAGCTGAGCGGGTGCGGTCGTTCTTCGGTTTCCGTGAGCACGTCCGTCACCGCCTGAGAGTCAGCTCGGGCGACTTGGGAACGCGGCGGATCTACGCCGCAGGAACGTCCCGGTTGCGACCACGCGCCTGGTCGATTAGCGGTCGGTGTCCGAGATCCTGGCATCCGCCACATCAAGAGTGCGAGTGACCAGTACGGTACTGACGGAGGAAGTGCACGGTCTAGGTGTGACCCCCGCCTGATCCCGCAGTATCCTGCCAACCGCATGCAGATTAATTGACCATCAGCATCGTAGCCGAGGAAAGGAACTGACATGCCCTTGCAAGATGAGATCGAAAATGGTCGAGCGACAGTAAAAGCAGAAGATTACTCCATGTCAATCGGAGAGATCGTGAATCTCTACCGAGACAATGAGTTGGTAATCCGGCCGGAGTTTCAGCGCCTCTTCAGGTGGTCGATTGAAAAAAAATCAAGGCTAGTTGAGAGCATTCTGCTCGGAATCCCCCTCCCTTCCCTTTTCGTGATGCAACGCCACGACGGAGTATGGGAAGTTATTGACGGCCTTCAGCGAATCTCCACGATTCTTGAGTTCATGGGAGAACTCAGGAACGAGGAGAATGGCGAGCTGAAGCCTGCCAGCAAGCTTGAAGGCACCAAATACTTGCCGTCGCTGAACGGTCTTACTTTTGCTTCAGACGAAGGGGCTGACTCCCTGACGCCCGGTCAACGGATCGCATTCAAGCGCAGCAAGCTTGATATCAACATTCTCCTGCCAGAGAGCGACGAGAAGGCGAAGTACGAGCTTTTTGACCGACTGAATTCCGGCGGGGAGGAACCGTCCGCCCAGGAGGTACGCAATTGTCAGCTTATTATGCGTAACCGCGATATGTTCTATTGGCTCTCGGGGTTGAAAGTCAATCCCTCATTTACCGACTGCACGTTGGTCTCCGTGCGCCAAGCGGAGGAACAATATGACATGGAGCTCGTTTGCAGATTCTTCGCGCTGCTCAATAGCGACGATGAAGAATTGAAGGAAATGCGAAGCGTCGATTCATTCTTGACAGAAAAGACGCTGGACCTTGCCGATATCCGGAACTTTAACAGGGAGGATCAAGAGAGTATCTTTGAGAACGTCTTCAGTCTGTTGTCAGATGCGTTGGGGAGCGAGAGTTTCCGACGCTACGATGTCGAAGCGAGGAAGTTCACAGGAGGGTTCTCGGTCTCATCCTTTGAAGCCATCGCAGTTGGAGTGGCGAACTCGGTAGATGAGTGGCTCAGGATGGATGAA
Organism: Streptomyces griseus; assembly: GCA_002154345.1. Lineage (GTDB taxonomy): Bacteria > Actinomycetota > Actinomycetes > Streptomycetales > Streptomycetaceae > Streptomyces > Streptomyces caviscabies. Next base: position 2,568 of record MUNB01000113.1, read on the forward strand.
GCAGTTCGGAGCGAGACTCTTCGAGATCGCGTAATTGGGCTCTGGAGTCAGCAGTTCTTCAGGAGCCAAGCTAAGGCCGGGGTTAGGGGTACCACTCGCATCCGCGCCATCATGCCGGCGGCCCAAGCGTACTTCCGCCCGTAGGGATCCGTTGAATGAAAATCCGGACGGTTGAGCAACTAGTTGATCGGATTTCTCAGGATCTTTCATGGAGAAAGAAAGAGCTGACGGTTTTCCGAGGACAGGTGGAACGTGCGGAGCATGGAGTTAGGCCAGCCCTATTAAGAGCCTCCGTAGCTCTCCTTTATGCGCACTGGGAGGGCTTTGTCAAGAATTCGTGCCATTACTACCTTTGCTACCTAGCGTCGCTTCGCCTTTCGTATGACGAGCTAAGACCCGAACTCGCGGCACTGTCGCTGCGGCAACACCTTGAGATATTCGAGGACTCCAATAAGGCCTCCCTGCACTCCTCCCTCGTCAGAACAATCAGGAATGACGGAGGCGGCAGAGCAAAAATTCCGACGGATCGGGACGCCGTGCGGACAAATTCAAACTTGAATTGGGAGCGACTGAGCGAAATTCTTTGTTCGGTCGGGTGTGATTTTGATCGCTATTCTCAGTACAGCGACTTGATCGATGAGCAGCTACTTGCATCAAGAAACAGTATTGCCCACGGGGAGGAGAGCTATATAGCGATGAGCGAGTGGGAGGCGCTTCGCGAACCGGTAGTGGAGATGATGGATGATATTTCCACTCAGATTTCAAATTCTGCTATTGAAAGGGGTTACCTGCTCAATCCCTAAACAGGATTCCTGCAGCCAAGCCTCAACCCATCACTCACCTCGGCTTCCATCCCGTCCGCCTTCGACCCACACTCCGTGGAGCGGTCGTGGTTCAGGGCGTCAAGGTGGAGCGCGCCACTGTACGAACGACCTTGACGCCCTGGGCCGCGACTGCTCGGCTCTGCCTGGGTCGAAGGTGGTCGGGATGGGAGCCCCCTCGACGCTCGCCACGCTCCGGCCGGCACTCGCGAACGGCGCCCCGTCCCATCCCGGAGTCTGAGCGCCCCCGCCGGAGGCATCGTCGTGAAGCCGCGGGCTTGGTTCTCGTCTCATGCCCCACGGGCCTACACAGCGGGCGCGCGTCGGCGGCGGCAGCGCCGAGCGGGCCGAAGGCAGGAGCGCGGGCGCAGCCAGAGCCGGGAAGCGCGCCCGGCGGAGCGGAGCGCAGCCGGGTGCCTTGATGAGGTAGAGAAACCTGTAACAACTCCAGGCGACGTGAGTAGTCAGGTGCCCGGCTGGGGGCTGATCGCCTGGGCGATGGCTTGCATGGAGTCGGTAACCGCTTCGGCCCCTGCCTCGACGAAGAGTTGGTGCTTGTGCGGTTTGTTGGCGAAGCCGATGGCTGTACTACCGATCGTGTGGGCGGCCTGAATGTCTGTCAGCGAGTCGCCGATCAAGGCGCACAAGGAGACGTCGACGTCCAAACGTTCAGCCGCTGCGATCAGCGAGTGAGGGTTCGGCTTCATCAGCTCCGGATGCCCTTCGGGCCTTCCAACGACTGTGAGCACGTGTTCCGACAACCCATGTCGATCAAGGAATGCCCTGACGGCCTCCGCGGAGTTGTTACTCACCACCGCCGCTCCCCTCCCCGACGCTCGAACTGCCTTCAGAGAGGCAACGGCTCCGGTAACCGGGTCTCCAGCCACCCCTACAGCCTCTACCTCGGCTGTGGTGAGCGCCCTCTCGATTGCCAGCCCAGTGGCATCATCCGCTTCGTGCGTCAGCCGCAGGACCTCCAGAGGGTCATCGATGCCGGACAGCTTCCCTTCCAGCTCCGGGTTGCTTTCGGTTGCAAGCTCGGTGAGATCCTTTGCAACTCGGTCCGCCGGGCGCCCCGCGAACACATCGCAGATGGGGCCGTCGAAGTCGAAAAGCACCACGGTAGTGCTGGCAAGCGCTGCGGCCAGGTCGTCAGTGTCCATCAAGGTCGAATCCCCTCGCGATGCTGTTCCACACGCTGTCGAACCACATGCCAGCCTGCTGGACCTGCTGCGTGCCGCTAGACGACTCGCTGTCGTTGACGGAGTGGTGGAAGAGGACGGTGTCCTTCCCAACCAGGTCGTAAATTTCGATGGGATCACCCTGCGCCACAACCTTGTTGGGCTTGATCGGGTAGTAGCCGAAGAAGGCGTCTGCTCCGTTGATCACGTACAGCTTGAAGAATTGCGTACCACTGTGTACTCGCACGTCAACGCTCGTCTCGGGGACCAAGCCCAGGTGACTCAGCTCCGCCATTGAGTCACGGATGCTGCGGGCGTACCCGACCATGATGTCGTGCATGCGGGATCGGAGCCGTTCGTCATCGCCGCAGTCCTCACGGCGGACTGGAGCTGCCTGGGGGACAGCCATGTCCGGAACGAGTATGCGGACCTTGATGCTTGCCGGTGTCAGCCTGCCGATCCGGATCTTGTCCAACGGCTCTTGCAGTGCTCCGTGCAGGGTTTCACTGGAGAACCCGGCGAAGTCGATGGTGACGTCCGTGGCGACAAAGGCCTGCTCTACGTAAGGGCGAAGCCCCGCCGGCCGTTCCGTCCGGCTGCGGACGAAGACTCCGCTTCCCTTGCGGGAGACCACTAGCCCTTCGTCTTCGAGGTCCCGCAGTGCGCGTTGGATGGTCGCGCGCGCGAAGCCGTAGTGCTCCGTCAGCTCCTTCTGCGACGGCAGCTTCTCCCCTGGTGCGATTTTCCTCGTCCGGACTGCTGCTCCGAGGCTGCTCGCAACCTGCTCGTAGGGCGGCCGGTCATCGTCTGGGTCGAGGGGATCGGGAACGAAGGTCATGGGGCGATGGTACGCGGCGGCCCCGACATTGGGAAAGCCAAGACAGTCAGGTGTTGACATGACAAGCGATGTTGCTTACGTTGGTCATGCAGCCAAGAAGGCTAGCCAAGTCAGTCACCTCTGTCTGAGGAGCAAGCTCATGCCGTCCTTCAAGATCGATGTTTCGACCGCTGTCGTGTTCGTGGCGACGCCTCCGACGCCGAAGCTCGTGAGCAAGCAGACCGGCGAGATCGCCATCGACCGTGAGACCGGTGCCCCGCTCGCAACGGTGGGTCTGCTGGTCGCGGACGACGGGGAGGGCAACCTGTACCAGGTGACCGTGCCGAACACGGGTGTCCCGGAGAACCTGGCCCCCGGTACCCCGGTCACGGTGATCGGCCTCAAGGCCCGGGACTGGGAGAACACGTTCAACGGCCAGACCCGGCACGGGATCAGCTTCCGCGCGGTCGCCGTGACCCCGCTGGGGGCCTGATCATGTCGGACCTGTCCACGGTGATCGAGGTTGCGGGGGCCTTATCGGCCGCCGGTGGCCTCGGCTACGCAAAGGCCCGGTCCCCTCGGGTGTTCTGGTCGCTGGTCGGCGCCCCGGTCGCCCGGGTCCGGTTCTCGGTGACGTACCGGGCGACGATGGATGTGTGCGGGCTGACGGTCCAGCCGTCCCGCCTGCGGGCGTTCATGGTCCGCAACGTGGCCCGCCAGGAAGTCCAGCCCGTTCCCCCGCAGGTCCGCCGTGTCCGCTACTCCACCACCGGAATGCGGGCAACGCTGCGCCTCCCTGCCGGTCTGGAGCCTGCCGACGTGTCCGCCGCCTCCGAACGGCTCCGCCACGCCTGGGGTGTTCACTCCGTCCATGTGGTGGAGGTGAAGCCCGGGTTCGTGGAACTGCGGATGACCGGCTACGACGTGCTGCGCCGGGTGAAGATGCCCCGCCGACTCCCGCCCAAGCTCACCGCTGGCCCGCTCGTCGTGCCGGTGGCGTTGCGGGAGGACGGTACGGCGTTCGTCCGGGACTACCAGAAGGTCCCGCACGCCCTGACGGTCGGCGCGAACCAGTCGGGCAAGTCGATGTATCAGCGCAACCTCATCTCCGGACTTGCCAAGCTCCCGGTCGGCCTGGTCGGGATCGACTGCAAACGAGGTGTCGAACAGCGCGGCTTTGCACCCCGCCTCTCCGCCCTCGCGGTCACTCCCGATGAGGCGGACGGGCTCCTGGAAGCCCTCGTGGGCGAGATGGAAGACCGCTTCGACCTCCTCAGCTCTCACGGTGTCCCGGACATGTGGGGCCTGCCCGCAAAGATGCGCCCGGTGCCGCTGGTCGTCCTGGTCGACGAGGTCGCGGAACTGTTCCTCGTCGCTGCGAAGAAGGACGAGGAGAGGCGGGACCGGATGGTGATGCGGATGATCCGGCTGGCGCAGATGGCCCGCGCGGTCGGGATCTTCCTGGAGGTCTGCGGGCAGCGCTTCGGCTCCGACCTCGGCAAGGGAGCCACCGCGCTGCGCGCCCAGCTCACCGGGCGGGTGGTGCACCGGGTCAACGACAAACAGACCGCCGAAATGGCCCTCGGGGACATCGCCCCCGAAGCGGTCTTCGCCGCCACCACCATCGCCCCCGACCGCCCCGGCGTCGCGGTGGCCGGGGACTCCTCCGGCGGCTGGTCCCGCATCCGCACCCCCGCCATAACCCCCGCCCAAGCCGTGGCCGTCTGCCACCAGTACGCGCACCTCACCCCGCACCTTGCCGCTCTGGCACCGTTCCGGCCGGCCGTTTCTACCGCCCCGGTCCCGGGCTCCCCGCTTCTCAAGCCTCGCCCGGCAACCGGCTAACTCCCTTACCTGCAAGTCCAGTTGGCGTGACTGCTTCGCGCCGGGTCCCTACCCCGCCCATGCCCGGAACCGGAAGGAACCACCGCCATGGCAACCCGTCGGACCACCACCAAGCCACCGAAGAACACCCCGCCCGCGCCGGTCGTCTGCTCGCCGTGCGACGGGTCCGGGATGGTCGCCGCCACGGTCCGCGTCGGCCGCAAGCGCCGCCCGGTCGGACAGCAGGACGGCCTCTGCCTCAACTGCCTCGGCTCCGGCCTCGCCCCCGACGCCTGACCACCCC
>MUNB01000114.1 GCA_002154345.1 Streptomyces griseus
GGGTCGAGCCCGGCGTCGGCGACCGCCTCCCGGGCGGCCAGGACGGCGAACTTGACGTACCGGCCCATCCGGAACGCGGTCCGGCCGCCGACCGCGTCGTCGAGGTCGATGCCGGAGACCGTGCAGGCGAAGTCGACGGCGCAGCCGTGCAGTTCGGGGACGGTGCGGGCGGGTGACTCCCCGGCGCAGACTCCGTCCCAGGTGGCGTCGGTGGTGTGGCCGACCGGGGTGATCATGCCGAGCCCCGTGACGGCGATGGCGGGTCGCTTCATCGGGTGTTGCTCACCGGCACCGTGGCATCGGCCGCCGCGCTGCCGACGGCCGCGTCGATGTACGCGGAGATGTCGGCCAGCGTGGCGTCCTTGTACAGCTTCTCCGAGTCGGCGTCGACGCCCAGCGTCTCCTTGATGATGACGGCGAACTCGGCGACCGCGAGCGAGTCCATCTCCAGGCTGTCCATCGTGGACTCCGGCAGGATCTCGGCGGCGGGCACCTTGAAGGTCCCGGTGAGTACCTCGGTGATCTTGGGGTGGATGGTCTTCATGGCGATTCCTCTCATCGGTGTTTCATCGGCGTCTGGCCGGCTCGGGTTCTCCCGTACGGCGGGTAGGCGAACGCAGCGACCCACCGCTCCGAATAACTGGATGACGATCTTCCGGTTACGCCTTGGGGCGAACCGATTCGTCTACGCTCACCTGCGGCTTCTCGAACCATCGGGAGAGCATCGAGGTGGTTCCCCAGTACGCCAGCAGGACCCCGCGGGCGCCGAGCGCCGCCACCTTCTCGCGCAGCGGACGCCTCCTGCTGCCGCAGTTGGGCCGCTTGAATTCGGCCGCGCGGCCCCGGATGCCCGCCCTGCGGCCCCGGTGCCAGGGCCCCTCGGGGTCGTCGTAGACGTCCGCGTACCCGGGTCCGGCGATCGGCCAGTCCGACATCAGGCGCTCGGGAAGGGCGAAGGACCCGACCAGGGCGGGGGTGTGCGCGGCCACGGCGGCGATCGCCCGCTCCACCGTGTCGGGCAGAAAGGTGACCTGATCGGCGGTCAGCCGTCCGGTGGCGAGCAGGTCGCCGCTGTTGCGGGCGATCCACTGGAGTGCGAAGAGCCTGCGCAGCTCGGTCAGCCGCTCGCGCGCCTCGCCCTCGGGCAGGGCGGCGACGGCTTCGGCGTACGCCTCGTCCGCCTGCCGGCAGGCGTAGGCCTCGACGCCGCGCAGCGCGGCCGGGGAGGCGGCGTTCCAGCGGCCGAGCGGGTCGCCGGGCGGGGCGGCGCTCATCCGTTCCCGGGCCCGGGCGAACCAGAGGTTCTCCAGGGCCGCGACGAGCCGGCCGAGGAAGGCGGGGTCGTCGAGCTCGCCGGGTCCGTCGTCGGCGTCCGCCTCCCCGGCGGTGGCGCTGAACAGCATCTCGGCGGCGGCCTTGGCGTGCACGGCGAGGTTGTCGCCCTCGGCGGTGATCGCTCCCTCGATGCCGGTGAACAGTTCGGTCATGCCGTTGTTCTCCAGGAGCCCCTGGGCGCCGCACCGTTCACGGCATTCGACGATGACGCCGCGCGCCTGCCAGGTGATCCACCCCTTGGCGACGGCCACCAGGCGCTCCGCCTCGTCCCGGTCGGCCTCCGGGGCCGACTCCCAGCGGTCCAGGGCCCTGCGGTGCAGCAGGCTCATCGCGTAGACGGTGGCCATCGCCCCGGCCAGCGGCCCGTGATGGGTGCGGTGCGCGTACACCGGAACCTGTTGCGCGGCGCGCGATCCGGAGATCATCCGGTGACCGGCGTAACGCACGGCGATGGCCAGGGTGACCCGGGCCGAGCCGACCGCGCAGGCACTCATGGAGAGCTTGCCGGGGGTGACCCGGCCGATGGAGGTGAGGAACCGCCTTCTGCGGTTGGGGATTTCGCTGTGGAAACGGCCGTCGTCACCGATCCGCCCCTGCGGTCCGGCGAGCAGCGCGTCGCGCGGGACGAAGCAGTGGTCGAAGGAGGTCAGACAGTGGTCGACCGGGGAGCCCATCCGGGCGGGCAGCCGCCGCACCCGGACGCCGGGCAGGGCGCGGTGGGCGTCGGTGAGCGGGGTGAGGAAGAGGAAGACCCCGCGGTCGGCGCCGTCGACGAGCAACCGGGCCGCCACCACACCGGACTTGGGGCCTCCGGCGGGGCTGGTGTTGGGCATGAACTTCTGCGCCCCGGCGTGCGGAGTATGCAGGACGAAGCCGTCGCGTCCCGGGTCGTACGTCGCGGTGGTCTCGACAGCCGCCGCGTCGTTGCCGTGCGCCACCTCCGTACAGAGGAAGGTGCCGACGCGCCGCAGGGCGAGGAAGTCCGACATGTCGCGCAGCGTGTCCGCGTCGTGGTCGAGGAGGCTGCCGAGGAAGAGGTTGTAGTGGATGCCCGCCACGGTGGTCAGTGCCGGGTCGGCGGGGCCGAGCCATTCGTGCAGGGCGGCCAGCGCGCGGGGGTCGGCGGCCAGTCGCGCGCCGCTGTCGAGCGCGTTGTTGAGGATGCGCATCCGGTGGTAGGAGAGGGCGAGTCGCTCGTCGGGGGTGCCGCCACCGGGGCGGCGAAACGGTTCTGTTGTGAGCAGCCGCCGCCAGAAGCCGTGTTCCTGGCGGAAGTTCGGTCCGAAGAGCACTGCGGTGAGCAGTTCGTTCGTGGACGGCGGGGCCGCGTCGTTCATCATGACGGTCACAACACAGTAACGATCAAGGAACGGCGAGGACACCCCCCGCCGTCCCGAAATGCCCCCGTTTATCAGGCGCGTTGGAAGGCGAGGGCGACGTTGTGGCCGCCGAAGCCGAAGGAGTGGCTCAGCGCCCGCTCGACCCGCTGGTGGCGGGGCTCCTTGGTCACGCAGTCGAGCGGGAAGGCGTCGGGGAGCGCGTCGAGGTTGGCGATCGGCGGAATGGCGGAACGTTCCAGCGTCAGGACGGTGGCCACCGCCTCGATCGCGCCCGCCGCCGCCAGGGTGTGCCCGACGACGCCCTTGGGCGCGGTCACCGGCGGACGGTGCGGGAAGAGCCGGGAGATGAGGGTGGTCTCCATGGCGTCGTTGAGGGGCGTGGAGGTGCCGTGGGCGTTGATGTGGTCGACATCGCGCGGCGCCCAGCCCGCCTGGTCGAGCGCCGCCTCGACCGCCCGCTGGGCGCCCTGCCCGTCGGGGGCCGGGGCGGTGGGGTGGTGGGCGTCCGTGCTGGAACCGGCCCCGGTGAGCAGGGCGCGCGGGCGGCCGCCCCGGGCCCGGGCCCCGGCCTCGCGCTCCAGGACGAGCATGGCCGCGCCCTCGCCGATGACGAAGCCGTCCCGGTCGGCGGCGAACGGGCGGGACGCGGCCGCCGGGTCGCCGGTGCGGGTGGACAGCGCGCCCATCCGGGCGAAGGCGGTGACCACCAGCGGGGTCAGCACCGATTCCGCGCCGCCCGCCACCACCACGTCGCAGCTGCCGCCGAGCAGCAGATCGCGGGCGACGGCGACGGCGGTGGCCCCGGAGGCGCAGGCGGTGGCGGGGGCGAGGCTCGGGCCGCCCGCCTTGAGCGCGATGGCGACCTCGCCCGCCGCCGCGTTGGGGATCATCATCGGGACCAGCAGCGGGGAGACCGCGTCGGGGCCCGAGGCCGCCAGCTTGGCCGCGTTGTCGACGAGCACGGAGACACCGCCGACGCCCACGCCGAGCACCACGCCGACCCGGCCGCCGTCCCACCGTGCCGGGTCGAGGCCGGCGTCGGCGACGGCCTGCCGGGCGGCCACCAGGGCCAGCTTCACGAACCGGGCCATCCGCCACACCGAGCGGCCGCCCACCGCCGCGTCCAGGTCGATGCCGTCCACCGGGCAGGCGAAGTCGACCGGCAGACCGGCCAGTTCCTCGCACCGCCGGGCGGTGGAGTGCCCGGAGCACAGCCCCTCCCAGAAGCTGTGCTCGTCCGCCCCTGCGGGTGTCACCAGGCCGACCCCCGTCACCGCGATGGCGGTGCCGGTAGCGGCCTCGGTGCCCTGATCAGCGGGGAGCGACATGCTGTGTTCCTTCCGTAGTTTCCGTGGAAATGGTCTGCGGGGTCCCCGGCCAGCGAAGTGCCGCCGAACCCCAGGTCAGTCCGCCCCCGAAGGCGGTGAGCAGCACCCGGTCGCCGGCGCGGAGGAGGCCCCCGTCCGCCGCGTCGGCCAGGGCCAGCGGGATGGAGGCGGCACCGGTGTTGCCGACCCGCTCCAGATGGGTGACGCAGCGCTGCGGCGCGATGCCGACCCGCTCGGCGACGGCGTGCAGGATCCGGGCGTTGGCCTGGTGCGGCACGAAGCGGTCGACCTCGGCCGGGTCCCAGCCGACCCGGTCCAGAAGCGTCCGGCAGGAGCCGGTCATCCGCTCGACGGCGTGCTGGTAGACGGTGCCGCCCTGCATCCGGAAGAACGCGTCGCCCGGGCCCGGCGGCTTTCCGCTCGCCCGTGCGCGGGCCCCGCCGCCCGGGACGGTGATCAGCTCGTAGCCCGTGCCGTCGCTGCCCAGGTCGAACGCGAGCAGCTCCCCGGGGTCGCCGGAACGCCCGGCCGCCACCAGGGCGGCGCCGGCCCCGTCACCGAAGACGACGCCCGCCGAGCGGTCGGCCGGGTCGAGCCAGGTCGAGTAGACGTCGGCGCCGACCAACAGGACCCGCCCGTAGAGGCCCGAGGTGACCAGCCCGTGGCAGACGGCCAGTCCGTAGACGAAGCCGCTGCACACGGCGGCGAGGTCGAGGGCCGGTACGGTGCCGAGCCCGAGCCGGGCCGCGAGCGCGGGGGCGGTGCCCGGACAGAGGTGGTCGGGGGTGGCGGTGGCGAGGACCACCGCGTCCACCCCGCCCGCCGCCGGAGCACGCGCCAGCAGCCGGGCGGCCGCCTCGTAGGCGAGGTCCCCGGTGGCGACGCCCTCGCCGGCGCGGTGCCGGCTGCCGATGCCGGTACGGCGGCGGACCCAGGCGTCGTCCACGTCCCAGTCGGCGGGCAGCCGGTCGTTGCCGACCGGTTCCCCCGGCACCCAGCCCGCCACGCCCTCCAGCACCGCCGTGCGGGTCCCGGCCGCTAAGACGCCCGCCCGCGTCCCCGGCTCCGTACCGCTGTCGGCCGTCCGTCTCCTCGCCACCCGTTGCCCCGATCCCGTTGTCGTACTGCATCGGGTTGACGAACGGCGGAACGCCTCACGAGGGTGCGTTCGACTGCGCCGAACGGGTCATGACGAAGCGTCAGTTGTGCGCCAGGGCTTCCCGGAGCTCGTCCGGCCCGGGCGGGTTGGCCCCGGCCCGCGAGACGGTCACGGCGGCGGAGGCCACCGCGTGACGCAGGACGTCGGCCACGGCGTCCCGGTCCACGGCGCGCAGCCGCTCGCGCGCGTCCGGACCGAGAAGACCGTGTGCGGCCAGCGCGTGGAGCGTCCCGGACATGAACGCGTCGCCCGCGCCCACGGTGTCGGCGACGGTGACGGGCAGCGCTTCGACGGCGGCCCGGCCGCCGTCGAACAGGGCGAACGCACCCGCCCCGCCCCGGGTGACGAGGACGAGCGCGGGGCCGGCGGCGAGCCACCGCTCGGCGACCCGCTCCACCTCCTCGCCCGGGTACAGCCACCGCAGATCCTCGTCGCTGGCCTTCACCACGTCGCTGAGCGCGACGCAACGCTCGACGCGGGCCACGGCCGGGGCCCGCTCGCCCATCAACTCGGGCCGCACATTGGGGTCGTAGCTGACGGTGGCGCCGGCCCGCAGCGACTCCACGGCGGCCAGGACCGTCGCGGCCCCGGGCTCGACGACGGCCGCGATCGAGCCGGTGTGCACATGGAGCGGCGCTCGGTCGAGCGCCACCGGGCCCAGGGTCCAGTCGACGTCGAAGGTGTACGTGGCGTGCCCCTGGCCGTCCAGGGCGACGGCCGCCGACGGGGTGGGGCCGGTGGCGTCGTCGGTGCGGACCTCGACCCCGGCGGCGGTGAGATGGTCCCGGACGAGCCGCCCGTAGCCGTCCTGCCCCAACTGGGTGAGCAGGGTGGTGTCGTGGCCCAGGCGGGCCAGTCCGTACGCGACGTTCGCGGGGCTGCCGCCTGGGTGGACCCGGTCGGCCTCGCCCGGCAGCCGGACGATGTCGGCGACGCATTCGCCGATGACCAGCGCATCAAGTCGGTCGAGCATGGGGGTGGATCTCCTGGGGTGCCGTTGCGTGGGGTCGTGCGGGGTGGTGTCCGGAGCGATCGCGCTCCGAGGTTCGGGGGCGGTCGCTCCCCGAAGAACCGTCATGCCCGTGCGGCCGTAGCCATCGCTCCTGTCCGCACTCTGCCCGCGTTGTGCGGTTTCCGCAAAGATCGTTGCCCGCTCGACGGCGTGGACCGTGTGCCGTGCTCCCGCGCCGATCCGCTCGCCCGGCCGCCTCCGCGGTCCTCAGGGCGCGTCGTCCGCCAGGACGGCTCCGGCATCCGCCCGCGCGGCCGCGGCGGCCGGGAGCGGCGTGGCCTTCGCGGGCGCGGCGCGGCGGACCCAGAGCAGGGCTCCGGCCAGGACGACGGCGGCGGCCAGCAGCCAGGGCAGCGGGCCCGTGGGCAGGGTGCCTGCGGCCAGGCCCGCGCCGGCGGCGACCAGTTGCAGGGAGAGCGACTGGACGGAGAGGGCGGTGGCGCGGCCGGAGGCGTCGACCCGGCGGTGCAGCAGGTCGTTCTCGTTGGGGCCCGCGGCTCCGAGGCCCAGGTACACCAGCCCGTAGCCGGTGACGGCGACCGCGGTGGCGAACGGGCTCATCGCGTGCGCGGTGAGGCCGAGCAGGGCCAGCCCCAGGGTCACCAGCCCGAGGCTCGCGAGCACAGCGCGCTCACTGCTGCCGGTCAACCGGGCGACGAGCGGGGCGAGTTGGCTGCCGAGGGCGGAGCACAGGAATCCGGCGCAGGCCAGCCCGGCGAAGACCAGGGCCCCTGATTCGGCGGTGCCCATGAGGGCGGCGGCCCGGCCCGGGGTGAGCAGTTCCACGGCGGCGAGCGCGGCCCCGGCGGCGCTCGCGGTCAGCAGGATCCGCCGGATCAGGGCGTCCCGGGCGCCGAGCCGGAGACCGGCCGCGATGGCCGCGGGCACGCCGCCCACGACCCGGCGCAGCGTGGTCCGGGGCCGGGGCGGTTCGGGCAGGGCGCCGAGCACGTAGAGCACGAAGACGACCTCGATCAGCGCGCCGAGCAGGGCGGGCACGGAGAGCGGGATGACCAGGCCACCGGTCGTGTCGGCCAGCCACCGCCCCGCACCGGGGGCGAGGCCGAGCAGCCAGGGCAGCCCGCCGCCGAGCAGGGTGCCGAGCGCGAGGGCGGCCGAGGTGGCGGAACTGCCGTGCGCCAGGCCCGTACGGATATCGGCGTCGGGGCCGGCGTGGGCGTGGACGGTGTCGACGTACCAGGCCTCGGCGGGCCCGCTGGACAGGGCGCGGGCGAGGCCCATCAGCCCCATGCCGAGAACGATGGCCCAGGCCGCCGCGCCGAGGCCGATGAGGGTGAAGGCGGTGAGGTTGAGCAGCCCGGCGACGGCCAGGACGGGGCGTCGGCCGATGACGTCGGACAGTCCACCGGTGGGCAGTTCCATCGCGGCGGCCGTGAGGGAGTGGACGGCGTAGAAGGCGGCGACGGCGGCGAGGCCCATGCCCCGTTCGGTGAAGAGGAGGACTCCCGTCGCGATGGACATGCTGATCGGGAGCCAGAAGAGGAAGGAGACCGTGACGAACCGGCGGCGCGCGGTCGCGCCGTCCAGGCCGTGACGGGTGGCGGCGGAGGCGGGCCTCCCGGTCATGAGGCGTCTCCGGCAGCGGTGGCGTCCGGGCCTGCGGCGTCCGTCGGCCCGGTTTCGGCGGAGATGTCCGTGCCGTCCCGACCGGTCACCGGGTCCGGGGCCAGCGGGAGTCCGGCGGTGAACAGCACGACCTGCTCGGCGCGGGGGTCTTCGGCGTCGCGGGCGGTCAGCTCGTCCATCTTCGCCTGGAGCACCTCCCACAGCTCGGCGAGCGATTCGGGGGTCAGCCTGAGCATGAAGTCGTTGGCGCCCGACGGCTCCTGCCACTCCTGGCTCAGCCGGCCGCTCTCGATGTCCGCCTCATGGCGGTCCAGCGACCGCTGGAGGTGCTCGATCTGACGGCGGTGCAGGACGCTGAGGACCGCGCTGCCGCCGGGGCTGCGGCGCATCGCCTCGTTGCTCCACGAGGTCATGTCGTGCACGGACTTCCAGCGCCGCTCCCGGCTGTCGCGGTGGTCGGCCTCGACGACGAACGCGTATTTGGCGAGCACCCGCAGGTGGTAGCTGGTGGAGGCCGAGGACTCCCCCGTCCTCACCGCGAGCTCGCTGGCGGTGGCCGGGCCGTGCTGCCGCAGCAGCCCGAGCAGGGTGAGGCGCAGGGGGTGGGTCAGGGCCTTGAGGGCGGCCCCGTCCTGTGCCGGATCGAGTACGCGACGACCGTCTTCGCTGTCCATGACCGCAGCGTAGAACGGGAGGAGCACTTTCCCAAAGTATTTTTGCAGAATATTTTTGGGAAACTCGATCGGGCGCCCGGGCGGCGGCCGTCAGACGTCGGCCCGGCCCTCCCCCCGCGCCCGCAGGACCCGCATCACGTCCCGGCACCAGTCACGGTTGGCACGTTCGAAGTCCCGCCCCCGGCGGCAGGTGAGATACGGGCCGACGCGTGCGCCGCGGAGCAGGAACTCCGCCTCGTCCAGGCCGCCGCGCATCCTGCGCAACTGCTCCTCGAACAGCGCCGCCTTGGCCTCGGCGAACGCATAGCGCTCGGTGAGCCGCTCGATCAGCACGTCGGCGTCGAGATGGTCGGCCGCCTGGACCTGGACCAGCAGGTCCTCCCGCAGGAACGCGGGCTTGGCGGCGGTGGACGCGAAGCTCTCCAGCTCGGCCAGCCCCTCATCGGTGACGCGGAACAGCCGCTTGTTGGGACGCGCCTCCTGGACGACCTCGCGCCCCGCGACCAGGCCTTCCTTCTCCAGCCTGGCCAGCTCCGCGTAGACCTGCTGCGGCAGCGCGTGCCAGAAGTTCGCGACGCCCGCCGCGAACGCCTTCGTGACCTGATAGCCGCTCAGCTCCTCGTCGAGCAGCGCCGCCAGCACCGCGTGGCGCAACGCCATCGGACCGCCTTTCCTCTGCGCCGTGTCCGGGTGACCCCCGCCCACGTCCACCCCTGTCCGGAACACCGAACCTCATGATAGTCATGAAAGTGACTAGTCACTTTCATGACTATGGAACGCGCCCCGGCAAGGGCGCACCTCATCGAGGAGGATCTATGACCACCGCAGTGGACCGCTTCCGTGCCGCCGTGGACAACCGCGACCTCGGCGCTCTGGACGATCTGTTCACCGAGGACATCCGGCTCTACAGCCCGGTGAAGTTCACCCCGTTCGAGGGCCGGCCGGCGGTGCTGGGGCTGTTCGGCGTCCTGCTGCGCACCTTCGAGGACTTCCGTTACGTCGGCGAGTTCGCGGGCGCCTCACAGACGAGCGCCGACGGGTCCGAGGCCCCGTCGGCGGTCCTGCTCTTCCGGGCGACGGTCGGCGGCAAGGAGATCCACGGCATCGACCTCCTGCACCTGGCCGAGGACGGACGCATCAAGGAGTTCACCGTGATGGTCCGTCCGGCCTCCGCCGTCCAGGCGCTGGGCGAGGCGGTGCTCGCCGGACTGGTCGCCGACGGCCTCGTCCCCGCCCCGTAGACCGGGTACTCAGCTCGCCCGCGCCGCCTCCAGGGCGTCCGCGACCAGGCCCAGGAACCGGGCGTGGTCGCGGGGCCCGTAGAGGGGCTCGGGGTTCCACGGAACGACGGGCGTGGGCACACCTTCGCTCCCCCGCAGCTCCTCCAGCGGGGCGGCATGGGCGCGGATGTCGGTCAGGATCACCTCGGGGCGCAGTGCGAAGGTGTCGGAGCGGTTCTGCGTGGACCAGTTGGCCCCCGGGCCCTCGGCCGGCTCCACGACCTGGACGCCCAGTTCGGTGAGCACGCGCAGCTCGGGCCACATTGTGGGGCGGGCGACATGCGCCTGGTCCGGGCCGGCCGGGGAGAGCGCGAGGACCCGGGGCGCGTCGCCGGACGTGGCGGCGACGACGGAGCGCAGCCGCTCCCGGGCGGCGGCCGGCTCCCGGTCCGCGCCCGGCCGTTCCGTGGCGCCCAGCGAGCGGGCCAGCGCGGCGAACCGGTCGCCGATCTCACCGAACGTACGGGCCTGGCTGACGTCGAGGACGACCACCGGCACCCGCTCCTCCAGCGGCTTGGCCGTCTCGGGGGCCAGCCCGTAGACATGGCCGCCGCCGTAGCTGACGGCCACCACGAGCTCCGGTCCGGTGCTCAGCAGCCGCTCGACGTCGAGAGCGGATCCCGCACCGACGTACTCGACCTCGTCCAGCGGCAGGGTCCCGGTCTTCGCCGTGTCGGGGTCCGGTCCGTCGTGGTCGGAGCCGAATATGCCCACCGGCCGGATTCCGAGGTCCCACAAGGTGGCCCCGGCCTGCACATAGGCCAGCACCCGCACCGGCGGCCGGGGCGCCGTCGACTGCTGCCCCCGGTCGTCGGAGAACCGCCATTCGCTCTGTTCCGTCACGTCACACACGCCCCTCTGCCGCCGACTGCCGTTCCATTCGCGCGAGTTCGTACACGTGTACCTGCCCACCTCTTCGCCCCCACACCCCTCTGGCCAGGGAACAAACAGCCGTCGACCGGTTCGGCCACGACGGGCGACCCACGTCACCGAATGTTAGAAATGAGGCACCCTCAGTCATCGGGCAGCGCCCTGGGCCGGCCCCCTCCGGACGGAGTCAACTCCCCATGCGCGCGACCTTCTTGAAGGCAGCACTGGCCGTCGGCGTCGGCGCGTCGCTCTGTGCGGCCTCGGCGGACACGCCGGCCACGGCCGGGGTCACGGCACGCGCGGCGGCAGGAGCGGCGAGGGCGGCGCAGTGTCCGGTGGTCGATGTGCTGGCCCTCTACACACCGAAGGCCGCGAAGCGGGTGGGCGGCGAGCACCGGGTGCCCGCCTCGGCCCAGCGGATCGCGACGCGGATGAACCGGTCCCTGGCGGCGGGCGGGCTCTGCGGCATCATCCGCGTCGTCCACCCGTACACGGCGACCGGCTACGAGGGCTCGGAGGAGTTCCGTACCGCGCACGCCACCCTCAAGGACCACACGGCGGGGTTCGGACGGCAGGTGCACGAGCAGCGCGCGCGGTACGGCGCCGACCTGGTCACGCTCGTCGTGGACCGGCCGCAGCGGGGCGGCGGCACGGCGGACTACCCACCGGCGCTCGACGCCTCGACGGACGAGTTCGCCTACGCGGTCGTCGACGTCGACGGGATCGATCTGGATTCGGCGAGCCACGAGATCGGCCACAATCTGGGCCTCGCCCACGACCGTACGACGCTGGCGGGCAACGCGGACGGCTCGATGAGCGTGAGCCGGAACCGCCCGTACAACACCGGCTGGATCACCGAGGACGGCAAGCGCTACACGATCATGGCGTACCGCTCCGCGTGCGGGGACCACTGCCGGCGGATCAGCCGGTTCTCCAGTGCGACGCAGACCTGGAAGGGCCACCGGCTGGGCGACGCGGACAACGACGGGGTACGGGTGCTGCGCGAGACGATGCCGATCGTCGCCGGATACCGCGGCAAGGCCTGATCCGGCCGCGGCGCTTCACCCGGCGGCGCGTCACTCGTCGGCCCGTCACCCGGTACGGGGGCGCGCGCCGTCCAGTGTCAGGTCCACGATCCGGCGCGCGAGCCCCCGGTCCAGCGGCGCCCCGGTCAGCAGGACCCGCGCGAACAGCGGCCCGGCCAGGGTCTCCGCCACCAGCCGGGGGTCGGTGTCCGGGGCCAGTTCGCCGCGCTCGACCCCGCGCCGCACGATGTCCTCGCCGCGCTCCAGCCGGGCGTCCCAGTACGGCAGCCGTTCCGACTCGACGGGCTCCGCGTCGGGCGAGGCGCCGAGGTGGAGCAGGGCCGCGCCCTGCGGCGAGGCGAGGTAGTCCGAGACCGCCGACATCAGCTGGATCAGGTCCTGGCGCACGTCACCCGTGTCGGGCGCGGGCAGCGCGTCGTCGGCGTGCGAGCCGAGGGCGTCGAGCAGCAGGTTCTCGCGGGTCTTCCACCGCCGGTACACGGAGGTCTCGTGCACCCCCGCCGCCCGGGCGACCGCCGCGACCGTGGTGCCGGTGAGCCCTTCCGACGTGAGCAGGTCGACGGTCGCCGCCAGTACGGCCTGCCGCATGCGTTCGCCCCGGCGGCGCAGCGGCGCGGGGCTCTTCTCGGTGGTCACCCGCGAACCGTATCGCAGGTCTACTTGCTTTACGGGCAGGCCGGGCTTACGTTTCAAAGCAAGGCGACTTGCGATAGGCCGCCGATCCGAACCGTAAGGACCCGTCATGGAACGCATGCGCGCCGCGCGTCTCCACCTCCCCAGCCGCACCCTCACCGTGGAGGAGGTGGACAGGCCGGCGCCCGGCCCCGGCGAGGTGCTGGTGAAGGTCGGGGCGGCGGGGGTGTGCCTCTCCGATGTGCATCTCATCGACGGCACCCTGAGCCCGATGTATCCGGAAGGGGACACGGTCACCCTGGGCCATGAGGTGGCCGGGACCGTGGCGGAGACCGGGCCCGGTGTCGAGGGCTGGACGGTCGGCGACCGCGTGGTCCTCCAGGCCGGTGAGGAGCGCCGGGGCCGGACGTACACCCGGGGCGTCGACTACGACGGCGGCTGGGCCGAGTACGCCCTCGCCACCGCGACCACGCTCGTCGCCCTGCCCGACTCGCTGCCCTTCGAGCAGGCGGCGATCATCCCGGACGCGGTCTCGACTCCGTGGGCGGCGGTGACCGCCACCGGTGACGTACGGGCGGCGGAGGCCGTGGGCGTCTGGGGCGTGGGCGGTCTCGGCGCGCACGCCGTGCAGCTGCTGCGGGCGGTGGGCGCGCACCCGGTCGTCGCGGTGGACCCTGCCCCGGCGGCCCGGAAGCGGGCCCTGGAGTTCGGGGCCGATCTGGCGCTGGACCCGGCCGATCCCCGGTTCCGCGAGAAGGTGCTCGGGGCGACGGGCGGCGCGGGCCTGGCGGCGGCGTTCGACTTCGCCGGAGTGCCTCCGGTCCGCGAGCAGGCGCTGACCGCGCTGGCGCCGAAGGGACGGCTGGTGCTGGTGGGGCTGACCGACCAGCCGCTGACCGTGGACAACGGCACGCTGTTCAGCTACCTCCAGCACCGGATCCTGGGCCACTACGGCTCGGAGAGCCACCATGTGCCGCAGCTCGTCCGGCTCGCCGAGGGCGGCCGGCTGGACTTCTCCCGGTCGATCACCGATGTGCTGCCGCTGGAGGACGTGGCGGCGGCGGTACGGCGGACGGAGACCAAGGAGGGCGACCCGGTCAGGATCGTTCTGCGGCCTTGACGGGCTCGACCGCGGCGGTGCCGGGTTCCTCCTCCGGCTCCGCCTCGCGCCGCTCCAGCTCGACGTTGAACTGGGCGCCGGCCAGCAGCGAGAGGTTGGCGAACCAGACCCAGATGAGGAAGACGACGAGCCCGGCGAGCGACCCGTACAGCCTGCTGTAGCTGCCGATCCGGGTCGCGTACAGCGCGAATCCCGCCGAGGAGGCCAGCCACAGGAAGGCGGCCAGGACCCCGCCGGGCAGGCCCCTGCGGATGCCGCGCGCGGGGCGCGGGCCGGTGCGGAAGAGCACCAGGATCAGACAGGCGACGAGGCAGAGCAGCACCGGCCACTTCAGGACCGCCCACAGGGTCTCGCCCCCGTGCGGCAGGCCGATGCGGCGGCCGAGCCAGCGAGCCAGCGGGCCGGTCAGGACCAGTGCGAGGGCGCTGGTCATCAGCAGGACGAGCAGACCGATCGCCGAGACGACGATGATGTGGGCCTTGCGCAGCGCCGGGCGGGTGTCCCGCACCTGGTGCATGGCGTGCATCGCCCGCCGGAACACCGCCAGGTAGCTGCACGCGGACCACACCGCGCTCACGCTGCCGGTCGCCACGAGCACCCAGACGGCGGTGCGCTGCTCGGTCGCCGCCTCCAGCGGACGGCGCAGCGCCTCGCCGGACTCGGCCGGGGCGAAGGCGGTGATGTCGGCGATCAGGGCGCTGGTCGCGTCCGGGTTGGCCAGACCGATCACGGACACAGTGACCAGCAGCGCCGGCAGCAGGGCGAGGATGGCGTAGTACGTCAGGGCGGCGGCCCAGTCGGTGACGTCGTCGTTCCACAGCGAAACCGGGGTGCGGCGCAGGGCGGTGGGCCAGCGGCCGGACGGTGCGGCGCGTCCGGCGGTGGGGGCGGCGCTTTCCGCGGCGGACGCGGTCTGGGTGGGCAAGCTGGTACTCCGGGGACGTGGGCGGACGCGGTGGGCGGCGTGACCGGTCCGTTCCCGGACCCGCCGACCCCGCTCGATCCTCTCCTGCCACGTCACGGCCGAAGCACACCCCCTCCCCGGCCCGGGGGCCTCCCGCGCTCCGGAGGGTCAGTCGTTGACGGCCGTGAGAAGGACCACGGCGTCCTGGAGCGCCAGCAGCCCGTGCCGTTCCTGCGGGATCGGGTGCAGGGTTCCGGCGGGCAGTTCGGCGTCGCCGGACGCGGCGGTGAGGCGGACGCTGCCGCGCAGCACGAGGAGCGAGGCGGCGGGCGGCGCGTTGTGCTCGTCGAGCGCCGTGCCCTCGGTGAGAGCGATCACCGTCTGCCGCAGAGGCGGCTGCTGGAGCAGCAGGTGGGCACTGCGGCCGTGCGCGGAGGCGTGGGCCGCGGTCAGGTGTTCCTCGGCGAGTGCGTTGAGGTCGTCCATGTGCCCACTGTGCCGCAGCCGTGGCGGCGCCGCGATCCGCGCCGTTTCAGCGGGGCGCCTTCGCGGTGGAGCCCCGGACCACCAGCTCCGGCTCGAACAGCAGCTCGTCGGGCGGGACCGATCCGCCCTGGATGCCCGCACAGAGCAGTTCGACGGCGGCCCGGCCCATGGCTTCGATGGGCTGGCGGATCGTGGTGAGCGGGGGTTCGGTGCAGTTCATGAACGCCGAGTCGTCGTAGCCGACGACCGAGATGTCGGACGGCACTCCGAGACCGCGCCTGCGGGCCGCCCGCACGGCGCCGAGCGCCAGGGGGTCGCTGGCGCAGATGATGCCGGTGACGCCCCGCTCCAGCAGCCGGGAGGCCGCCGCCTGGCCGCCCTCCAGGGAGAACATCGAGCGCTCGACATGCGCCTCGGCCAGCTCCCCGCCGGTGGCCTCGGCGACGGACCGGGCCGCGGCGAGCTTGCGGCGGGAGGGGACATGGTCGGAGGGGCCCATGACCACGCCGATGCGCTCGTGGCCGAGGGAGGCGAGGTGGCGCCAGGCGCGCTCGATCGCGACCGCGTCGTCGCAGGAGACGCAGGGGAAGTCCAGTCCTTCTATGGGGGCGTTGATCAGGACGACCGGGATACGGCGCTCGGCGAGCCGGTGGTAGTGCTCGTGGGCCTCGTCGGCCTGGGCGAACAGACCGCCGGCGAAGACCACCCCGGAGACCTGCTGCTGGAGCAGGAGGTCCACATAGTCCGCTTCCGAGACGCCCCCCTTGGTCTGGGTGCACAGCACGGGGGTGAGGCCCTGCTGGGCGAGGGCGCCGCCGATCACCTCGGCGAAGGCGGGAAAGATCGGGTTCTGCAGTTCGGGCAGGACGAGACCGACGAGCCGGGCGCGCTCGCCCCGCAGCTGGGTGGGCCGCTCGTAGCCGAGGACGTCCAGGGCCGTCAGCACGGACTGCCGGGTGGTCCGGGACACCCCGGGCTTGCCGTTGAGCACCCGGCTCACCGTGGCCTCGCTGACCCCAACCTTCTTGGCAACCTGAGCAAGTCGTCGCGTCATGCCGCAAGGTTAGCGCAAGCAGCGCAAACACTTGACTTATCGACGCAAGGATTGCACGCATAGGGGGCACTTCCCGGCCATCGGGAAGCACCCCCTTGCGATCACTCGTTCGCGGTCACGTGGGCACCCTCCGGGCTACGGGTTGATGTCGATCGTGAAGCCGGGTGTGGTGTTCTTGATGTCCTGCGCGTTGCCGCTGAGCTTCAGACCGTTGAAGGTGACCTCGCCGACGGCGGGACCCTGCCCGGCCTCCGGCATCTCGTTGGCCCACAGCCCGAAGCCGGACTTGGCGTCGAAGGCGTCACCGCTCTTGCGGGCTCCGGAGATGGAGACGTCGGTGAGCACGGTGTCCTTGATCGGGAACTGCGGCTGTCCGCCGACGTAGTTCGTCTGGAACATGATCCCGCTGTAGGTGGGATCGACGATGTCGACGTTGTTGATGCGAATGCCCTGGAACACCTTGGACGCCGAGAACAGCCAGATGCCGGGGAAGGTCTGCGTGCCCCAGAAGTGACCGCCCGCGCGCACGATCGAGACGTTCTCGATCGTCGTCGGTTCGGTCCCGAAGCCGTTCATCGGGTAGCCGAAGTCCAGCGAGCTGACGGTGATCCCGGAGTACACCAGGGTGTCGGCGATATGGATGTTGCGGAAGGTGTTGTCGTAGCCGCCGTAGACGGCGACACCGGCCGCGCGCCAGGTGAGGATCGAGGTGAGGTTCTCGTAGACGTTGTTCTTCATGTCCGCTCCCCCGGCGTCGATCGCCGAGAAGAGCGCGAAGCTGTCGTCACCGGTGGCCCGCGCCTCGTTGTTGGTCACGAGGTTGTCGGTGGACCCGTTGGTCATGTTGACGCCGTCGGCGAACATGTTGCGGATCCGGGAGTTCTTGATGGTGATGTCGTCGGTGTTGGCGCCCCAGTAGAGGCACACCATGTGCTCGTTCCAGATGTTGTCGATCACGATGTCCGAGACGTTGGAGAAGTCGAACACCTTGCCCGGCCCGTCGATCCGGGACGTGTAGTTGCCGAAGTACGCGAAGTTCGCGAACGACGACCCCTTGGCACTGGCCTCGGCCCGAAAGCCGATGTCGGTGTTGTCCTGGGTGGCCGGGGCGTTGAAGCGGGTGTACCAGGGTCCGGCGCCGACCACCTGGACGGCCTTGCCGTACACCTGGAACTTGCTCGCCGTGCTGTACTCCCCCGCCGGGAGGTAGACGCCCACCAGTGTGCCGGTGGTGTCCATGCGGACCTTGTCCAGGGCGTTCTGGACGTCCTGGTGGGTGAAGCCGGTCGGCACGGTGTACGTCGCCGGGTCCGGGTTGGCGACCGGGGCGACCTGCTCCAGGTTGATGAAGTCGATCGCGTACGTGGAGGTGTTGGCGCTGTCCTTCTGGAGCCGGATCTTCGATCCCGCCGGGACGGTCTTGCCCAGCATCACGTTCGCCTCGTCGTAGATGTGACGGGGCGCCCCGGAGCCCGGGGAGTTGCCGGGAGCGGTCTCGTTCCCGTACAGCCAGGCGTACTTGGAGGTGAGGTCGATCGCCTTGAGGAAGACGCCGTCCACGTAGACGTTCAGCGTGGAGTCGATGCCGTCGCCGCCCGGGGCATCCGGGATGGAGAACCGGGTCACCAGGGTGTTGGTCGAGGCCCTGGTGGTGAACTCCACATAGTTTCCGGTGTTGTTGAGCGTGACGGCCTTGCGGCCCGAGGCCTCGCCCGCGATGTCGCCGACGGTCCGGTTCGGGCCGACGACCTGGGCGCCGCCGCCGGTCGTGCCGTCCTCCGCCTCGTACATGTCGTACGGCATGTTGGCGCCGCGTCCGACGAAGAGCGCCTGGGTGGAGGTGTTGTTCTCGCGCTTGACCGGCAGTTCGTTGGCGTCGTCCGCGATCACGGTCCGTACGGTGTACGAGCCGTTGGCCGCGGTCCAGGTGCCCAGCGGGACCGGCGCGGTGGTGGCGCCCGCCGCGATGGCCCCGTCGTGGGCGCCGGTGAGGGTCTTCACCGTGGCGCCCTTGCTGTCGACGAGGGTCAGCGTGATGCCGTGGCTGCCGCCCGCCGAGGCCACCGTGCCCTGGTTCTTGAGCGCGACGGAGAAGGTGACCGTGTCGCCCTCGGAGGCGGCCGAGGGCGAGGTGGTGACCGCGGCGGCGACCAGGTCGGAGCTGGAGACCGGCTTCACGACCAGCGGTGAGGCGCTGGTGTAGGTGTTGTTGGTCTCGTTCTGCTCGATGACCTCGTCCGCCGGGTCGGCAACCGCGCTCAGCTCGTAACTGCCCGCGTTCCGGGCCCCGATGGAGGCGCTGACCTCGGTGGAGGCGCCCGACGCGAGTGCTCCTACGGCGGCCGTGGCGACCTTGGTGGAGCCGAGCCGGAGCTCGACCTCGCTGGCCGGAGCCGCGAGCGCTCCGGCGTTGCGGACGGTCGCGGTCAGGGTGATCTCGTCCGTCTCCACCGGTGCGGCGGGTTCGGCGGTGATGCCGGTGACCTGGAGGTCCGGGTTGGCCGCCGGAGCGCCCAGCACCTGGAACTCCGCCACCTGGCCGGCTCCGGAGCCGCTGTTGGCGGTGAACTTCAGCTGGACGTCGGCGACGCGTGCGGAGACCGGGATGGTCACCGTGTTGCCGGACGCGGGGCTGAAGTCGTAGTCCTTGGCGGCGGACAGGGAGGTGAAGGACGAGGCGTTCTGTTCGCGGCCGAGGACCTCGATCCGCTGGGTGCGCGGACCCCAGCTGCTGTCGGGGTTGAGCTTGACGACGATGTTCTCGGTGTCGGCGTTGGAGCCGAGCTTCACGGTGAGGGTGTTCGGGTAGCTGCCGCCCGCACCCTCCCAGTAGGTGGAGGTGCTGTTGTCGTTGGCGTTCTCCGCGACGAAGGTGTGGACCACGGAGGAGGCGGTGATCGGCTTGTTCACGGCGAGGTTGGACGCGGAGCCGCTCTGCCCGTTGCGGGTGACGGTGTTGCTGTCGGCGGAGACGTTGCCCGCCGCGTCCTTGGCCCGTACGACGTAGCTGACCGTGGTGGACGCCGACTGGGTGTCGGTGTACGTCAGCACATCGCCCGCGACGCTGCCGCGCAGCACGTTGTTGGCGTAGACGTCGTAGCCGGTCACGCCCTTGTTGTCGGTGGACGCCTGCCAGGTCAGCCTGACCGAGCCGCTGGACGGTTCGGTGTACGCCAGTGCGGAGGGGGCGGTGGGCGCCTGGGTGTCGCCGGTGCCGCCGCCGCGGGTGACGGTGTTGCTGTTGCCCGAGACGTTGCCCGCCGCGTCCTTGGCGCGGACGAAGTAGCTGACGTCCTGCCCGGCCGGGCGGGTGTCGGTGTACGTGGTGACGTCGCCCGCGACGCTGGTGAGGAGGGTGCCGTCGGCGTAGATGTCGTAGCCGGTGACGGCCTTGTCGTCCGTCGACGCCTTCCAGGTCAGCCGGATCTGCCCGGTGGCGGGCTCGGTGAACGCGAGGTTCGTCGGCGCGGTCGGGGCCTCGGTGTCGCCGGTGGTGGGCCCGTAGATCTCCAGTTCGGCCAACTGGGCCGCTTGCGCCCCGGTGTTGGCGCTGACCAGGACGCGGACATAGCGCGTCGTCGTGGCGTCGAAGCTGATCGTCGCCGACTGTCCGCCCGCCGCGTCGAAGCGGTAGGCCTTGGCAGCGGTGAGGTCGGTGAAGTCCGTGCCGTTGGCGCTGCCCTGGAGCTTCAGGGTCTGGCTGCGGGCCGCCCAGCCGTCGGGCAGTCGCAGGACCACCCGGTCCACGCCGAGCGATGCGCCCAGGTCCGCCTGGATCCACTGCGGCAGCTGGTCGTCGCGGCTCGCCCAGTAGCTGTCGCGGTTGCCGTCGTTGGCGTTGGCCGGGGTCCGTGCGCCGTTGCTGCTGCTGGCGGTGAGGGTCTTGCCGGCGGCGAGGTCGGCCGAGGACTCGCCGGCGCCCCGGACCTCCAGTTCGGAGAGCTGGGCGGCCTGCCAGCCGGTGTTGGCGGTGATGTTGACGCGGACGAACCGGGTCAGGGTGGCCGGGAACGCGATGGTGACCTCGTTCGCGGCGCCCGGGGCGAAGGTGTACGTCGCGGAGTTCTTCAGGGTCGCGAAGCTGGTGCCGTCGGCGCTGCCCTGGAGGGACAGCGTCTGGGTGCGGGTCTCCCAGCCCGCCGGAAGGGTCAGCTTCACCTCGTCGACGCGGGTGCCGGCGCCCAGGTCGGCCTGGACCCACTGGGGCAGTCCGCCCCCGGCGCTCTCCCAGTACGTGGACCGGTTTCCGTCGGTGATGTTGGACGCGCCGTACTCCGCGTGCGCGCTGCTCGCGGCCGCGGCCCGGCCCGCGGCGAGGTTGGGACCGTCGGCCGCCGAGGCGGTGAGCGACGGCCAGCCGATCATCAGAAGACTGGTCGTGACCAAGGCGGATATCGCCCGCCATCTCCAGCGTTGGGCTCTCATGGCTCCCCGATCTTCGGCCTCGGCGCAGGGCGCGTCGAGGGCGCGGCTCTGTGACCGCAGCCAGGGAACATGAATTTCTGCGTATGCTGCGGCCTGTTTTGCGTTGTGCCGTCAGAGAGTTGCAGAGAAATGAGAGACCGTCCACCGTTTCGGCAACAGCCGAACGGCCGGGCCGGGGAGCGGATTCCGCCGCGCGGTCACCGCTCCCCGGCCCCGTGGCGGGGATCCGGGCCGGCCTTCCGACGGATCGTCAGAGGCCGCCGGTGTACAGCAGCCGGTCGGGCGAGCCCTGGCCGAGGCCGGAGAGCACGTCGGGGGTGGCCGTGTCGGTGAGCCACCGGGCGACGGCGGCGGGCGAGGCCGAGGGGTTCTCCTGCTTGTAGAGCGCGGCGACGCCCGCGACGTGCGGGCTGGCCATCGAGGTGCCGTTCAGCGCGACGGTGCCGCCGCCGAGGCGGGCGGAGACGATGTCGGCTCCGGGGGCGTACAGCTCCAGGCAGGAGCCCCAGTTGCTGAACGAGGTCTCCCGGTCCTGCCGGTCGCTCGCGCCGACCGTGACCACGCCGTCCGCGGCCGCCGGGGACACGTCGCAGGCGTCCCGGTCGTCGTTGCCGGCGGCCACGACGGGCAGCACGCCCGCGTCGGCGACGGACTCGACCGCCGCGTCGACGGCAGAGGAGCGGGCGCCGCCGAGCGAGGCGTTCAGCACGGCCGGGGCCGTGCCACGCGCGGCGTCCTTGGCGACCCAGTCGAACCCGGCGAGGATGCCGGCCCAGGTGCCGCGGCCCTCGCAGTTCAGGACGCGTACGTTGACCAGCGAGACGTCCTGGGCCACGCCGGAGGTCGCGCCGCCGACCGTGCCCGCGACATGCGTGCCGTGGCCGTTGCAGTCCATGCCGCCGCGGCCGTCCCCGATGGCGTCGAACCCGTTCACGACCCGGCCGCCGAATTCGCTGTGCGCGGCGTCGATTCCGGTGTCGACGACGTACGCCTTGACGCCCTTGCCGGTGGCCGTGGTGGTGAAGGTGTCGTCCAGCGGCAGGGCACGCTGGTCGATGCGGTCGGTGCCCCAGCCGGCCGCGGGGGCCCGGAAGAGGCCTCCCGCCCTGGGCGCCTCCACCGCCACCTCGGCGTTCTCCTCGACGGCGAGGACGCCGGGGACGGTCCGTACGGCTTCGAGCTCGGTGGCGGTGAGCGTGGCGGCGAAGCCGTGCAGGACGTTTCCGTACGTGAACAATGGGCTGAGCCCGAACTCCCGCAGGACGGTCTCCGGCGAGAGTTCGGGCTCCAGGGTGACGATGTACTGCCCGGGTACGGCCCGGGTGGACTGCTCCACCAGGACCCCTTCCGGTCCGGTGTCGGCCGAGGCCGTAGTCTGTACGGCGATCAGCGGAGCGACCAGCAGCAGAGCGGCCGTGGCCCAGCGGGCGGGCAGGCGCATGCATTCTCCTCGGGGTGGGGATCCGTTCACGGAGCGAGTGCATCCGCGAAGTGCGAACACCCGTTCCTTCGTCCCCGCCCGCCGGTCGCCTTAGCGGGTTCAGCCGGACAGCGCAACGCCCGCGGTCAGCTCCAGCTCGTCGAGGTCGTGGTCGACACCGGCCCGGAGGTCGTCGTTCGCCCAACTGCCGACGGCCACCTCGGCGGTGATGCCGGGTCCGAAACCGGCGATGAGCCCCTGCGCGGACTCGGCGGCGCCGCCGTCGTCGAAGAGCCGCGCCAGCGCGTCGAAGACGACGGAGCTGGCGATGTTGCCGCGTTCGGTGAGCGTGGCCCGGCTGTAGCGGAACATCTCCGGCGGCAGCTTCAGGAAGTGGCAGAGGTCGTCCAGAATGCGCGGCCCGCCCGCGTGGACGATGAAGAAGTCCATGTCCGGGACGGACCAGCCGTGCAGGTCGACCAGGTCCTGGAGCACCGGGGCGAGCATCTCCATGGTGCCCGGGACCCGCTTGTCCAGCAGGAAGTGGAACCCGGTGTCGCGGACCGCGTAGGAGATCCAGTCCTCGGTGTCGGGCACCAGGTGGGAGCCGTTGCGCTCCAGCCGCATGCCGGTCCCGCCCTGCCCCCGTACGACGGCGGCGGAGAGGGCGTCCCCGAAGAGCCCGTTGGAGAGCAGCGAGCCCACGCCGATGTCGGTGGGCTGGTAGCAGAGCGAGCAGAACTCGCAGGAGACGATGAGGACGTTGGCCTCGGGATAGGCCACGCAGAAGTCGTGCGCGCGGTTGATGGCCGCGCCGCCCGCCGCGCAGCCGAGCTGGGCGATGGGCAGTTGGCGGGTCTCGGCCCTGAAGCCCATGGTGTTGATGAGCCATGCGGTCAGCGAGGGCATCATGAAGCCCGTGCAGGAGACGTAGACGATCAGGTCGATCTCGGACGGGTCGGTCTCGGCGTTGGCGAGGGCCGCCCGGACGACTTCGGGGACCCGCCTCTTGGCCTCGGCCTCGTACACCCGGTTGCGGTGCTCGAATCCGGGGTGCTTCAGGGTCTCCTCGATGGGCTGCACGAGGTGCCGGGTCTGGACGCCGGTGTTCTGGATGAGCCGCAGGACGAGGTCGCGCTGCGGGTGCCCGTCGTGGGTCTCGCGGGCCAGGTCCAGGGTCTGCTGCATCGTGATGATGTGCTCGGGCACAGCGATGGCGGGTCTGCACAGGGTCGCCATGGGTTCTCCTCGTGTCTCGGAGCGGAGGCTCTCGTCACCATGTGACGGGCAGGGCGAGCGGGTAACGCCAGATGGACGTGGTGTTCCACCGGATGTCCTCGGGCGGCACGTCCAGACGCAGGGCCGGGAAGCGGGTCAGCAGCGTGGAGAAGGCCACTTCCAGTTCCATGGTGGCCAGCGGCGCGCCCAGGCAGTGGTGGGCGCCCCAGCCGAACGTCATGTGGGGGATGGACGGGCGGTCGGGATCCAGCTCGTCGGGGCGGTCGAACTTGGCGGCGTCCCGGTTGGCCGTCAGATAGGACACGTGCACCACCTCGCCGGCCCTGATGAGGACGCCGCCGAGCTCCACGTCCTCCAGGGCGATGCGCGGGATGCCGACGCCCTTGCGGAAGGGGATGTGGCGCAGCAGTTCCTCCAGCGTGCGGGGCAGCCGCTGCGGTTCGGCCTGGAGGGAGTGGAGGAGTTCCGGGCGGGTGAGCAGGGTGTAGGCGATGTTGCCGAGCTGGTAGGTGGTGGTGTCCTGGCCGGTGATGAGCAGGACCATCGCCATGACGGCCAGTTCGTCGTCGTCGAGCAGTTCGGCGCCGTCCCGGGCGGTGGCCAGGGTGCTGATGAGGTCCTCGCCCGGGGAGCGGCGCCGGTCGGCGGTCAGCTCCTGGAAGTAGCCGCGCAGCTCCGCCTTGGCGCGTACGGCGTCCTGTTTGCCGGCGGCGCCCACGTTCATCATGGTCATGGCGTGGGCCCGGAGCCAGGGGCGGTCGGCCTCGGGGATGTCGAGCGCCTCGCAGATGGTGATCAGCGGCAGCGGCGAGGAGACCCGGGCGACGAAGTCGGCCGGTGAGCCCTCGTCCGCCATCTCGTCCAGCAGCCGGTCGACGACGCGCTGCGTGCCGCCGCGCATCTGCTCGACGCGGCGGGGGGTGAAGCTCTTGGCGACCAGGCTGCGCAGCCGGCTGCTGGCGGGCGGGTCCATGAGGTTGATGGACTCCGCCTGGACGATCGGCTCCGGGGTCATCCGGGGGAAGTCACGGCCGAGGACGGCGCTGCGGCTGAACCGTCGGTCGGTG
Organism: Streptomyces griseus; assembly: GCA_002154345.1. Taxonomy (GTDB): domain Bacteria; phylum Actinomycetota; class Actinomycetes; order Streptomycetales; family Streptomycetaceae; genus Streptomyces; species Streptomyces caviscabies. The sequence goes on from MUNB01000114.1 coordinate 23,980, forward strand.
GTGACCGTGCGGACGTCCTCGTAGCGGGTGACCAGCCAGGCCTCGCCCTCTCCGTACGCCATCCGGATGCGGGACACCGGCTCCTCGGTCAGCAATTGCCTGAGCTGGGGGTCGAACTCCAACTGCTGCGCGTAGTCGAACGGACAGCTCCGGACGGTTTCCTTGTTCTGCACCGAGGTGTTCTCCACCGAGGTTTCTCCCAATGACCGCTTCGAGGAATGGGCGCGCCGGACCGGGACCCGGCACCAGACCTCACCCTCTGTGCCCCGTCACTCTCCGAAACATGTCAGTGGCATACCGCAGTCAGTCGATCAGAGGGGCGCACGCCCGGCGCTCAGGTGGTCGACTCGCCGACGGGCAGCGCCTCGGCCCGGTCCAGGACGTGATGGCGGCCGATCGGGAGCATCAGGGGCCGGCCCGACACGGGGTCCTCGATGATGCGGCTGTCGAGGTCGAAGACGGCCCGTACGGTCTCCACCGTCAGCACCTCGGCAGGGGTGCCGGACGCGTGCAGTCCGCCGCCGGCCAGGGCGATGAGGTGGTCGGCGTACCGGGCGGCGAGGTTCAGGTCGTGCAGGACCATGACGATGGTGGTGCCGCGCGACCGGTTGAGGTCGGTCAGCAGGTCGAGGACCTCGATCTGGTGGCTGGCGTCGAGGAAGGTGGTCGGCTCGTCGAGCAGCAGCAGATCGGTCTGCTGGGCGAGGGCCATGGCGATCCACACGCGCTGGCGCTGGCCGCCGGAGAGCTCGTCCACCGCGCGTTCGGCGAGCGGTTCGGTGTGGGTGGCCTCCAGGGCGGCGGCCACGGCGGCGTCGTCCTTCTCGTTCCAGCGGGAGAAGATCCCCTGGTGCGGGTGGCGGCCGCGGCCGACGAGGTCGGAGACGGTGATGCCCTCGGGCGCGACGGGCGACTGCGGCAGCAGGCCGAGGGTGCGGGCCAGCTCCTTGGCGGGCAACCGGTGCACCTCCTTGCCGTCGAGGACGACGCGGCCCGCCCGGGGCGCGAGCAGCCGGGACATGGAACGCAGCAGGGTCGACTTGCCGCAGGCGTTGGCGCCGACGATCACGGTGATCCGGCCGGGCGGTACGGCCAGGTCGAGGGAGTCGACGACGGTGCGTTCGCCGTAGCCGAGGGTGAGTCCTTCGGCGGTCAGTCGGTGGTGCGTGGTCATAGCGAGCCTCCCGCCCGGTTGGTGCGGATGATCAGGTAGACGAGGTAGGGGGCTCCGAGGACGCCGGTGACGACGCCGACCGGATAGCGCTCGCCGAAGGCGAACTGGCCGGTGAAGTCGGCGACGAGGACGAGCAGCGAGCCGACGAGTCCGGCGGGCACCAGCAGGGAGCCGCCCGCTCCGACGATCCGGGCCGCGATGGGGCCGGAGAGGAACGCCACGAACGCGATGGGTCCGGCCGCCGCGGTGGCGAAGGCGATCAGGCCGACGGCGGCGACGATCACGGTGATCCGGGTGCGTTCGACGCGTACGCCGAGGGCGGAGGCGGTGTCGTCGCCGAGTTGCAGCGCGGAGAGGTTACGGGCCTGGCCCAGCAGCAGCGGGGTGAGGACGGCCGCCGCGGTGAGCGCGGGGAGCACCTGGTCCCAGGTGGCTCCGTTGAGGCTGCCGGTCAGCCAGCGCATCGCCTCCTGGAGGTCCCATTCGGCAGCCTGCGACAGGACGTAGGAGGTGATGCTGTCGAGCATCGCGGAGATCCCGATGCCGATCAGGATGAGCCGGGTGCCGACGACGCCGCCCTTGAAGGCCAGTGAGTACACCAGCAGGGCGACGCCGAGGCCGGCGGCGATGGCGAGCACGGAGACCTGGACCTCGCCGAGGGACAGGGTGACGATGGCGATGGCCGCGGCGGCGCTCGCCCCGGAGCTGATGCCGATGATGTCGGGGCTGGCGAGGGGGTTGCGAAGCATCGTCTGGAAGGTGACACCGGCCAGCCCGAAGCTGAATCCGGTGACCAGGGCGAGGACGGCACGGGGCAGCCGCAGCCGGCCCACCGTGAACGAGGCGCCCGGCACCTGCTCGCCGAGGATCACCCGGAACACGTCGCCGGGCGGGTAGAACGTGCGGCCCGCCATCAGGGTCACGGTGAACGCGGCGACGACGAGGACCACCAGCACCAGGGCGACGAGGCGGCGGCGCGAGGCGGCCCGGACGCGTCGGCGGGTGGCGGCCTCGACGGATGCCGGCCGGGTGAGGACAGGGGCGCTCACAGGGCACGTACCTTCTGTCGGCGGACGATGTAGATGAAGAACGGGGCTCCGACCAGGGCGGTCACGATGCCGACGTCGATCTCCGAGGGGCGCGCCACGATCCGGCCGACAACGTCGGCTGCGGTGAGCAGCACCGCGCCGAGCACCGCGGAGAGCGGCAGGAGCCAGCGGTGGTCGACGCCGACGAGCAGCCGGCAGGTGTGCGGGACGACGAGGCCGACGAAGCCGATCGGCCCGGCGACGGCGGTGGCCGCTCCGCAGAGCAGTACGGCGCCGAGGGCGGCCACGGCCCGTGCCACGGCGACGCGTTCACCGAGTCCGGCGGCCAGCTCGTCGCCCAGCGCGAGGGAGTTGAGGGCGCGGGCGGACAACAGGCAGACGACGAAGCCGACCGCGAGGAACGGCGCGACCTGGCCGATGCGTTCGAAGGAGGCACCGCCGACGCCGCCGATCTGCCAGAGCTTGAAACTTCCGGCGATGTCGTTGCGCGGCAGGATGACCGCGCTGACGAGCGAGGCGAAGGCGGCGGAGGTGGCGGCTCCCGCGAGGGCCAGCTTGAGCGGGGTCGCCCCTCCCCTGCCGAGGGTTCCGACGGTGTAGACGAAGAGGGCCGAGAGGGCCGCGCCCACGATGGCGACCCAGATGTATCCGGTCGGCGAGGTGAGCCCGAAGAACGCGACCGCCGTGACGACGGCGAGGGACGCCCCCATGTTGACGCCGAGGATGCCCGGGTCGGCCAGCGGATTACGGGTCACGCCCTGCATCACACCGCCGGCGAGGCCGAGGGCCGCGCCGATGACGACGGCGAGAACGGTACGGGGTACGCGCTTGGTCGCCGCCGCCCGGCCCAGGGTGTCGTCCGCGCCGCCGAGCGCCGCGACGACGTCGGACCAGGGCACGTCACGGGAGCCGAAGGCGACGGACGCCACCATCACCGCGGCCAGGGCGAGCACGGAGAGGAGAACCCACAGCAGGCGCACGCCCGCCGGACGCCTGGTGACGGCGTCCGGCGGGGTGCGGGTGTCGAGCGTGGTCACTTGACCTTGTCCGCGGCCTTGGCGAGGGCGGCGGCGTAGTCGTCCAGCACGTAACCGATCGACAGGGGCGTCGGGTTGGCGGCGGTGGCCAGCGGGCTGGTGCCGGGCAGGAGGTAGACGGAGCCGCGCTCGACGGCCGGGATCTTCGAGAGCAGCGGGTCCTCGGTGATGGTCTTCAGCAGCTCGCCGGTGTCGTCGCCGTAGCCGGTGATGATGTCGACGTCGTCGAACGCGTCGATCTGTTCGGCGCTCTTGGTCAGGGCGAACTTCTTGGTGCCCTCGGACGCCTTCGCGATGGACCCGGGGATCTTCATGCCGAGGTCCTGGAAGAACTGGGTGCGGGTGTCGTGGGTGGTGTAGAAGCCGACCTGGCTGACGTCGTTGGGGTCGACGTGCGTCATGAACATCGCCGACTTGCCCTTGAGCTGCGGGTACTTGGCGGCGGTCTTGGCTATGTCCCCGTCGAGCTTCTTGATCAGCTTCTCGCCCTCGTCGGCCAGCCCGATCGCCTTGCTGTTCGTCCGGATGATCTCGCGCCACGGCGTCGCCCAGGGGGCGTCCGGGTAGGCGACGACGGGGGCGATCTCGCTGAGGGTCTCGTAGTCCTTCTTGGTCAGCCCCGAGTACGCGGCCAGGATGACGTCCGGCTTGGTGTCCGCCACGGCCTCGAAGTCGATGCCGTCGGTCTCGTCGAAGAGGACCGGCGTGTCGGCCTTCAGCTCCTCCAGCTTCTCCTCGACCCAGGGCAGCACGCCGTCGTCGTTGTCGTCGCCGAAGTTGGCCGCGGACATGCCGACGGGCACGACGCCGAGCGCGAGCGGCACTTCGTGGTTGGCCCAGTTGACGGTCGCGACGCGCTTGGGCTTGGCCGGGATGGTGGTCTTGCCCAGGGCGTGCTCGACGGTCAGGGGGAACGCGCCGCCGGAACGGTTCTCGTCGTCCTTGTTCCCGGTGTCGGTGGTCCCGCCGCAGGCGGAGACGCCGACGAGGGCGGCCGCCACGATGAGCAGGCGGAGGCGGTGTGAAGACATGGGTGTGTACCCGGCTTTCCGGATGTCGGGGGTGCCGCTTCTCGCGCGTCCGGGCGTGGGGCTGCCGTCGTGGAGCGCTGCGCGATGTGTGCGTCAGGGGCTTAGGTAAGGCTTGCCTTGGCACTTTATGAGAGGAAGCGCAGGTGTCGCAATCAACTGTTTGAGACAGGTGTTGTAGCGATACGGACATCCGTCGTCGGCGGGACGGCGGCACATGAGGCTCTTGACCCTCACGCGGCGTCAGGCGGCACAGTCGACGCCGTGGAAGAACACTGGACCGTGGAAGAGCACTGGACCGTGGGACGCGTGGCCGAGCTGGCCGGCGTGAGCGTCCGCACGCTGCATCACTACGACGGGATCGGGCTGGTCCGGCCGTCCGCGCGGACCGCGGCCGGGTACCGGGCCTACGCGGCGGGCGACATGGAACGGCTGCGTGAGGTGCTGGCCTACCGGCGGCTGGGCTTCGGACTGCGGGAGATCGCGGAACTGGTCGACGATCCGTCGGCCGACGCGGTCGCGCACCTGCACCGGCTGCGCGGCCTGCTGCTGGAGCGGCGTGATCGCGCCGACGCGATGGTGACGGCCATCGACCGGGAACTCAGGACACGGGCGAAGGGGCTCGCCGTGACGCCGGAGGAGCAACTGACCATGCTCGGTGCACGGTTGTACGACGCGATCGGAGACGCCTACACCGCGACCCGGCGCACCGATCCCCGGATCGCCGCGCAGATCCGGGACGCCCTCGGAGACGCGCGGACGGTGCTGAACGTCGGGGCCGGCACCGGCTCCTACGAGCCCGCCGACCGCGAGGTGACCGCGGTCGAGCCGTCGGCGGTCATGCGGGGGCAGCGGCCTCCCGGCTCGGCGCCGTGCGTCGACGCCGCCGCGGAGTGCCTGCCGTTCGCGGACCGTTCCTTCGACGTCGCGATGGCCGTCTCCACCGTTCACCACTGGAGCGACCCGATCGCGGGGCTGCGCGAGATGCGGCGGGTGGCCCGCCGCGTGGTGGTGCTCACCTTCGACACCGACGAGCCGGAGTGGCAGGACCGGTTCTGGCTCACCCGCGACTATCTGCCCGAGTTCACCGGCGTCCTCGCGGACTTCCCCTCGCTCGCCGGGATGGCCGACGCGATCGGCGCCCGCGCCGAGCCGGTGCCCGTCCCGTGGGACTGCGCCGACGGCCTGTTCGAGGCGTACTGGCGCCGGCCGGGAGCGTATCTGGAGGAGCGTGTGCGCCGGGCGATGTCGGTGTGGACAAGGGTCGGGCCGGAGGCGGAGGAGCGTGCGGTACGCGGCCTCGGCGACGACCTCGCCTCCGGCCGGTGGGCCGAACGCAACGGCGACCTCCTCGGCCTCGACGCGGCGGATCTCGGCCTCCGCCTGCTCAGGGCGTGAGCTCGGGCCGGAACATCCCCGGGGTCAGCCCGGTGGTCCGCCGGAAGGCCGCGCCGAAGGCGCTCGCGGAGCGGTAGCCGACCTGTTCGGCGACCGACTCGACGTCCCAGCCCCGGGTGAGCAGGCCGATCGCGTGCTGCGCGCGGACCGCCGCCACCCACCGCACGAAGCTCGTGCCCGTCTCGGCGCTGAAGGCACGCGTGACCGTACGGGTGCTGACCCCCAGCTCGGACGCCCAGTCCGCCAGGGTCCGCTGGTCGCCCGGATCCTCGCGGACCGCGTCCGCGATGGGGCGCAGGAGGCCGGAGGTGGGCACCTGGACGAGCAGCTCGCGGGGCGAGGGCGCGAGGACGTCGAGCACGAGCGCCTCGGTCGCGGCCCGGGAGGAGGGAGCGAGGCCGGGTTCGCCGAGCCGTTCCAGCAGCAGGCGCAGCAGCGGGGTGATCTCGACGGCGACGGGAGTGTCGGAGATCGACGCGGTGGTACGGAAGCCGAAGAAGCTGGCGCGCAGCCAGGTGCCGGCGCTCGCCGAACCGGTGTGCAACGTGCCCGCGGGCATCCAGAGGCCGAGCGTCGGAGTGATCGTCCAGACACGTGCGCCGACCACCGCGGTGGAGGCGCCGCGCTCGTTCCAGAGCAGTTCGTGGAAGGGGTGGGAGTGCGCGTCCCAGAGCGTGTCGTGGGAGACGATCTCGCCGTAGTCCTTGATGACGAACGGCGTCTCCACCGAGCCGGGTGCGAGCGCGGGGAGCGTCCGGGTCTCCTGGGTCACGGGATCAGCCTAGAAGACCCGCCCGGGAGACCGGCCCCCGCCCGATGAACCGGGTCGGTTACGGCCGATCACCCGTCGCTTTTAAGTCAGTCGATTGATTTAAATGAGGGCATGCACTTGGCTGGGCTCACCGAGGCCGACACCGGCCTCGACGCCGTACGAGAAGGCTTCGGCGCCGTACCGAAGACCGAGGAGACAGCCATGAGAGACACACGGGAGACCCGCGAGGCCCCTGGCGCGGCCGCCCGGCAGGTGCGCCGGTGAGCCGGGCGGCGGCCCGCACCGACCGGGCCGCCGGAACCCGCGAGGCGATCATGGCGGCGGCCGAACGGCTCTTCGCGGAACAGGGCCTGTCCGCGGTGTCGAACCGGCAGATCGCCGAGGCGGCCGGGCAGGGCAATGTAACGGCCGTCAGTTATCACTTCGGCACCAGGAACGATCTGGTCCGCGCCCTGATGACCCGGCACGGCGAACGCGTCGAGCTCATCCGCGCCCGGCACGTCGCGGCCGCCGGGGACGCTCAGGACGTGACGACGTGGGTGGGCTGTCTGGTCCGCCCGGTCACCGAGTACCTGGCGTCGCTCGGTTCCCCCTCCTGGCAGGCGCGGTTCGCCGTCCAGGTCATGACGGACCCGATGATGCGCGCACTCGTCACCGACGAGGCCCTCACCCGGCCCTGTCTGCGGCAGACCCTCGACGGCCTCGGCCGCTGCCTGGGCACGCTGTCGGCCGAGGTCCGCGCCCAGCGCGGCACGATGGCCCGCCATCTGATCACCCACACCTGCGCGGAACGGGAGCGGGCGCGGGCCGACGGGATCGTCTCCTCCCCCGCCACCTCGTGGCAGGACACGGCCGACGCGTTGTGCGACGCGATCACCGGCCTGCTCACCGCGCCGGTCACCTCCCCCCACCCCGGCGATTCCCCCCACTCCAGGAAGCAGGACCCCGCATGAGGATCACGGTCGACGAAGAGAAGTGCTGCGGAGCGGGCCAGTGCGTGCTGATCGCCCCGGAGGTGTTCGACCAGCGCGAGGACGACGGCATCGTCATCCTCCTCGACGCCGAACCGCCGCAGGAACGGCATGCCGCCGTGCGCGAGTCGGCGGAGGTGTGCCCCGCGCTCGCCATCCACCTCGACGAGGCCCGGTGAACCCGCCCGGCAGCGTCCTGGTCGTCGGCGCGGGCGCGGCCGGCCTCAGCACGGTGGAGGCGCTGCGGCGCAAGGGGTTCACGGGGCGGATCACCGTCCTCGGCGACGAGGACACCGCACCCTACGACCGGCCGCCGCTGTCCAAGCAGGTGCTGGCCGGGGACTGGACGGCCGAGCGGGCGCGGCTGCGCGCCCAGGAGGCGCTCGACGCCCTCGAAGCCGACTTCCTCCTCGGCGAAGCGGCCCGCTCCCTCGACGCCGCCGCCCGGACCGTCCGCACCTCGGCCGGGCGGGAACTCACCGCGGACGCCGTCGTGCTGGCGACCGGGCTGCGCCCGCGCGCTCTTCCCGGCGCGCCCGGCGTACGGGTGCTGCGGACCCTGGCGGAGGCGACGGCGTTGCGCGGTGACCTGCTCGGGGCGTCCCGGGTCGTGGTCGTCGGCAACGGGGTCCTGGGAAGCGAGATCGCCGCCACCGTACGGCGCATGGGGCCGGCCGTGACCCTGGTGGGTCCGCAGCCTGCCCCGATGGCCGACCAGATCGGCTCCGGGGTGGCGCTCCACCTGGCCGCCCTGCACCGGCGGCACGGCGTCGAGCTGCGCGACAGCACCCTGGTGGACGGAACGGTCGCGGAGACCGGCCCGTCGCGAGGAGTGCTTCTGGCGTCCGGAGAGATCGTCGAGGCCGACCTCGTGGTGGCGGCGGTCGGGTCGCTGCCGGCCACCGACTGGCTGGCGGGCAGCGGACTGCGGATCGCTGACGGGGTGGTCTGCGACTCCCGCTGCCGGGCGGCCGAGGGTGTCTACGCCGTGGGCGACGTGGCCCGCTGGCACCACGCCGCGCTGGGGGTGTCGCTCCGGCTGGAGAACCGTACCAACGCCGGTGAACAGGCCCTGGCCGTCGCGGCGGACATCCTCGGCGCGGACCGGCCCTTCACCCCGGTCCCGTACTACTGGAGCGACCAGTACGACGTGAAGATCCAGGTCTACGGTCTGCCGACACCCGACGCCGATGCCGAGGTCGTCGAAGGCTCCCCGGACGAGGGGCGGTTCGTCGTCCGCTACACGCGGGGCGACGCGCCGGTCGGCGTGCTCGGCTGGAACATGCCGAAGCAGACCCGGCTGCACCGGCAGACGCTGCTGGAGCGCCACACCCGCACAGCGGCCCCGACGGCCCCCACGCCCTCGTGAGCGCGCGGCCGGACCACCGCCGTGCCCCGCTCGCTCCCCCGTTCCC